>DSDT01000017.1 GCA_011048615.1 Chloroflexota bacterium | reverse complement strand
CGCTGGCCCCCCTCACCGCCTACGACTCGCGGGCCGCAGCCCTGGGGCCTGAACTCGCCCTGGGGCGGACCGTCGTCACGCCTCCCACGCAGCCCGCCGACCCAGATGCCCTCGCCAGCGCGCCGCGCCTCGACGCGCCCTTGGGGCCTCTCACCCTCCTCGGCGCCGACGTGGACCGCCAGCAGGCCGCGCCGGGCGACCCCGTCATGCTCACCACCTTCTGGCAGGCCGACCGCCAGCCCATCGCTGACCTGATGGCCCACCTGGCGCTCCTATCCGACCACGGCTCGGTCGCCGCCGAGTTCGACTTTGCCCCCACTGCCGGGCATCCCACGTCCCGCTGGCGGCCCGGCGACGTCTGGCGCGGTCAACACCTTCTACGGCTGCCCGCCGGCCTCGAAACCGGCCTCTACGCCTGGCAGATATCCCTCCCGCCGACCGGCCCAGCCGTCCCTCTGCCAGCCCCCCTCCACATCACCGCCCCCGACCGCGCCTTCACACCCCCTCCCACAGACCTGGACGTAGACGTTCGCCTGGACGACGTCGCCACTCTCGTCGGGGCGGACGTGGAGCACCGCGACCGGGAGATCGCGGCTGGCTCCCCCCTCACCGTCACCATCATCTGGCACGCCGAGCGGGAGATGGACACCTCTTACCACGTCTTCCTCCACCTGATCGGGCCGGACGCCGCTCCCATCGCCCAATCCGACGGCATCCCGGCCCGCTGGATCCGCCCGACCACCGGCTGGCTGCCCGGTGAGTACGTCACGGACGTACACGTACTCACCGTCCCGGCCAACGCCCCCTCCGGCACGTACACCCTTACCGCCGGCCTGTACGAGCCTGGCGGCGAGCGCCTCACTGCCCCCACCGGCTCCGACGCCATCCCGCTGCTCACCATCGCCATCGCCCCCCCGTAACACGACGTCCGCCCTCTACCTTCCCCTTTTCACATCGCTTTACGTTTCCCGCTAATGCGGTATAATCCAGCCTACAGTTCCAAGGGAGCACAAGGAATGGAAATACCTCAACAGATCGAAGAAACCACGCCGACCGATCAATTGGTCATCATCGCCCAGTTGCGCCGACGACTGATGGACTTGATGCGGATTGATAGTCACAAGGTCATCAAGCCTCCCGACGAGGCGATCTCGTTTCGGGGCCAGGTGCAAGGCGACACCAAGACGGCCTTTGACCAGATGACCGAGCGCTTTGCCAGCTATGGCTACACGGCATCGCTCCAATCCCAGGCCGACGGAGGACACGAGGTCATCGCCATCAAGGGCGTGATTGACCACCGCCCTGGAGGACGATGGCTAAACGTGATCCTGTTCCTCATCACCCTCTTCAGCGTCCTCTACATCGGGGCAGCCTATGGCATGTCCGACGCCGGCCTCACCATCGAAAACCTCGACAGCGCCAGCGCGCTGACCGAACCTCTCAAATATCTCCATCTCGGCCTGCCCTTTGCGGGCACGCTTTTGGGCATCCTGCTGGCCCACGAACTGAGCCACTACTTTGTCGCCCGGCGGTACGGTTCCCCGGTCAGCCTGCCTTACTTTGTCCCCATGCCCCTCCCCCCGATGGGGACGATGGGAGCGGTCATCGTGCAGCGGGCGCCCATGCGCAACCGCCAGGCCGTGTTCGATATCGGCGTCGCCGGCCCACTGGGCGGACTCGTCGTCGCCATCCCGCTGCTCATACTGGGCCTATCCCTCTCCAGCGTGCAGCCGCCCCCTCCCGATGTCCAGGAGGTGCTGCAAGAGGGCAACTCGCTGCTCTATTTGGGGATCAAGTTCCTGATGTTTGGGAAAATCCTGCCCAGCAACGGAGAGGATGTGTGGCTTCATTCCGTCGCTTTTGCGGCCTGGGCCGGGCTGCTGGTCACAATGATCAACCTAATCCCGGTAGGCCAATTGGACGGCGGGCACGTCAGCTATGCCCTGCTCGGTCGCCGCTCGCAGATTCTGGGACATCTCGTCATCCTGGCAATGCTCGGCTGGGGCGGATGGAACCTGATAAACGGCAATCAGGCCGGCGGCTTTTGGCTGCTGTGGAGCTTTTTGAATATGGTGATGAACCAACGCCATCCCCCACCCCTGGACGACGTCACCAAGCTAGGGGGAAAAAGAATCGTTCTGGGATTGGCGGTCCTGGCTATCTTTATCCTGACCTTTACCCCCATCCCGTTACAAGCGGTTCAACTCGGCTAGACCGGCCCGTTCTGCCAGCTCTCCCAACCGCAGATCGTCGCTTTCTACCACCGGCACGCCGAGCTCGCGCCCGACGAATCCCCCGTGACAGTCAGAACCGCCGGTGACGAGCAGATCGTGACGGGCGCACCACGCGAGGCAGAAGCGCGTGGTCTCGACGTCGTGATAGGAGGAGTAGCACTCCAATCCCGCGATGCCAAAGCCCAGGAACGGGTGCAGCGTCTTCTCGGCCACGCCAACGGAGCGCAAACTGGCCCCCGGATGGGCCAGGATCGGCACGCCCCCGGCCGCCCGGATCACGGTCACCGCCTCGGCCGGGTGAGGGAATGCCGGCAGCGTCGCCGCGAGGTGCTCCCGGAATTTCTCGCTATACTCTCGCACATCGGCGCAGAACCCGTGGTCAACGAGAAAATTGAACGTTTTCCAGCCGCCCCGAGCCGCATCGTACTGATAGGCCGCATACTCCTCCAGGTCAATCCCGTACCCCTCGTGCCAAAGCCGATGGATCAAGAAATCACCGACGGTGGTCAGTTTCGCCCGGTTCTCGACCAACATGTCGTGCAACAGGGGATGGCGCTGGTCAAAGCCATAGGCCAGCACGTGAAAGAGCCGCTCATCGCAGCGGGTGCTGATCTCGACGCCAGGCAGAAAGGCCAGGCCGGCCGACCGGGCCAGCGCCTCGCAGCGCGGCAGGCTGGCGATGGTATCGTGGTCAGCGACGGCAAAAAGACCGATGGATCGGGCCTGGATTTCGGCAACGAGCTGCTCAGGGGACCAACAGCCGTCCGATGCGGTGGTATGGATGTGCAGATCGGCCCGCACGGCGCGACGCTCCGTTACCCCGCCCCCATCACCGGCGCCACGTCCATCCCGCCGTCCACGACAAAGACGGCCCCGGTGACGTAATCCGAGGCCGGAGAGGCCAGGTAGAGCGCCAGGCCGGCCACATCCTCCGGTTCTCCAAAGCGATTCAACGGCAGACTGTGCAGGATCGGCTCGGCGATTTGGGGCGTCTGCCACAGCAGTTGGCTGAAGCGGGTCTTGATCACCCCGGGCGCGATTGCGTTGACCTGGATGTTGGCATGGCCCAACTCGACCGCCAGCATCCGCGTCAGCGCAATGATCGCCGCCTTGGACACACTGTACACCCCCATACCCGGCGAGGGACGCAGCCCGGCAACGGAGGCCATCGTGATGATCTTGCCCCCGCCCTGCTGCTCCATCAGCGGCGCCACCGCCTTGCAGACCCGAAAGGCTCCTTTGACGTTGGTATCCAGAATCTTGTCCCACTGGCCTTCGTCGGCGGTGAGCGTCGGGCCGAAATGGGGATTGGTGGCCGCGTTGTTGACCGCTACGTCCACCCGACCCCACACCTCGATCGTGCGCTCCACCAGAGCCGTCACCTGCTCCGCCTGTCCGACGTGGCATTGGACGGCCAACCCCTCCCCACCGGCGGCCTGGATCTCGGCTGCGACGGGCTGCACGTTCTCCAGCCTGCGGCTGCTGACGGCCACCCTGGCCCCGGCCCGGGCCAGCCGCAGGGCTATCGCCCGTCCGATGCCCCGCGACGCTCCGGTGACCAGCGCCACCTTTCCCTCGAGCGAAAACTCGTTCATCTTTGACTCCTGGTAGCTACTCAGGTGCG
>DSDT01000395.1 GCA_011048615.1 Chloroflexota bacterium | reverse complement strand
GACAACCCCACCGATCCGGTTGAGGACGAAGAGCCAATCATCAACATTCCCACCGGGATCGAGTTGCTCTACCTGCGGGCCTCGGCCCGGAGGGATGGGGTACTGGTGGAGTGGGCGACGTTGATGGAGGTGAACAGCTATGGGTTCGAACTCTACCGAGCGACCCAAGCCCAGTTCGCCCAGGCCGCCCGGATTCACGTTCGGGCCAGCAACGGTGGGGTGATGGGGAGTGAATATGCCTACTTGGATGAAGCGGTCGAGCCGGGTCAGCCGTATTGGTACTGGTTGATCGAGGTGAGTAACGACGGTCAGCGCACTCGATACGGACCGGTGACAGGTCAGGTGGCTGTACTGGGAGACTGGCCATACACTCTGTATTTGCCGCTGGTGCTCAGATCGGGGGTCGAGCGATGAGATGCTTGGATGGGGAGGGACGACTGATGTCAAGGGCTAGGTTCGGGTTAACGATCATCCTGGTGACCGCAGCCATCTGGGGGATGGTGGGGGGAGGATGGACGTCCCCCGCCCCGCGGGTCGAGGCTGCCGTGACTGTGCTGTGGGAGTGGGAGTGGGAAGCGCCGCCCTACGAGTTGACTCTTGTCGTTGGCGGCGATGGTCAGACCTATACCCGCGTTGATCTGAACGGGTATCAGAACGGTGGGCTATCCGGCTGGCCCAGCCTGCCGGTGGTGGGCGAGTTGGTGACTCTGCCGCCGGAGGGGGCCTTCGACGTGGAGTTGGTCGAGGTCGAGTACGAGACGGTCCGGTTGGATCATCCCGTCGAACCGGTGCCGGCTCCAGCGCCGGCCGAGTTCGACGAAGAGGGTCGGCCTCTGCCCGGCGGGTGGGCCTTTGTCCGTGACGAGGCGGCCTACACCAGCGCCGCGCCCTCCCCGGCCGAATTCGCCGCTCTGGATGATCCCGTCTGGATGCGCGGCCAACGGTTGGCGCGGCTGACGGTCGCTCCGTTCCGCTACCATCCAGCCCATCAGACTCTTGACGTGCTCCATCGCTTGCGCCTGCGCGTGGTGGCGGTGGCGGACGATTCGGAGGGCGGGAGGGCGTTGAAGGGGCTGATGGCATCCAATGGCCCCCAGGTTGATGGGAGCTACAAGATCATCGTCCCGATGGAGGGCATATACGGGTTGGATTACGCGACGCTGGCCGCGGCTGGCGTGCCAGTCGGCAGCATCAATCCCGCCACGCTGCGGATCGTTCACGCTGGGGTCGAGGTGGCGGCCCAGTGGGAGGGGGATGGCGATGCTGTTTTCGAGCCGGGGGAGCGGCTGGTCTTTTACGCTCGCCCCGAGCTGACGCGCTACGCCGGGCACGACGTCTACTGGCTGGCCTGGGGCGGCGCGGCAGGGCAGCGGATGACCTCCCGCTCTGGCGACCCGACCGGGCTCCCCTCCGCCGTGGCATGGACGGCTGAACGGGCCGAGAAGAACGTCGAATACGATTCGTTGTACCCGGGGTGGAACGGCGAGCACTGGTTCTGGGACGAGTTGAAGCAGCCGGACAGCCTGGGCGTGACGTTTACCATCTCCCTGGAGACACCGGACGCCGCGACGCCGGGCGAGCTGACCGTCTGGCTGCAAGGCTCCACCCGGGACTGGCCTGAGCCAGATCATCACGTGCGCTACACTTGGAACGGCTCCGCCATCCACGACGCCGAGTGGGAGGGCAAGACGGCCTACACCGAAACGGTGACGCTGCCGCCCGGCCTCTTGATCGCCGGTGATAATACCCTCGAGCTGACCCTGCCCGATGACCTGGGGGGAGACGTGGAGGCGGCCTGGGTGGACGTGATCACTGTCACGTATGGCTTGAGCGGGGTGAGCGAGGATTGGGCCCGCTTTGGCGGCCGGTCCGGCGCCGGCGCGTATACCGTCGGCGGTTTCTCCACCGCCACCCTGCGCGTCTACGACGTGACCGACCCGGTGGCCCCGCGCGTGGTGATCGATTGGACGTCAGTCAACGGGGTGCTCAGCGTCGGCGATGCTGGTGGAGAACCATCCGAGTACATGGTCTTGAGCGATGATTGGATTTGGGCGCCCCTCTCTATCGAGGCCGCCAAGCCGTTGGTCACCCCGCCGGCCGGCGCCGATTACATCATCGTCACCCATCCCGATTTCGAGTCCGCGCTGGCGCCCCTGGCAGCTCACCGGGCCAGCCGAGGGCTGCGGGTGGCAGTCGTGGACGTGGAGGCGCTCTACGATCACTTTGGCGATGGGCGGATGTCCCCTGAGGCGATCCGGTCCTTTTTGAGCTATGCGTATACCCACTGGCCGGCTCCGGCTCCGCTGTACGTCTTGCTGGTCGGTGACGGGACCTATGACCTGCGCGGATACCGGCCCGACAGCAACCCGACCTACCTGCCGCCCTACCTGGACGACGTGGATCCCTGGTTTGGAGAGACTGCCTCGGATCATTGGTACGCCGATCTGACGGGCGATCCTTTGCCGGAACTGCTGCTGGGGCGGCTGCCGGTCAATACGGCGGCGGAGGCGGCGGCGGTGGTGGACAAAATTATCACGTACGAGACCCATCCCGCGTCGGGCGGTTGGAATCGGCGGCTGCTGTTCGGCGCCGACAACCCGTCCACGGCCGGGGATCACCACGACGACGCGGATCAAGAGTTCAATACTTATGCGGCGCTCCCATACCAGGGCGTGCGGGTCTATTTGAGCGAGGAGACGGGGGCGTCTCATCTGTACACCAGCGCGGCGGACGCGAGAGCGGCGCTGATTGAGGCGCTGGACCAGGGGGCGTTGCTCTACACCTACTTTGGACACTCGTCCTGGCACCAGGAGGCGGTCCTGGAGACGGATGGCTACGCGCCGCTGTTTCACCTGGATCACATCGCTGATCTCCACAACCAGGGGCGGTGGCCGCTAGTGCTGCACATGACGTGCTATACCAGCTACTATATCCACCGTACCGACGACACCTTGGACGAGACCCTCCTACGCACGGACGGGGTGGGAGCGGTGGCTGTGTTCGGGTCCAGCGGCAACGGCGTGACGCCGGACCATCGTGTGCTGCACCGCTTCTTTTACCGCAGTGTGATGGATGACGGGGAGATGGTGGTGGGCGCGGCGATGCGTTCGGCGCTGGTGGGTCTCTACACGTATGGGGTCTCTTACGATCTGATTGACACCTACCATCTGCTTGGCGATCCAGCGCTCCGGTTGAACGTGCGCGCTGCGATCTTTTTGCCGATAGTTATGCGAGGAGCGTAACCACTCGAGCGGTTGCACGAATAATTCAGGGGGCGGGCTATGCGTAAATTACACGCACTTGGTTGTTTGATCGTTCCACTTGTGGCGTTTCTGGTGCTGGTCAGTTTAGGCGGGGGAACAGAAGCGGCTCCACTGTTGGGTATCACTCCCACGGCCGGGCCGCCCACCCATACCCCCGCTGTTCCCACGAATACCCCGGTGCTGCCCACCAATACCCCGGCAGTTGTGGATACGCCGACCTCCCTTCCTCCGACGCTTCCTCCAACATCTACGACGCTTCCTCCAACGCAGCCGACATCTGCGCCAGCCGGACCGCTGCCCACACCCTCGCCGACGCCGCTCCCTCTCCTGCCGCTCAGTGGAGGAACAGGGATTCCCGTTGGTTTTCTCTGGGTGTTGGGGGGTGTGGCCCTGTTGGTGGGAGGACTGCTGTGTCGTCGTTCGGCGGTTCAGGGAGGCTGATTCTCCGGACGTATCAGCCTGGACTGTTAGAGTTTCCAGCAATTCCCGTTATGGAGTTCGTAGTAGCGACTTTAGTCGCTGTTTGCGCAATAGAAGCGACTAAAGTCGCCACTACGAACGTCAAATGTGTGACGGCGATGCTAAAACGGGAATTGCTG
>DSDT01000355.1 GCA_011048615.1 Chloroflexota bacterium | reverse complement strand
GGGGGTATCCCCCCAGACCCCCCAGGATTCAGCATTACAGAAACCAGGAACCAGTAGCCAGAAATCAGAACAAGACGGGGGAGACGCAGCGAAACCCGACGTAGTTGCCCGAGTAGGAAGGGTCGCGCCTGAGGCGGACCGCGCAGCGGGCGACGTCCTGAAAGTCGAACCACGACCCGCCACGCACCACGCGGCGCTCACTCTCATTCTCCCAAAGCGACGATGTCCACTCCCAAACATTGCCCGCCAGGTCCATCAGGCCGAAGGGCACGCTGGCGCCCAGGGGGTACATCCCCACCGGCGTGGGGCCCTTCAACCCGGCTTCACTCGTATTGGCCCGGGCCAGGATGGCCTTTTCGTCCTCGGTCGCCGGTCCCCGGGGCGGATCCCAGGGGTAGCGGTTCTGGGCCTTCGTGCCGCCCACCAGCGCCTCCCGCTCGGCCTCGGTGGGCAATTGGACCTCGACTGCACCTGCGGCCACCAGATCCGCCACCAGCGCTCGATCCTCTGCCGGGAGATCTGGATCGTCCGCCCGTGCCCGGCGCAGCAGGTCGGTCAGCCAGCGGCAGAAGGCGTTCGCCTCGTACCAGGAGACGCCCACCACCGGGTATCCCCGCCGTTCCTGCCCAATGCGTGGGTGTCGCCAGTATTCCGTTTCGGTCACGGGTCCCTCGCCCCGGTAGCTGGGAGGTTTCAATCGCCACTGCCAGCCGGCCTCGCTCCACCAGGCGGTGTTCTCGTAGCCCCCCGCCAGGATGAAGCGCTCGTAGTGAGCGTTGGTCACCGGGTATTTCATCGCCATCAGGTCGCCACCGCCCTCGGCGCAACCGGTGCAGCGCACCCAGGCGTCGAGGTCGTCGGGCAGCCAACCCAGTTCGTCCAGTACCTCGCCGGTCTCGAAGCGGGTGCGCACCGGGAGCCTGGGCGGGACGCGGAGTTGGTCTGTATCGGGGTCTCGATCCTGCATGGTCTGCTCCAGCGCCTGGAGCACCCAGCGGCGGGTGGCGTTGGTCACGCTGCGGGGGCCAATGTCGGCCAGCGCCCGCCCGGCCAGTACCACCTGGCGCCCATCCTCCTCCACGTCCTGGGTCTCCATCCTCAGCAAATTCTCGACGAAGTCGCTCACGTCGTCCCGCCGGGCCTCGACGATGCCCAACTGTCCCGCCGCCAGGAGGATCACCTCGTGCCAGCGGGGATCCTCCCAATGAGCGCGCAAGAGCTCGCGTCGCTCCTCGGTCCGCTGCCGGGCCATCTCCCGCGCTGCCAGATACTCCTCGAAGGTCAGGTGAAAGAAGCCGAACTGGTCCAGCCCCCGCTCGGCCAGCAATCCCGCCTCGTGACGGGCGTGGTGGAGGAAGCGAGTGGCGATCTCCTCCGCCTCCTCCTCGAATCCCTCCCGGCCGAGGATGTCCACCAGCCGCTCCCGCCACGCCTCGTAGGGAGCGGTCCCGCCGGGGTGCTCCTCGTGGAGCCAGTAGGCCAGGGGGGCCATCACGCGGACTACCGTCTTTCCCCCTAGTTCGGCCAGCAGTGCGCTGGGCATGCCGGTCTGGGCCTGCCGCCAGGACTCGATCAGTGTCTGGGCGCAGATCTCGTACAGCTCGATGCGCCGGTTGGGCAGTTTACCCACATTCTCGTGGATCAGGGCCAAAATCGTCAAGAGCAGGGGATTGGTGGCCAGGCGGCGCACGCTGGGCCATTCGAGCACCTGGGGCAGCAGGTGGTTCACCCGCTCCTGTGCCCGGCGTTCGGCCAGGGCCGGGTCGGGCTGGTAGGTCAGTTCGTGGGCCGTGTACCAGCGGAGGAGAAGGGCCTCTACCTCGTCGGGCGGGCGAAGGGGACTCAACTGCCCGTGGGCAAAGCCCCGCACCGGTTCGTCCCAGTAGCCCTCGATGCGGCTGGTGACGACCAGGCGGTTGCACCGTCCCTCGTTGCACCACCGGTCGGCGAAGCGCTGCACACGCTGTACCACTTGCGTGCGCAGAGAGCGCCCTCGCGCGGGGTCCCCGCCCACCTCGTCCAGCCCGTCCAGCAGGATCGCGCAGGTGCCTTTCTCCAGGGCCAGGCGCAGGTAATCCGGGAGGCGGGGATGGCTTTCGTAGGCCTTGTCCACGTAATCCAGGAGGTAATTGCACAGGGAGAGAGCCGGATCCGCCTCCAACGCCCTGGCGTAGTCGGCCAGGCGCACCAGGAGGGGGATGTAGGGGGTGTCCAGGCCCAGGCGGGCGGCGCCGTAGCCGTGGGCCAACATCAGGGCGATGAAGCGCAGAGAGGTGGTCTTGCCCGATCCCGGTCCGCCGAGCACGACCAGGCGAGGGGCCCGGGCCAGGCCATCGGTCACCCGCTCTTGTATGCGGCTCTCCTCCTCTTTTCCTCGCTCCTCCTCCCGCATACTCAACAGCCGCTCCTGGGACCGGCGCCGTTCTTGCTCGTCCTGGTAGGGCAACAGGCCCAGTTCCAGGTAGATGTCGGCCAGCGGGAGGCGCGGGGTGCGCCGCACCTGGACGATGCCCCGGAAGTCGTGCCATTCCAGTTCTTTGACCAGGCCCTGGCGATAGCGAGCCTCAATGGCGGTGATATCTTTCTCGGTCAGCCCGGCCTGGGTCACGGCCACTCGCAAGGCCTGGCCGGCCTCGGTGTGGACGACGAGATTGTCCCATTGGGCCAGACGGTCCAGGATGTCTCGCAGTAGGCCGCACTGCGCGGCCTGGTCGGCGTAGGCGATGGGGGCCTGCCAGTTGTCCAGGGCGGCCAGTTGGGCGCGGATGGCGACCAGCAGGGCGGCAAGTTCACGCTTGCGACTGCGGGGCCATCCCAGGGCCTCCACCAGGCCCTGGGGCGGGTCGGCGTCGGGGTCGGCGAAGGCCAACACGCTCCGGGCCACCTGGCGGCGCAAGGCGTCGTTCCGCTCGGCTGTCAGCCGGTCGAGGCCCACCCGCTTCAGCCAGCGGATGAGGTCGTCGGTGTCTTCGGTGGGCGCGCCGGCCTGTTCCAGGGCGGATTGAACTGCCTTTTGCAAAGCCTGGTCTTCCTTCGCCTGCGAGTAGCCACGCTGGACCCACTTTTCCAGGCGCTCGGTCGCCGGTTTAAGCGCCGGTTCGACGACGCCTTTTTCCAGGAGTTTGCCTCCTACTTGACTGAGGCCACCGGCGAGGGCCAGGGCGAGGGCTGTGATTGGTTCCATCGGGTGTGCTCCTTTCGCTGTTTGTCTTCAGAGGGCACGATTCTGCTGTAAGTCGGGTACAGGAACGATCTATTGATTGTGCTAATCGCTGTTGTTGGAAAGCTGGGGACAATGTAAAAAGGATACCACGAAACAGGTGGTTGTGTCAAGCTATGGTGACAGGGGGGCGCAAGAGTGCTAGTTCAGCGCCACCACTGAGATTGGGCGATAGAGCGCGAATCAGCGAGTCAGCGAGTCAGCGAGTCAGCGAGTCAGCGAGTCAGCGAGTCAGCGATTGGCAACTAGCGGTTGCAGCGAGTGGGCGATTATGGATCGCAGGTTGACCAGAGTCCGCGTCTTTGGGCGCGGGCTTTTTGTTGGGCGGCCTGGAAGCGGTCGGCGTAGCGGACGTTGGGGGGGATGGTCATCACCTGGGCGTAGCCCTGGGCGACGAGGAGTTCGTTGAGCATCTGGCTGTCGGGGAGGTAGACGTAGGCCAGGAGGCGGCCGTAGCGGTCGCGCCGCTCCTCGTCGAATTCCAGGCGCAGCCTCTGGCCGCGGCACAGTGCCGCAACGTGCTCGCGGGCCCGGTCGCCGAACTCCTGCCGCCCCTCGGGTGCGTCGATGCCGATGAGCCGGACTTCCTCTCTGCGCCCGGCCAGCTCCACCAGCAGCGAATCGCCGTCGATGACCCGGACGAGCCGAACCGCCTCGGCC
>DSDT01000256.1 GCA_011048615.1 Chloroflexota bacterium | reverse complement strand
TCCCGGTACTCGACAATCTTTTGCGCCGTCGCCGGGCCGATGCGCGGCAGCGTCTCCAACTCGGCTGCTGTGGCGGTGTTGAGGTTGACCACGCCTCCGGCCTTTCCCCCCGCCTCGCCGCCCGAAACTGGAGGCGGCGCGTTCGTCTCCCCCTGGCGCGGCACATAGACCTGCTGCTGATCCCCCAGTTCCACGGCCAGATTGATGCGGCTCATATCGGCGTCAGGTGCAGGGCCGCCGGCCGCCTGTATCGCGTCCTGCACGATGCAGCCCGGAGCTAGATGGTAGACCGCCGGCTGGTTTACGGCTCCACTGACATGTACTCGGAGAGGCGGCGGCGTGGCCGTGGGCATCAAAGTAGCCGTGGGGAGCGGGGTCGAGATGGTGATGGGCGTGCTGGTTTGAGGATGGGGCGTAAAGTACCCGACCACCCCACCGACGATCAAGCCGAGCACCGTACCGAGGATCACGTATCCCCGGTGCTGGGCAGCCCCTCGTTCCATTCACCGCCTCCGTTCACCTGAACCTGGTTTCTGCTCCTCTGGATGCTTACCCTGTTTCGCTATACCGACGGCATACCCCCAACAGCAGCCGGACGCTGTTCTCGACGTCCGTTTCATCCACCATCTCGGAGGGAGAGTGGATGTGCCGACAGGGGACCGAGAGGCAGCCGGTCGGAACGCCGGCCCGGGTGATCTGAATCGCCGCCGCGTCCGTCGTCCCAGCGTTCAATACCTCCAACTGGTATGGGATGCCGGCCTCTTGGGCGCTTTGGACCATCAAATCCTTGACTGCCGGATGGGCGATCATTCTCGAGTCCTTGACCTTGATCGCTGGCCCCTTTCCCAGTTCCACGGCCATCGGATGGCATTCGGGGGTATCGCCGGTGCCCGTCACGTCCACGGCGATGGCGATGTCTGGGGCGATGCCATAGGCTGACGTACGCGCACCGTACAGCCCGATCTCCTCCTGGACACTAAAGCTGACGTAAATGTCGTGGACGGTCGGTTCCAGACGGCGCAGCGTCTCGATCAAGATGGCGCAGCCGATGCGGTCATCCAGCGCCTTGGCGATGTAACGGGAGCTTTGCGCGACCAGGGGCCGCCAGAAGGAAGCCGCGTCGCCCACCTGGATGGGACAATCCTCCCGGCTGGTCGCCCCGGTGTCAATGAACAATTGGTCGAGCTTGGGGGTCTTGCTCCGATCCTCTCGCTTTTGCTCCAGGCCGATGACTCCCATTGTGCCATTGGCAAAGATGACCCGTCCACCCACGCAGGTCAAAGGGCTCACGCCGCCGATGTTGGTAAAGCGCGCGAACCCTTTCTCGTCCACGTACGTGACCATGACGCCAATTTCGTCCATATGTGCGTCCAGGGCGATGCGCTTTTCCCCCTCCGTCCCCTTTTTACGGACGATCAAGTTGCCCAGGGCGTCCACGCGAACGTCGTCGACCAGCGGCTCGACCTCGGCTCGAATGACGGCCCGGATTTCCTCCTCGACGCCCGACGGTCCAAAGGTCTCGACCAGTTTGCGGATCAGTTCTTTCATCAGTCGTCTCTCCTCAATCTCTTTTCAGGGTGCGGCGTGTGAGGCGTGAGAGGGATTCACGCATCAGGTCCACCGTGTGGTTAAAGTCATCTAGATCGAGCAATGCCACCGGGCTGTGGATGTAGCGGCAGGGCACCGACACCGTGGCCGAGGGCACGCCCTCACGGGTGGTGTGGATCGCCCCAGCGTCGGTGCCCCCCACGCCCGGCTGTTTGAATTGGTAGGGGATGCCCAGTTCCTCAGCCGTGCTGGTCAACAGTCGCACCAACTGCCGGTTGGCGACAAAGGAGCGATCCATCACGGTGATCGCCGGCCCGCGACCCAGCGCCGTGGTGGGGCTGGATTCCTTCTCCTTGGGAATGTCGTCGGCGATGGTGCCCTCCAGGGCAAAGGCGCAGTCTGGCTGAATCCTATACGCGGCCACCTGCGCGCCGCGCAGCCCGACCTCTTCTTGCACGGTGAAGGCCGCGTGGAGGTCGAAGCGAAAGCGGTCGCCGCGTAGCATCTCTACCAGCACTGCGCACCCGGCCCGGTCGTCGAACGCCTTGCCGGTGACGGTGGGCCCCAGTTCGCGGAACGGGGTGGCAAAGGCGGCATAGCTCCCCAGGGGAGCCAGCTTCTTGGCCTCGTCTTTGCTCGATGCCCCGATATCCACGACCAGGTCCTCGATGGTGGTCACTTTCTCCCCCTCTTCTTCCCGGAGCAGGTGTATCGGTTTGATGCCGATGACGCCGGGCAGACGGTCCGGACCGACTCGAAGGTTTGCGGCAGGCAGCAGGCGAGGATCGATCCCGCCCACCGTTCTCACGCGCAGGAACCCGTCACTATCGTGATCTATCACCATCAGCCCCACTTCGTCCATATGGGCGTCCAGCATCACCCGCATGCGCTGCCGTCCCGTGCCCCGTTTGAGAGCTATGAGGTTGCCCAGCGCATCCACATCGATCTCGTCCACGTGCTCCCGTATGGCGTCGAGCACGACGGCGCGCACGGCCCCCTCGTCCCCTGAGACGCCTATCGCTTCCGAAAGCTCTTTTAATATCATGGCGCGTCTACTCACTTTCCTCTGTGTCCCAGGCCAGCTGGCTCAGAAAGTCCGATTCCAGCTCGGCGACGAAAGCCGCCAGCAGCCGTCCGGCCCGCTCGACGTCCTGCACAGCCAGCGTCTCTACTGGCTGATGCATGTAGCGGAGGGGGATGCCCAGCAGTGCTGTGGGCACGCCCTCGCGGCTGACCTGGATCGCCCAGGCATCGGTGCCGCTGGGACCAGGGCATAGCTCGAGGTGGTAGGGGATCTCGTGGGCCTGGGCGACTTTTTTCAGGCGGTCCACAAATTTGGGGTGAAAGTTGGGCCCCAGTCCGATAGTGGGCCCCTCTCCCAGGGGAAAGCTCTCCCCGTCGGGGACGCCGGGATGCTTGCCAAAGGTCACGTCCAGCGCGATGGCCAGGTCGGGGGCGAGGCCATACGTGCTGGTGATGGCCCCTTTTAGGCCGGTCTCCTCCTGCACCGTTGCGACGGCGAACACGTCCCACAGGTGATTCACCCTGGTCAACTGCTCCAGCGCCAGGGTCACGGCCGCGACGCAAGAGCGGTCGTCCATCGCCTTGCCGGCGACGCGGCGGTTTTGCAGTTCGACCATCTCGCGCCGGATCGAGATCAGGTCACCGACCGCTACCAGGCGTTCGACCTCCTCCGCTGGCAGGCCCACGTCGACGAACAGCCTGTCCCATGACACCGACTTTTTCCGTTCTGGGGCGGGCAGGACGTGGGGCGGGCGGGTTGCTACCACGCCTGGCAGGTCCCGCTGCCCGTGAACGATGACTTCCAGTCCCAGCAGCACCCGGCGGTCCGTCCCGCCGACCCGAGTGATGCGCAGAAAGCCCTGCTCGATGCCCGTGACCATCAGCCCGATTTCGTCCATGTGGGCCGCCAACACCAATTTGGGACGAGGTTCTGGCCCCGTGCCCCGCTTGAGGGCGATCAGGCTTCCCAGCTTGTCCTCCTGCAAATCATCAACAAAGGGCTGCCAGGTCTGGCGCACCAGGTCCCGCACCGGTCCTTCGCTTCCGCTGATACCATCGGCCTCGGAAAGTTGTTTCAGTAAAGGTATAGTTTCCACTCCAAGCTCCTTGTCTGTTGTGCGTCCAGTGAACTGCTCAGCCCGTCGTGGCGAACGATTTGGTCACTTTGAGCGTCCAAGTGCGTTCCCACCTGTACCGTCTGGTTGTAACTTGGGATTCGATGACGATCACGGCGCAGATTCGGAAGTCGCGGTGATGGTAGGGAGTGGCGGTGAGGGTTTGTCAGTGGGGGTGGGCGTGATGACGGGGG
>DSDT01000345.1 GCA_011048615.1 Chloroflexota bacterium | reverse complement strand
CCAGTTGGATCGGGTGTTCATCAATTTGATCAAGAACGCCATGGAGGCAATGCACGAGGTTGAGGACAAGCGGTTGTTCGTTTGGGCGCGGGAAGCTGACGAGCCGGGTTTTGTCGTGGTCGACGTGACCGACAGCGGACACGGTATTCCACCCGAAATCATGGACAAGATTTGGATGGCATTTTACACGACCAAGGGAGACCGAGGGGGGACGGGGTTGGGGCTGGCGGCCTGTGCCCAGATCATCGGCCAGTTGGGAGGCAAGATCGCAGTCGAGAGCGAGGTCGGGGTCGGAACGACCTTTAGTGTCTTGCTACCTATAGCGAGTGATGAGAAGGAGTGCGACAAGGAAGGCGTCCAGGTGTAGCAGGCAAGTAGCCCAGACGATGGGACCAGTCGGATAGAGCACGAGGGTGTATCGTATCGAAAGGATGCTGTATGGAAGACGTGAGGATTTTGCTGGTAGATGACGAGCGTCTGGTGCGGCGTAGTATGGAAAAGACGCTGCTGCGGGCTGGTTTCGACGTTGACACAGCCGAGAATGTCAGCGAGGGGTTGGAGCTTTTCCAGGAGGCTCTGGCAGATGAAGAGGATGGACCGTTTGACATTGCGATTCTGGATCTGAACATGCCCAATTTCGAGGGGGTGGATGATCCTGACGCTGGCCTCAAGCTGTTGACCAAGCTGCTCGAAGTGGATGCAGACCTGCCGGTCGTTGTGTTGACTGCTTTTGACGAGGTCACACGGGCCAAGGAGGCTGTCGCCCGGGGTGCGCGGGCGTACTTTGTCAAGGGGCGGGAGGCCGGGCTGATCGAGCTTGTGAACGATATTCTTGACGTTGAGTGATTAGACGAGGAAATGCCATGCCAGATAACGTATCTCTAGCTGAGCGGCGCGCCACGCTGCTTCATGCAGCAGCCAAGGTGGGCCGTAACGTCACTTCTATATTGGATCCCGAACTGCTGCTGGATCAAACGGTTGACATTATCTGCGATGCGTTTGGTTTCTATTACGCCGGCGTGTTCTTGATAGACGAATCGGGCGAGTGGGCGGTGCTGCGGGCCGGTCGCGGCGAGGCCGGCGCGGCCATGATCGCGAATGGCCACAAGTTGAAGGTGGACGGCCACTCGATGATCGGCGCTGCGACCGGTCAGCGCAAGGCTCTCATCGCCCTGGACGTGGGTGTGGAGCCGGTCCACTTTAAGAACCCGTATTTGCCCGATACCCGTTCCGAGATGGCTCTACCACTCAGCGTGGGGGACGAGGTCATCGGCGCGCTGACGGTCCAGAGCACCGATGAGGCGGCTTTCACCGAGGATGACATCACCGTTCTCCAGACGATGGCGGACCAACTGGCCGTTGCCATTCACAATGCCCATCTCCACACGGAGAATCGGCGGCTGCTGGCGCGGGCCGAGCGGCGTGCGCGCCTGCTGGAGGCCGCATCCGAGGTGGGGCGAGACGTGACCTCCATCCTGGATATGGACGAGCTGCTCAACAAAACGGTCGACATCATCTGCGATGCGTACGGCTTTTATTACGCCGGGGTATTTCTGGTAGACGAGGCCGGCGAATGGGCGGTGCTAAAGGCCGGTCGCGGGGAGGCCGGCGCAGCGATGATCGCCGCCGGGCACAAGTTGGGTGTGGGAGGCCACTCGATGATCGGCGCCTGCGTGGAGCGGGGTCAGGCCCGCATCGCTCTGGACGTGGGCGAGGAGCCGGTCCATTTCAAGAATCCCTACCTGCCCCACACGCGCTCCGAGATGGCGCTGCCGTTGATCGTGGGCGATAAAACAATGGGCGCGGTGACGGTGCAGAGTATCGAAGAGGCGGCCTTTAGCGACGAGGATATCGCCTCTCTGCAAGCGATGGCGGATCAACTGGCCATCGCCATCAACAACGCCCGGCTGTTGAAGGAACTGGAGGCGGCTCACGCCGAGTTGCTGCGCACCAAGACCTTTGAGGCCCTCGCTACTTCGACGCTGGTCGCCATCCACTGGATTGGCAACAAGGCGCTGCCCATCTCGACCAGCGTGGGTTTGCTGCGCGAGGACCTGGAGAGTCTCCACGACACGGACCCTGACCTGGTGGAGTCTATGCTCGAGGATTTGCAGACGGTTGAGGACAGCGCCCGGTTGATCGTTTCCGTTCAAGAGCACTTGATCGGTCCGGCGCGGGAGGAAAAACCCAGTCCGGTGATGGTGGACGACGTGGTCAGGGATGTGGTGGTCAAGATGGGGATCTCGAGCGACATGGTCACATATCACATAGCCCCCGACCTGCCTCTGGGCGTGGCCGATGTCACCCAGTTGAGCCGCGCCTTTGGCTACGTGTTGAGGAATGGCCTGGAGGCGATGGAGGCTGTGGCCGATCCACACCTGACGGTGGAGGTCGTGCCGGTTAATCGTGGCGATTTTGTCGCCGTGCGTATCACGGATAATGGGCCTGGCATCTCGGAGGAGAACCTGGAAAAGATCTGGGCCGCTTTCTATTCTACCAAGGGAGCCAGGCACGCTGGCCTGGGACTTTCGGCCTGTGCGCAGATTCTGCAGCAACTGGATGGTCAAATTTCGGCCTACAACGCGCCTGGCGGCGGTGCGACGTTCGAGTTGGCGATCCCGGTGTATGATGGGATCCTGCCAGCGGTCAATCTATCCTCTGATTGCTCCCTCCTGCTGATTGACGACGACGACCCGTGGAGTCGCTTTGTCGAGCGGGTGATAAAGGATGCCGGCGGCCAGGTCTCCCGTTCGGTGGATGTTCAGGTAGATTTGGACGGGTTCGATCTCATCCTGGTGGATGATGCGCTGGAGGGGGCAGAGATTCGATCTGTGCTCAAGCACCTCAGGGCTGCTGGTGTGGGCGTCAAAACCCTGGTCGTGGCTTCCAGTTTGCGGGTGGAGCGGACGATGGAGCTGATGCCATTCGGTGTCCGAGATGTGTTGCTAAAGCCGTATACCAGGGCCAAGCTGGCCGAGATTGTCCATCTGTAAGGCGGGTTTCTTACCCGCCATTTCCCGATCTCGGCATCTGGCTTACAGGCTTCCACCGGATCATCATCCAGTGGGGCTTGTTTGTTGGACCAGACAGAGTATATGCTCAAGATTTTGTCACTGACCGCGCGGGATTCAGCGCGCGCGTGACCCCCAATTCACTATCAATTTTAAGGAGAGCTTGACAATGCGAGATAGATTACTAGAGTTGGTACCCGAGTTCGATCTCATTCAGGATGGGGAACTGCGGGCCAGGGCGATCCAGGTCTGGGAGATCACGATGCAGGAGAGCGGCTGGACACTGGAAGAGTTGGCCCAGATGCCCTTTACCCTGCTCATCAACCCCTGCCCGGCCTCTTTCATCGAGCACGTTCGGGCTGTGACGTTGACTGCTCTGCAGGCGGCCGAGGTTTTCGCCGAGATCTATGGTGACCGGGTGCCGGTGGACCGGGACCTGCTCATCACCGGCGGGTTGCTGCACGACATCGGCAAGCTGCTGGAATACGAGAACCGGGCGGATGGGATGACCGTCCAGACGCACGCCGGGAAACTCCTCCGCCACCCATTCACCGGGATGGAGCTGGCGGCTCGCTGTGGCCTGCCCGTCGAGGTGCAGCATATCATCGCCACTCACGCTGGCGAGGGGGACAAGGTGATTCGCACGACCGAAGCGACGCTCATCAACCATGCCGACTTTATGAGCTTTCACTCTATGCAGCGCATGGGGCAGGACAAGAATCTGGCCGCCAGGTTGGGTTGACGTGAGGAGTGAGGCGATGAGGGGTCAGACCATCGTTGAAAAGATATTCCAGGCGCATACGTCTGGAGACAGGCCGGTCGAGCCAGGGCGTATCATCTGGCTGGAACTGGACGTGCGTTCGGCCCGCGATTTTGCCGGGGCCAACGT
>DSDT01000216.1 GCA_011048615.1 Chloroflexota bacterium | reverse complement strand
GGCCGAGATTATGGGCCGCCCCGCTCCCGCCCGACCTCCCGCTCCAGAACCCGAACCACCGCCAGTCGAAGAACCGCCCCCAGCGCCCGTCGAGGCCGCACCGGAACCGGCCGAGATCCCCGATTGGATGCAGGAACTCGCCCCGCCGGAAGCGCCGCCACCCACGCCGACCGAGCTCGTCCCTCCGCCAGAGCTTGAACCGGAAGCGCCTGACTGGATCACGTTCGAAGAGCCAGAGGCCATCATCCCACCCATAGAAACTATGGAGGAGGAAGCGGAAGCGCCACCAACACCTCTGCCCGAGCCAGAACCGAGCGAACCGCCCGAATGGATAGCCGCCGCCGACATCGAAGCAGAGATTGCAGCCGTCGAAGAAATAGAGATAACAGAACCAGAACCCACGGCATTCGGCTGGGTCACATTTGGGGAACCAGAGGCCATCACCCCACCGCTAGAGGAAGCTCCCCCCGCTCCCCCGCTGGCCGCCGAACCCCCACCAGAGTCGGAGACCGTCGGGTGGGTTTCGCCTGAGGAGCCAGAACCCCTTCCTGAACCGGCAGAGATCGAGCGGGTCTCCCCGCCAGCGGAGGAGATACCCGCCCCCGAGATCGAGGCAGAGGAACCGATCAAAGAACCAATCGAAGAACCAACGCCGACACCAGCAGCAGAACCAGAACCGGCCGAGATACCCCTCGGCGCCATCGCCGAAAAGCGGGCCTATCTGAAAAAACACGCGCGCGATTATCAGACCTGGTTGGAGCTGGCCCGTGAGCTATGGCAAACGAGTGAGCGGGAAGAAGCGATAGAGGCCTACAACCGCGTCATTCGAGGCGGCAAGCTGATCGAGAACGTCATCTCCGATCTAAGGACCCACCTGGAGGAATGGCCTGACGTGACCGTCCAACGCACGCTGGGCGACGCTTACATGAAAGACGGACAGTTACAAAAAGCCCTGGATATGTACCGCCAGGCCCTGGAGAGACTGTAGAACCCAACAAAGGAGGCATCTTGGAACGCACACTGGTCATCATCAAACCCGACGGAGTACAGCGCGGCCTCATCGGTCAGATTGTCACCCGGTTTGAGCAGAGAGGGCTCCGGCTCGCCGCCATGAAACTGATCCGCATTGATCAGGCCTTGGCCGAACGCCACTATGCCATTCACAAAGGCAAGCCCTTCTACGAACCCCTGATCCACTACATCACGTCCAGCCCGGTCGTCGTGATGGTCATTGAGGGGAATCAGGCTATCGAGATCGTGCGGCGCACCATGGGCGCGACCAATCCCACAGAAGCAACTCCCGGCACCATCCGCGCCGACTTTGGCCTGGAAATCGGGCGCAACCTGGTCCACGGCTCTGATGGACCGGACACCGCCGCCTACGAAATCCCGCTCTTCTTCGACGAGGATGAAATTCTCTCCTACCAGCGGGACACCGACCGATGGATATTTGAATAGAGTGTGTTTCACAGAGAGGTATAACTATGTCGTTTAGAAAAGGTGACAAGCGTTGGGGCGCCCCCATCGTCATCGTTGGCATTCTACTCCTCGTCCTATTCGGCCTGCTGACTGTTATGCTGGCCTACACCCCCATCCAATACGGCACCGTGGGCCTGGTCAAACGATTTGGAGGATTGACGGGAGAAGTCTTTGAGCCTGGCCTGCACTGGCGTATCCCCTTTGTTGATCAGATCGTCACGCTCCCTACCATCGTCCAGTCCTACGAGACCAGCGACAATCCGGACATGTCCGGCGCCGACTTTACCGACTATCCTGTCACAGCGCAGACGGTGGACGGGCAGCAGATCAACATCAAGTACACCGTCCTCTTCCGCATCCCTCCAGACCGGGCGGTAAACATCGCGGAAAACGTCGGGCGTATCCGCGAAATCGTCGAAAACATCGTCAAGGCCCATTCCAGGAATCTGGCCCGCTTGTGGGCCCAGAACTATGCGGCGGAGGACCTGTACAGCGGTGAGGGCATCTTTACCTACGAAATCATCGTGGAGGAAGCGCTACAGGCCGAGTTTCAGCGCTATGGCCTCTTGCTAGATGATTTTTTGGTGCGCAAAGTAGATTTCGACGAAGAGTACATCCGGGCTATCGAGCAACAGCAGATCGCCCAGGAAGCGATCGAAACAGCGCGCTACCAATCCGAAGCGGCCGAATATGAAAAAGAGCGCCAGATTCGACTGGCGCAGGCCGAGGCCGAACGGACCAAGTTGATGGCCGAGGCCGAGGCCGAGCGAACCAAATTGATGGCTCAGGCAGACGCCGAGCGAACCAAGTTGATGGCTCAGGCAGACGCCGAACGACAGCGCCTGCTGGCCGAGGCCGAGGCCTACAGCATCGAGACGCGCGGCGCCGCCCTCGAGCGGTTTCCCGAACTCGTCCAGTGGGAATTCGTCCGCAATCTCCAATCCGTCCAATGGGGCATTCTACCCAGCGATGGAGTGACTCCCCTCATCCCCCTTCCCACTTTCGAGGAGTGAGCCCAGTCACGCCGCCGACTCCCACCCCCATACCCCCCAGCGAGAACGAGTAATCTCCAGCATAGAGACCAGGTTTTTGACAAAAACCTGGTCTCTGACTCTTCCATCAATAATGGATATTGACCAGGGTGCCCACCGAGGCCCAATTAAAGAACCACTGCGCCTCCGATGTGGGCAGATTGATGCAGCCGTGGCTCATAGGACGCCCAAAGTTGGAATGCCAATACGTGCCATGAAGGCCGTACCCCCGGTAAAAATACATTGTGTACGGTACGTTGGTCAGGTAATAACCAGGGCCGGACATGGTAGTGGAGACGTACTTGACATAGATGCTGAACCGACCCGTGGGCGTCGGCGTGGCCGGCAGACCGGTAGAGACGAGGGTGCTGCGCACCGGCGTGCTCCCAACGTAAGCGGTCAGCCGCTGCGTGCTCAGATTCACGTCGATCCAACGCCCGCTGGTCGGCGCTGGAGATGGCGCCGGGGACGGGGCAGGACTCGCGCCGCCGGGAATCTGCAGCACCTGCCCCACATAGATGAGGGATGGATTGCGAATCCCGTTCACCTGGGCCAGCGCCCATGTCGAGACGCCAAACCGCAGCGCGATGGACGACAGGGTGTCGCCGCGCCGCACGGTGTACGTCTGCCCCGTCGGCGCTGGCTGGGGGGCGGGGGCCGGCGAACTCCCCCGGCCCGGGATCAACAACCGCTGCCCCACGTAAATGTGATTGGGATTGGCGATCCCGTTGGCGGCCGCCACCGCCTGGGTCGTCAGGCCGTACCGCAGCGCGATGCGGTACAGGTTTTCCCCCCGCTGCACGATGTGCACACCGGATCCGGACCCACTGCTCCCAGATGACCCGGACGGAATGATCAGCCGCTGCCCCACATAAATACGATTGGCGTTGCTCGACCCATTGGCCGCCGCCAGGGCGTTGACCGTCACCCCATACCGCAGCGCGATGCGGAACAGATTCTCCCCCGGCTGCACCACATGCACGACGCTGCCCTCAGCACAACCTTCCGCCAGAACCGGCCCCACCTGCACCAACGTCCAAATCAACACCACACCCAACACCAGTATCCTGCGCATAGCTTCCCTCCTCAAGACAAGCTGTGAAATCATCACCTCCTATTATCCCGCACAATGCCCGGTCTGTGGATTACAGCCAGGTTACATTTGGATAACAGAACTGCTCGGGTGCGACGCACCTTGTGGGCAGACGCCGGACAGAAAAAAACCAGGACGGGGAGCGGCTATAGCCGCTCCCCGTCCTGCTCCCCAGAGTGACAGCAATTCCCGTTATGGAGTTCGTAGTAGCGACTTTAGTCGCTGTTTGCGCAATAGAAGCGACTAAAGTCGCCACTACGAACGTCAAATGTGTGACGGCGATGCTAAAACGGGAATTGCTG
>DSDT01000222.1 GCA_011048615.1 Chloroflexota bacterium | reverse complement strand
GGGATGGATGGGCGGGGCATCCGGTTCGAGGGCCGCGCGGGGGTCGGTGATGACGGGCATGTCCTCATACTCGACGTGGAGGGCGTCGCGGCCCTGGTTGGCGGCTCGCTCCGTCTCGGCCACGACCAGCGCCACCTGGTCGCCGACGAAGCGCACCACGTCGGCGCCGGGCTTGGAGGAGCCAGGGCCGCACAGCACCGGCTGGTCGGGCGTCTGCAGGCCGTACTCGTTGACCGGCACATCAGCGGCGGTAAAGACGGCGACGACGCCGGGCACCGCTTCGGCCGGGACGGTATCTATGCGGAGGACGCGGGCGTGGGGCCGACCGGCAAAGAGAATTTTAGCGTGCAGCATACCCGGCATGCTGAAATCGGCCGGGTACTTGGCCTCGCCGGTGACCTTGGCATGGGCGTCCACGCGGGGGCTGGACGTGCCGATGGGTTGTTTGCTCATATCACCTTACCTCTGTTGAATCCGATCAACAAATTGCGCCACAAGCCTTGACGACCTGGGGCTGACGAAGCAGCCTCACCGGGCACACTCCAGCTCGAGAATGCGGCGCAGGATGGCGACGGTGGCGGCGTAGGTGGGATCCATCCCAAAGTAGGAAAGGTGCTGGGTGCCCAGGTTCTGCCCCTTGCTGAACGGTGTGTCCGAAGCATAATGGATGATGCCAATGTCGAAAGGGATGGGGTAGAGGTTGACGACTTCGTCTGTGGGATAGCGGCGCGGTCTCATAGCCTCGTATATCGCCGAAAGATACGGCCCGGCTTCCATCTCGATGTCGGTGTATCCCTCCCGGTAAAAGACGTCCATGTAGCGCCGATTCTGCAGGAACGTGCCGAACACGCTGATCGCCTTTTGATTATCGAGTCCCATGCCATAGACCAGGTGTGGGCTGACGTGGGTGGCGGTGAAGCAGTTGTTAAAGAGATAGGTGTTGCGCGAGTGCTCGTCGTGGATCACGTTGGGGATCATGACGTCGCCGATGCGCCCGTTGAGGGTGGCCGCCTTGCCCAGGATGTAGACCCCCCGAAAGGCGTCCACACTGGCGGCGATCTGCGAGAGGATGTGATAGGCGCCCATACCCAGGGGATAATCAATGTTGAGGATAATGGCTTCGCTCTGGGCGATGCGCTCGACGGCGGGAAAATGGAGCCGCGGGTCCAGCCATTCGGGTCGCAGAGAGCGCAGCTCGATCACTTGGGCGGATACGTCAAAGACGTGCCGGCTGTCCACGTGGCGGATGCCGCACACGGCTTCTTCCTCCTCTCGTTCTTGCCACGCCGTTCGACCATGGGGTGTAGCGAGGTACTTTTTGAGCACGTAATACAGGAAATTCTCGCGGCTGCTGGGGACGTGACGGGCCTGGATATCGGCGTACTCGGACTGGAGGGACAGGTCTCCTCCCTCCTGCAAGAAATGGATCAATTCTTCCTCCCGCCGCAGCGCAAAACCAGAGAGCATATTGACCACGCTGTGCGTGTTGCTAGAGACGAAATAGATCGGCCGCTCGTCCAGGGCCGGGGAGGCGCTGTTCTCGATGTTCTCCCACCACCGTTGGGTCGCTTTGCGGTACTCGACCTGGGAGCCGGCCAGCAGGCAGACCGCCATCCGTTTGCGCTGTTCCCCCATCTGGAGGATCAGGGCCGAAAAGCAATCTCCCCAAATCGCCTCCAACTGGCGCAGCTCGTCGGCCGATATGCCCAGCGCTTCGCACAATCGGACGCGCAGATCGGCCTGGCTGGCATCGAGGGGCTGCTCCTTGGCGACGCAGGTCTCCAACTCGGCCAGCAGCCGCGAACCGCGCAAGCGGCGGTGCACCTTGTTCCACTCGATCTGGAAGGCGGTCAGGAGGGGCATCAGGTCGTCTATGTCCGAGATGCTGGCGACGTAGGCCGCCAGGGTCTCTTGCCCATCGAAAAAGGAGCGCCGTCGCCGCGCTGCCGCCGTCACCGGCTGCCAACGCTCGACGTCCGCATACCCGCCCCGGGCAAAGACCCGCTCCGACTGTCCCATCACGACCAGGCGCACGTCCCGGATGCAGGGCGGCAGCCGCAGCGAACAGTAGACCATGGTGGGCACGTCCAGTGTCTCTGCGCGGGCCTGCGCGTGGAGCAGCGAGTCCACCCCCAGGTGAGTTTCCACCAGAGTTTGAATCTGCACCTCGTCGGTGGTGCGCAGCAGCGAGTAATAGGTGCGCATATAGAGCTGGATTTCTTCGCTGCCAGTGGTGGGGACGGTGCGCTCCATCAGTGCCCTTTCTGCCTCTCGGCTGCCCTCTCGGCCGCCTTTTCGATGGCCTGCACGATCTTGTAATACCCGGTGCAGCGGCACAGATTGCCGGTCAGCCCGGCCACGATCTGCTCGTGGCTGGGGTGGGGGATTTCTTCCAGCAGGCTGGCTCCTGCCATCACGAAACCGGGGGTGCAGAACCCGCACTGGACGGCCCCTTCTTCGATGAACGCCTGCTGCACGGGATGGAGTCCCTCTCCCACGTCTGGCGTCAGCCCCTCGACGGTGACGATCTGGGTGCCGTGAGCGCGGGGCGCTGGCACCAGGCAGGCCAGCACTGCGATGCCGTCCATCCAGACCGTGCAAGCTCCGCATTCGCCCTCCCCGCATCCCTCCTTGACGCCGGTCAGGCCCAGGTCCTCGCGCAGCATCGCCAGCAGCGTCTTGCCGCCCGCGCCCTGCACCACGACGTTCTGCCCGTTGACGGTGCACTCGATAGGCTCCGGCCCATCATCCCGATGGCGGATGGTCTTGCCAGCCACGCGAGGGAAGCGGCCCTGAGTCCGCCCCCATAACATCGGCGCGGTGGAAGAGAACGCGTCCTGCTCGCGGCCTTCACTCAGAGCGGTGAGGGCGCGACGCACCAACACCCCCACAATCTCGCGGCGATAGTCGGCCCCAGAGCGAATGTCGTTAATAGGAGCGGCGGCCTGGGCAGCCAACTCGGCCGCTCGACCGATGCGCTCCGGGGTCAGCGGCGCTCCCACCAGCGCGTCCTCCGCCTCGGGCGCGCGCACGATGGTCGGCGCGACGCTGCCCAGTGTGATGCAGGCCTGGGCGATCGTATCGGAGTGAGAGTCCTCAAAGGTGAGCACGACGGCGGCGTTGACGACGGCGATGGCGTGGGTGCGCCGCAGTGCCAGCTTGGCAAAAGTACCTCGTTGGTGAGGGGCCAGAGACGGGAACGTGATGTCTACCACCATCTCGTCGGGGGCCAGGCCGGTCTGCCGGACGCCGCGGTAGAAATCGGGGCAGGAGAGGGTGCGCTCGCCGCGCACACTGCGCAGCTTGAGCTGGGCCCCCAGTGCCCACAGGGCCGTGATGGTGTCGTTGGCGGGAGAGGCGGTAATCAGATTGCCCGCGATGGTACCCCGGTTGCGCAGTTGAGGCGTACCGACCGACTGGCAGGCCAGAGCCAGGGGAAACCCCCGCTCGACCAGCAGATCTGACGCCGCGGCCTGATTGTGCGTCATCGTCGGCCCGATGTGGACGACGTCGTCCTCGCTCAACCGGGCCTGGTCCAGCCGTCCGATGCGGGTCACGTCAATCAGCACGCGCGCCCGCCGGACGCCGCGCTGCAGCTCGATCAGCAAGTCGGTGCCGCCGGCGACGATGCGCGCCTCCGGGCCATGCTCGGCCAGCAGGCGCAGGGCCTCCTCGATAGAGGTGGGGGTGTAATACGTTTGCCACATAGTCCGAGTGCTCCTCTTATTACTTGGACACACCACCATCAAGATAGAAAATATCGGCTAATGTCCAAACGCCGTGTCGAGTATACCCTCTTTTGTGGGGTTAGGCAACTGGAAAGCGCCCACAAACACATACGACCAGGCCGCTGCACAGCGGCCTGGCCTTGATACATCTGAACGGTTCATCACTATACTGGTTTGG
>DSDT01000272.1 GCA_011048615.1 Chloroflexota bacterium | reverse complement strand
GGGTCGGGCTGCGGGTGGGGATAGGGGTAGCGGCCGGCGAGGGCGGGATGGAGGCCACGGCCGGAATCGCCGGCCCGTAGCGGGATACACCCCCGTCGGTGACGAACCAGAGCGCCCCGTCGGGGGCTGCGGCGATGGCTTTGACGCGGTCGCCGGTCAGCCCATCGGCGGCGGTGAAATGCTCCCAAGTCCGCCCGTCGAAGCGAAAGGCCCCCTCGTCCGTGCCGAACCAGAGCGCCCCGTCGGGGGCCGCGGCGATGGCCTCGACCGGTCGGCTCACCCGATCCACACCCACGGGGACGCGGGCGGGGGGAGCCAGCGGGTGGTACGCGCCGTCCGCATAGCGTCGCCACCCGGTCGGAGCGCCGGTCAGCGTCACCGTCTGGTCGGCGAGGTGGTAGGCCCCCTCCATAGTGCCAAACCAGATGTCGCCGTTGGGGAGGATGGCCAGCGCCTCGATGCTTGCCGGCGCGCTTTCGTCGTCCTCATACGGGTAGGGCTCATATTCGGTCCAGGTCTGGCCGTCGAAGCGGTGGAGATTCCAGAGATAAGCGAACCACAGCGCGCCGTCGGGCGACACGGCGATGGTGCTGATCCTGGTCGGTTCGGGGCAGTAGGCCCGTTCGCAGTACGCGCTCCGGCGGTACGGAGCCCACTCTGCGCCATCGAAGCGCGAGACGCCCTCCCGCGTCCCGGCCCAGATGCCGCCGGCCGGCCCCACGGCCAGGGACAGCACCCGGACGCTGACGCCCCAGCCGAGGGCGGTGTGGGATTCCCAGGCCTGACCGTCGAAACGGTAGACGCCCAAGTCGGTGCCGAGCCACATGTCGCCGTTGAGGGCGACGGCGACGGTTTGCAGGGTGCGCTCCTCCGGGATGCCGGTGGTCTCGAGGGGGGACCAGACGGGATGAACGTCGGGTGAGGGGATGGGGGCTGTGGTGGCGATGGGCATCATAGATGGCGTCACAGGCTTGGGAATGGGCGAGGGCAGGGCGGCGATGGAAGGGGCGCAGGCCGCTAGCAGGGGAATTAGCCAGAGGAGGATCATCCTCGAGCCGTTTTTCGTCTGGCGGGACATGGGTATTGCCATCCTTTCATCGTCCGTTCGGTGATGGGCCGGGGTGGAGGAATTGGGCGGCTCGGCCGCAAAGTTGGTTTACGGCAGATCCCGGACGCTGAAGCTGTCCGGCAGCAAATCCGCCACCCGCGTCTCGCGGTAATTTCCCGCGGCGTCCGCGATTAGTACGACGATCCGCTTGCCGAACTCGCGTAGAATCTGCCGGCACGAGCCGCAGGGAGCGCCGCCGTTCTCCGTCGCCACGGCGATGGCGATGAACTTGCACTCGCCCTCGGAGACGGCCTTGACGACCGCCGTCCGTTCGGCGCAGGTACACAGGGGATAGACGGCGTTCTCGACGTTGCAGCCGGTATAGACCTGCCCTGATTCTCCCAACAGCGCCGCGCCGACCCGGTAGCCGGAGTAGGGCGCATAGGCTCGTTCGCGCGCGTTTAGCGCCTGTTCCACCAGGTGCTCTCGCGACCACTTTTCCATCTTGCAGCCTCCATCTATTCCTTGTCGTTACCTGACTCTTTTTCCCCAGCGTCGCGCATCCGGGCGGGAACGCCGTAGACGACCACGCCGGCGGGCACGTCGTGGGTCACCACCGACCCGGCCCCGGTCTTGGCTCCTTCGCCCACCCGCACCGGCGCGACGAGCATCGTATCGGAGCCGATGAATGCGCCCGCTTCGACGACGGTCTTGTGCTTGTGCACCCCGTCATAGTTGCAGGTGATGGTGCCGGCCCCAATGTTCGCCTCCGCGCCGATCTCGGCGTCGCCCAGGTAGCTAAAATGGCCCATCTTGGCCCCCGGTCCCAGGGTCGAGTTCTTGATCTCGCCAAAGTTCCCCATGTGCGCGCCCTGGCACAACCGCGCTCCCTTGCGCAGGTGGCCGAAGGGCCCGATGTTGGTGTCGTCCTCCATCACCGCGTCCTCCAGCACCGAAGCGAGCACCCGGCAGCGGTCCCCGATGCGGCAGTTTTCGACGCTGGTGTTGGGACCGATGGTGCAGCCCTGCCCGATTGTCGTCTCGCCGCGCAGGTGGGTGTTGGGCCAGATGGTCGTATCCTGCCCGATGGAGACGCTCGCCTCGATGTAGGTAGCGGCGGGGTCCAGGATGGTCACGCCGGCGAGCATCCAGCCCTCGTTGACGCGGTGGCGCAGCACCCGCTCTGCCTCGGCCAGGTGGACGCGGGTGTTGATGCCCAGTGCCTCGGCTGGGTCGGCTGCCAGCACCGCCTCGACCCGTCGGCCCTTGGCCACCGCCATACCGATCAGATCGGTCAGGTAGTACTCCTCCTTGGGCTGGCTGAGGGGGATCTGGTCCACGTGGGTCCACAGCCAGGCGGCGTCGAAGCAGTAGACGCCGGCGTTCAACTCCCGGATCGCCAGTTGGGCCGGTGTGGCCATGGCCTCTTCGACGATCTCGACGACACCCCCGCTCTCGTCCCGCACCACCCGCCCGAATCCGCGCGGGTCCTCCTCCACCAGAGTCAACATGGTGATGGGACCCGCGTTCTCCCGCTGGCGGTCCACCAGTTGACGCAGCGTCCCCGTCGTCAGGAGCGGCATATCGGCATACGTGACCAGCACCAGGTCGGAGCGGCTCACCAACGCCGGGCGGGCCTGGAGCACGGCGTGACCGGTGCCGCGCTGCTCGGTCTGCTCGACAAAGACGGCCCGGTCGCCCACCACATCCTGCACTGCTTGGGCGCCGTGGCCCACGATCAGGACGGGAGGCTCGTCTGTCAGCGCTTCGGCGGTCTCGATGGCGTGGAGGACCAGCGGTCGCCCCAGCATTGGATGCAGCACTTTGGGCAGATCGGATATCATGCGAGTTCCCTGACCAGCGGCCAGGATCACAGTTGCTAGTTTCACAGTGACCTCCTGGGTCGGTGAATCAGAATTTCTGTCGGCGGACTAATATGATAGCGTAATTGTGCACTTGTGGCAAGTCGCCAATGTGGAATTTGACGCGGGGACGCTTTCGACTACAATGTCCGTATCATGGCTATGGACGTTCAGTTTCTGCGCCGCCTCTCTATGTGGGCCGGCCTATCGGATGACGCGCGGGAGCGGGTGGCCGCCTTGATTTATCCCTGCGCCTTTGAGCCAGGGGAGGTGATTATTTTCGAGGGGGATCCCTGCGAGGCGGCTTATTTCATCCTGGCAGGGTACGTGCGGGTCTATCGCTTGTCCAGTGAGGGCCGTGAGCAGGTGCTCGCCCGCTTGGGCCCGGAACAGTCCTTCAACACGGTGCCGCCCTTTCGCTCCCCGAGTGTCAACCACGCTACCGTCGAGGCCCTCACCGCTGTCGAACTGGGGGCCATCGCCAGGGCGGATTTTCTGCGTCTGGTGGAAGAGCGCGGCGACCTGGCCCTCGTCGTGTTACGGGATTTCGCCGCCCGGTTGGACCATCTGACGGATCTGGTAGAGGATCTCTCGCTGCGCACGGTGCGCGGTCGAATGGCCCGGTTTCTTCTGAAACGGGCCGAGGCGGACGAGGTCCCTCGACGCTGGACCCAGGAAGAGATCGCCGCCTACTTGGGCACGGTGCGGGATATGGTGGGACGCACACTGCGAGCCTTTGCCGACGATGGCTTGATTCGAATGAATCGGCAGCGCATCCTTCTCCTGGATCGGGAGGGTCTGGAAGCCGAGGCGGAGAACTAGCGAGTCCGTCTATGTGAGCGAGCGGACGACTTGTGAAAATGGCGGTGCTTGGTATAATAGTACGCAGATTTGTGGGGTAGGGCAGGTTTCCATACCTGCCCGTACGCAGATTTGTGGGGTAGGGCAGGTTTCCATACCTGCCCGTACGCAGATTTGTGGGGTAGGGCAGGTTTCCATACCT
>DSDT01000330.1 GCA_011048615.1 Chloroflexota bacterium | reverse complement strand
CCGCAGATCGGCGTCGTCGAGCTCGGCCAACAGCTCCCCAGCCCGAACCACGTCGCCGGGTTTGGCCGTGATGGTCAGGACCTGCCCACTGACTCCGCCGCCAAAAGAGAGCGCCAGGCTGGGGTATGGGGATTCCAACTGCCCATCGGCCACGACGGTCTTGCCCTCCGGCATCGGCGGCGGTGTGGGCTCCCCGGTCAGGTTTTCCGGTCCCGTCTGCGTGGGATTCAGCATCACCGTCTGCTCTGTCTGTCCACACCCCGTCAGTGCAACCATTCCAAGCGCTACAACCAACGCCACTCTGGATAGTCTCATCACACCATCTCCTATGCTCACCACGCCTCCCGCAGGATTTCGGTCACCTTGCTGCGCACCACGCCCCGCGCGGCCAGGGCCGCGCTGACCAGACTCGCCAGGATGACCATGATCAGGATCGCCAACGTCGTCACCCAGTCAAAGGTCAACTGGGTGGGCGTGTTGCGCATCATGTTGTTGCTGACGTAGAACACGTATCCTAACACCGTGCCGGCCGTCACCCCGGCCAGCGCCGCGCTGACCGTCATCACCGTCGCCTCCAGGGCAAAGCTGCCCACCAGGCTCCTCCGCTGCATGCCGATGGCTTTGAGCATCCCAATCTCGAGCCGCCGCACATAGACCGCCACATAGACCACGGCAAAGACGCCAAAAATACTGGTGATAAACGAGAGCACCGTCATGATGAGCATCAGAACCCGCATCGTGCGCATAGATTGCTCCGTCATGCGGATGGACTCGGCCGTGGACTGCACCCACACGCCGCTGCGGTCGGCGAAAAGCTCGCGTAAATCCGCCACCAAACCCACTTCGGGGATGTTCTCAGCAGTCGTGGCCAGGATGCGAGCGATGATCGGCTGCTCCAGTTCATCCTGGGCGCAATAGCCGCTGGCGCACACATCCTCGACAGTCGGATCGCGAGTCAACCGGATGTAGGTATCCAGGGACACAAAGGCTGGCGAGCGTCCCCAGCGTACGTAATTCTCGTTGCGCGAAAACTCTTCAAAGCCCGCTACCCGTTCGACCAGCCCCACCACCTGCAGGTCCACCAGGTGATCCAACCCCTCTCCCGATACCCGCACCGTATCCCCCACGCTCAGGTCCATGTACTCGGCGTACCCCGCCCCCAAGATGACAGTGTCCGGTTCGGTCAGCACTCTGTCAAAGGCCTCTGGACCGCCAGCGTAATACTCGGTCAGGTCAGCGTAGACGATACCGTCCAGCGACTCGGTGATACCCTGCACTTGGAGAGCCGCGTTCCGCAATTTGACCCTATTGGTCGCTTCGGCCTGATAGGCGATCGTCAGGCCCGCGGCTCGCTCGATTCCCGGTACCGCACGGAATTCATCCAAAAAACTGGGCAGCAGATTGTTCTCACTGTTCTGATTGAAAAAATACCAGCCCCACCTTGAAACCTGGACCACGATGGGGGCCCCGTTGCGAAAGCGGGCCTCGACGTCGTAATTCTTTTGCTCCAGCGCCGTCATGGTCCCCAGGAAAGTGGGCAGCGTCGCGCTAAAGACGACCATCAGCGAGATGACCGTGTTCCTCCGCTTGGCCCGCAGCAGGTTCGGGCCGGCGAAAAAGGCCAGCTTGGGCGTGATCAAGTTGCTGAGCCAGATCAAAATGCGCTCGAAGGGGATGGTCAAGGCATAAAAGAGCAGACTGACCCCGATCACCAGGAGCACCATACCGCCAAACATAAAGACGCTGACGACCGACTGGTTGCCCTGCACAAAGAGGAAATTGTTGCCCACGAAAATCAGCAGCCACATAATCGTCAGCACGATGCCGGCGACGATGATGCGCAGATCGAATTTGCGCGAGCGCAGCCGGGCCAAATCCTCGATCTGAAGCTGATCGGCCGAGCCGGGGTTGATGGCGTGCCGAATCTTGGTATTCGCCGCCTTGCGCGCTGGCGCGATGGCCGAAAGTCCCAGCACGATGGCGGCAATTCCCCCAGCCCGAACCATAGCAGCGAGAGTCACCCTCATCTGGAACTGGATGCCCAACTCTTGGCCAAAATTACCCGCGCTGTTGATGAGATAGCTCGCCAGGGGACCGAGCACCGAGGCGCTCAACACCTGCCCGCCCCCGATCCCCAACCCGACGCCGATCAGCCCGAGCAAAGCCACTTCGATCATCACCAGCCCAAAGAGGTGCCGCCGTTTAGCTCCCAGGACGCGCAGGAACGCCAGGTCGCGCTGCCGCTCCTCCACGTTGGTGTTGATGATGGAATAGACCAGCAGCCCAACGACCCCCATCACCAGAAATCCGTAGACAGCGCTGACGGCCCGCAGCACGGCAAAGGCCACGTCGCTGAAATCCAATGCCCGGGCCTTGTCTATGGCGAACGTGTACTCCTCCGCTTCCTCTCCCAGCGCGTCGTACATCCGCTCTGCCACGCGCCGCACGCGAAAGATCGAATTCTGGGTGTTCAGCGAGCCATAGACGGCGTCATCGAGCACCACCACCAGCCGCTCGGCCCGCCCGGGCGCGTTCAACCACTCCTGTACCGTCGCCACGCTGACCAGAATGCCGTTCTGCTCCCCACCTCCCAGCCCGGTGGTCAATCCAATGCCGCTGACGGTGAAACGGCGCGTCACGCGGCTGACGCTGACCCGATCCGGCATCTCGTATCCCCTGGAACGAGAGCGCGACAGGATGTAGCTCAGGTCCACCTCGTCCCCCACATCCAGCCCAAAGGTATCGGCCGTGACCTGCAGGACGACGATCTGATCGCCCGTCAGATCGTATGTCCCCTCCAGTATCGTCACCTGCCCCAGATCGTCCTCAGGCGCCCGCGCCAACAGCGAAGCGTTCCCCATCTGCCCTGCTCCCTGCAGTTCGACGGTCGCCTGGAAGCGTGGATAGACCGCCACCACCGTCGGATCGGCCTGCGCCAGAAGCGCCGATACCCGTTCGACCTCGATGGTCTGGACAGGGCTGGTCTCGGCGCGGGTGATAGTGACGTCGTGCTCCCCCGCCTGCCGCTCGACGATCTCGACCACCTGAGTCTGAAGCGATTCGACGCCGTTGTTGAGCGACACCAGCATCATCGTCACCACCACCAGGGCCAGCACCATGATGACAGTGCGCGCCTTGTGCCGCCCAAAACTCTTGAGCACATATTGAAGGACGATCATAGACTAGTCCACGATGCGACCATCGCGCAGTTGAATCACCCGGTGGGCAAACTTGGCCATGCGTGGGTCATGGGTGACGTACACGACAGTCGTGCCTCGTTCACGGTTCAACCGGGCCACGACCTCCATCACCTCGAACCCCGTCTCCGAGTCCAGGTCGCCGGTGATCTCGTCCCCGATGAGGATGGGGGGATCGTTCGCCAGCGCCCGGGCGATGGCTACTCGCTGCTGCTGTCCCCCGGAAAGCTCGCTGGGATAATGCCTGGCCCGGTCGGCCAGTCCCACGCTCTGCAACAACTGCTCCACCCGCCGGCGGCGCTCCCGCCGTCCCAGGCCAGCCAGCGCCATCGGCACTTCGACGTTCTCCAGAGCCGTAAAGTTCGCCAGCAGGTTGTAACTCTGGAACACGAACCCCATCCGGGTGAGCCGCATCTCGGAGAGCTTGTCCTCCGACAGGGCCACGACGTTCTCACCATCCACGATCACGTGTCCCCGGCTAGGCTCTTCCAACCCCCCGACGATGTTGAGCAGCGTCGTCTTGCCGGACCCACTGGGGCCCATGAGGCAGATAATCTCGCCGGGCAGCACCTCGAGGGTGACGCCTCGCAGCGCCTGCACCGCCTCCTTGCCCATCAGAAAGGACTTGTGGACGTTGTCCACCTGGATCAAAGGACCTGGTGCCATCTTTGCCTGTTCGTCCATCCCACCTCGCTTCATCTTGACATCCACGCTGCCCGATCATAT
>DSDT01000113.1 GCA_011048615.1 Chloroflexota bacterium | reverse complement strand
GCTTCCCAGTCCAGCGATGACCGCCACGCTCTTGTGGGACCAGCGACTGACCAGGCTCACCGGGTCAAAGTTGTGGGTGGCCGGCTCGGCGGCGGCGCGGACCCCCAGGTTTCCCAATGATTCGATCAGGTGCGCGGTGATCCGCCCGATGAGCGCGTTCGTCTCCACATAGGCCACCGCCCATTCACGGGCTACCGCCTCCCGGTGCTGTGCGTTCGCCTCCACCACCCAGCGGGCAAAGGGCAGGAAGAAAGAGACGACGGACCGGGCGCCAGGGAGCAGATCGGTGGGCAGCAGGTGGGTTGGTTCGACGATGTGCCGCAGTTCGGCAAAGCGCGGGTCGGCAGCAACGGCGAAGCCGACCAGCGGCGTCCGATATTCGGTAGCTGTGTCGGCTCGGGCCACGTGACAGTGTATGGCCTCAGTGATGTGTACGGCTATCTGGTGAGGGTCCACGGTTCCCTATTGTAACCTCTTTGCCCCCAGGTGGCAACTGCTCGATCTCGAGGTTTTATCGTTGTTCCAGCAGTGTTTCGTGCACCTTGGTGTAGAACTCTTCGACGTGCTCGTGCATGATCTGGGCCGCCCGGTCGCCGTCGCCGGCCTGGATGGCCTCGATCAGCTCCAGGTGCTCCTCGACGGAGGCGGGAAGGTAGCCCAGGTGGGGCAGTACCAGATACCATAACCGCCGTGAAAGGCCGAATAAACGTTCCAGGGTCTGGGCCAGATGCTTGTTCCCTGCGGCCTGCGCCAGGGCCTGGTGAAACTTGTGATCCAGATCGAACAGCCGGCGACTGGTTTCCTCGGTCAATCCTTCCTCGGTCGAGATGGTGGCCTGTTCCTGGCGCAATGCCTCCAACACCACCAGATCGTCGGGGGTGGCCCGTTGGGCGGCCAGACGGGCGCACAGGGTCTCTAGCGGGAGGCGAATCTCGCTGACCTGTTCCAAATCCTGCACGCTGACGTCGGCCACGTACAGGCCGTGACGGGGTGTGATCTCGACCAGGTGCTCGTGGGCCAGCAGCCGGAGCGCTTCTCGCACCGGCACCAATCCCATTCCCAACTCTTCCATCATCTGCTGCTCGTTGATCGGTGCGCCGGGGGGCAGCTCCAGTGTGGTGATCTTTTCCCACAATGTTTCATAAGCGCGTTGGGTATCAACCCGCACAAGCTCCATTCGTCAATCCTCCCCTATCTCGCATGTCATATTCGACATCTCACTTGGTCAATCTTGGATTTCCCATGGCCTTGGCCCGGATGCGATACGTATCCAGTCCCTCGGTCAGTTGTTCTACCACCACCTGGGGGGCGTCGGCCCCAGAGCGCAGGGCAGCGCCATGGGCGCGTTCCCTGGCCAATTCGTGGGCGTATGCCAGGGCATGGCTCAACGCTTCTTCCTCAAAATCGCGCCGCTCCTCACTCGTCTGCACGTAATAACCGAGCACCTCTAGCCCGGAGCTGGAGAATCTCGGATAGACCAGCACCTCCTCGGTCACCATCACTGTGCCAGCGATGGCGCCCACTGCGTTTGCCACCTGGTGATTCTGGGGCAAAATGAGGTCTGTGTGAAGCACCTGGCCCACAGCCTGGAGAAAAAGGCTCGCCGGCGCGCCGATACCGATGATGGGCAGGCGTAGCCGGAAGTGGGTTTCCAGGTGGGGGTGGGTCTGGTACAGGCTGTTGTAAAAGAACCAGCGGCCAATGTCGGCCTCCACGTCCGGCGCACGTTCGTCCGAGGGCAGGCTCTTGCCGCTGAGGAACGTGATCACGGTCTGGACGATCATCTCGGTCGCTTGCTGCCACACCTGCTGGCGGACCTCGTCCGGCTCTCGAAATTGATAATGGGAAAACACCTGCAGGGCCAGCGCCGAGGCCTCCGCATCCCAGAGGACGTAGCTGCCCTCGATGTGCATCAAATCGGTGGGAGTCAGGCCAGACTTGGCAATGATCTCCTGGCGCAGCAGTTCCTTGGCCCCAATCTGCGCGGCGTGGAGCACTCCCAGGTGTTCGATGATGGCGGATAAAAGCTGCGGTCCCTGGCGCAGGAATTCGACCAGGTCCCGTTCTTGCGGTGTCTTGAGCAGGCCCGGTTGAGGTTCCCGCAGCAGAAACCAGTATTCCAGGTGGTCTGGCGTCGCCTGTCCCCACGACCGCCGCGCCAGGGCCTTGAGCTGTTTGCCCACCTGCGGGTATTGGTGGGAGAGGTAGGCCAGGGGCGTGACCCGCTCCGGCCCAAGGCGGATGCTCTTGTCCCGTTTCAACGTGATGTGACTGTCGCCGCCGAGACCGATGGAGAGCAGGTCGGCGGCTCGCACGGACGTCTTGTACCCGCCGACGGCAGCGCCCTCCTCGCTGACCGTGACCTGGCCGTCCTCGATCAGGGCCAGGTCGGTGGTGGTACCTCCCACGTCCAGGATCAGGGCGTGGTCCAGATTGGAGATGAAGCGCCCGCCGATGGCGCTGGCGGCCGGTCCGGAGTGAATCGTCTCCACCGGCGTGCGGGCGGCGAACTCGTCGCTCATCAGGGTGCCGTCGCCTCGCACTACCATGAGGGGAGCATCAATGTGCCGGTTCTCCATCGCCCGGCGCACGGCGATGATGAAATCCTGCAGCACAGCCAGCAGCGAGGCGTTCAGGGCGGCGGTGGTGGCCCGCTCCACCGAGCCGAGCTTGGTCGAAAGCTGGTGGCCCAACACCACCGGCAGGTCGCAGATGCTGGAAATCGCCTTGTAAGCACGGTTTTCGTGCTCCGGGTTCAGGGGGCTGAAATAGCTGGAGACAGCGATGGCGTCCACATCGTTCTTGATCTGGTTGACCTTGGCCAGGATAGCAGCGAGGTCGAGTGGCTCCTGCTCCTGACCGTAGAGGGTGTGTCCGCCGGCAAAATAATAATAGTTGGGGGTGGGAAAGCGGGTCTCCATCTTGAACGATGTGATCAGGTCGGGGTCGTAGCCGATCAAGAGGAGCGCGACTCGTTTGCCCTTGCCCTCGGCGATAGCGTTGGTGGCCAGCGTGGTCGAGACGGAGACCATCTTGATCTCGGCCGGGTGCTCGATGTGAATCCCCTCGATGACCCGCTCGATGCCGATGGCAAAATCGCGCTTGGTGGTCAGGCTCTTGTGAGTGGCCAACACCTGGCGCGAGTGGTACTCGAGCAGCACCCCATCGGTGTACGTGCCGCCGGTATCTATACCCAAAACCAGACTGCGCGGAGAGTTCTCACCGTTGCTCAACACGTCACCTCTACATACAGGTATCTACATTTACCACAAAGAACACAAAGGGCGCCAAGGGAACTCGCTTTGTGCACTTTGTGACCCAGATAGGGAGTAGGAGAAGTGGCCTGTTGTCATTCTCCTACTCCCTTATTCTTGCTCAAGAGTTTCTAGGCTCTATCCTATACGAACAACTGGACGTCCAGCTCCTCATGCTTGTGGCGCTCATCGGCCAGTTCGCAGATGCGGCGCAGTTCTTTGTACATCGCCTCGTCCATCAGCGGCTCAGTCTCGGCCTCCAGGATTTGGATGACCTTGTCGTTGCAGCGCTGGCGGTAGGTCTTGCTGCCGGCCTTTTCCCAGTTCTCCCAGTTCTGGCGGTCGGTCAACGTGGGCCGCCAAATCTCGGTCTTGAAGCGGGAGTAGGTGTGATCGTGATCCAGGTAGTGACCACCCGGCCCGACCTCATCCATCACGTCCAGCGCCTTGGTCCCGTCGGTGACGGGGATGCCGCGCAGGATGCGCTTGACCCGGTCGATGATCTCGTCGGTGGCGACCATCATCTCCATCGCGCTGGTCAACCCTTGCTCCAGGTAGCCCACGTCGTGGATCATGTTGCCGCCGATGAGGGCGGCCGTGGCCGTGTTGATGGTGGCCTCCATGGCGGCCTGCTCGTCAAAGAGCTTGGCGTCGGAGCAGCCGCAGGTCT
>DSDT01000414.1 GCA_011048615.1 Chloroflexota bacterium | reverse complement strand
CTGGCCCTCCCGCTCTGCCCTCAACTCTTGCACAGACCGTCTCAACAGCCGGGTATAGAGATCGAAACCCACGGCCGCGACCTGCCCAGACTGACGGGTGCCCAGGATATCGCCTGCGCCGCGAATTTCCAGGTCCCGCATCGCGATGGTGTACCCGGCCCCCAGGTCCGTCGCTTCCTGCATCGTCTCCAACCGCTGGCGCGCTTCGAGGGTCAAACGGGACAGGCGGTTGTGAAAAAAGTAGGCATAAGCCCTCTGAGCGCCCCGGCCCACGCGGCCACGCAACTGGTACAACTGCGCCAGGCCAAACCAATCGGCCCGCTCGACGACCAGGGTATTCGCATTCGGAATATCCAGCCCGCTTTCGATGATGCTGGTGCAGACCAAGACGTCGATTTCCCCGCTGACGAAACGGAGCATCACCCGCTCCAGGTCGGCCTCCCGCATCTGACCGTGGCCCACGGCAAAGGTCGCCTCCGGCACCAGTTTCTCCAACCGCCGCCGGACTGCCTGAATCGTCTGCACACGATTGTGGACGTAAAAGACCTGTCCGGCCCGCTCCAGTTCGCGCAAGATAGCCCGGCGCACCAACTGGGCATCGTACACGCCCACGTACGTGGTGACGGGCAGCCGTTCCTCCGGCGGCGTCTCGATGGTGCTGATGTCGCGCACTCCCGTCAGCGCCATGTAGAGGGTGCGCGGGATCGGGGTGGCGGTCATTGTCAATACATCCACCTCGGTCCGCATCTGCTTGAGTCGCTCCTTGTGCGTGACGCCGAACCGCTGTTCCTCGTCCACGATCAGCAGTCCCAGATCGGCGAACGCGATATCCTTTTGCAACAACCGATGGGTGCCGATGACGATATCCACCTGACCGGTGAGCAGTCGCTCCAAGATTTTGCGCTGTTCAGAGCGGGAGCGAAAGCGGGAGAGCATCTCCACTTCGACCGGGAACGGGGCCAGGCGCTGTCCAAACGTGACATAGTGCTGCTGAGCCAGGACGGTGGTCGGCACCAGCACCGCCACCTGCTTGCCATCCATCACGGCCTTGAAAGCCGCCCGCAGCGCCACTTCGGTCTTTCCATACCCGACGTCACCGCAGATGAGACGGTCCATAGGCTTGAGCTTTTCCATATCCTCTTTGACGGACTGGATGGCCCGCAATTGATCCTCGGTCTCAAAATAGGGGAACCCGGCCTCCAATTCCGCCTGCCAGGGAGTATCGGGGCTGAAGGCGTGCCCCTGCGCCAATTCTCGAGCCGCGTAAAGATCGAGCAATTCCCGGGCCACCTCTTCAGCGGCTCGCTTGGCTCGCTCCTTGGTCGTCTGCCACTCGGTCGTGCCCAGCCGATGGAGGCGCGGCGGCCGGTCGTCAGCTCCCACGTACCGGCCCAACCGGTCCGCCTGGTGAATCGGGACGTACAGGCGGTCGCTGTCCCCATACTCGACCATCAGGTACTCCCGCTCGATGCCCTCCATCGCCCGGGTGACCAAACCTCGAAAGATGCCAATGCCATGCTCGACGTGAACGACAAAATCGCCGGGCGTCAGATCAGAAAAGAACGCCTCGGGTGCGACCTTGCGCCGCCGGGTAGAACGCCGGGGTTCCGGACGACGCCAGCCAAAGATCTCGGCATCGGTCAACAGGTGGAGAGAGGTGAAAGACTGCCCCAGATCCACTCCCCGGAGAATCCAGCCTTCGGCCAACGTTTCCTGCACAAAGATCAAATCGTCCCGTGGGGAGCCATCCAGCTCTTGCAAAGATCGTGGATCGTGCTCCGCGCCCCACAACTCGGCCAAGCGGCGGGCCTGTTGACTGACGACGACCACCCGTCCCCCGCTGGACTGGGCAGCGTGGATGTGATCCAGCACCGCCTTGAGTTGACCGCCAAAGTGCGGGCCAGGAACAAAACAATCGGCCAAGCGCGAGGGCGCGCCCTCCTCCCCGTGGCTCAAGATGAGCCGGGAATAATCGGTCAACCGCTCCGACCATTCATCCCACGTGACGTAAGGAAGGGGAAAATCGGGAGGCAGCACCCCGGCCTCCTCGGCTGCCGCCCGAAGACTGATAGCCTCCTCCTCCATGTCGGCCCAGGTCTCGGATAGCTGGATGGGGTCATCAACGATCAGCAGGGCGTCCGAGGGGAGATAATCCAGCAACAGCCCCGCTTGCGTGTAAAAGTAGGGCGTGTAGAATTCAAGGCCGGGGAAAGGAGCCGCCGCCATCAACCCCTGGTAATGAGCGTCCAACTCGGCTCGCACATCGGCCAGCTGCTCGTGCTCCAACTGCGCCGCGACGTACCGGGCGACGCGCGGACCGTGGCGGGGCAGCGCCTCCCGGGCCGGAGTGATGGTGACGCTCTCCACCCGCTTCTGCGAGCGCTGAGTCGCCGGGTCAAAGCGGCGCAGCGACTCGATTTGACTGCCGAACAGCTCAATGCGCACGGGTAAGGAATCGGACGGGGGGAAAATATCCAGAATTCCCCCCCGGTGACTGAACTGGCCCGGCGTCTCCACCACGCTGACCGGCTCGTATCCCAATCCAGCCCAGTGGCCCAGAGTCTGTTCAGGATCGAGAATCTGACCCAGGCAAAACTCGCGGATCGAGGCGCGGAACTGGTGCAGCGGCAGCGTGGGCTGCATGAGAGCACGGACCGAAGCGACGACCATCAACGGACGGGAACTCACCGGGAACTGGAACGCCGACAGAACCTGCAAACGACCCGCGATGACCTCCTCAGTCCAAGGAGCACGCTCGTAAAACAATGTCAGCGGCTCGGCAAACTGTAGCACACTTTCCGGCGTCGGAGACCAATCCCGCAAGGAGTGCGTCAGCACCTTGGCCCGCTCCACCGTTCCCGCCACAATCAGCGCCGGGCATTGGAGATCGTGGAGCAAGGCCGCCACGAGAGCTGGCCGGGCTGCGCGCATCAAACCCAACGTCGGCGCTTGCTCACCTCGTCGCAAGTCCTCCCGCAGGGCGCGATACGGCGCCAACAAGTCCAAAGCTTCCAGGAGGCCCGAGACAGTCACACGTCACCTCCCGCATTATGGCGGCTCATCGCCATCTCGACCCCCTCGTCCAGCCACGTCTCGATGGTCGCCACCGCGCGGTCTAACGTATCATCCAACAACTCCAACTCCTCCGTCGAAAAATCCTGCAGCACATAGGCCGCCGGATCCATCCGTCCCGGCGGGCGACCGATCCCGATGCGCAGTCGAGGGAACGACTGAGTGCCCAGGTGCTGCATGATAGAGCGCATCCCCTTGTGACCCCCACTGCCGCCGGACGGTCGCATACGCAGCGTACCCAACGGCAGGTCCAAGTCATCATAGATCACCAACAAACAGGCCACGTCAACTTTGTAGAACTGGATCAGCGGCCCCACCGCGCTCCCGCTCTCGTTCATAAAGGTCTGCGGCTTGGCCAAAACAACCCGCCGCTCGCCGATCCGACCCGCAGCAACCTCGGCCCGTTTCTGCCGCCTATCAAAGCTCAGATGGTGGACGGTCGCCAGACGGTCGAGGCACAGGAAGCCCACGTTGTGCCGGTTCGCACGATACTGCCGCCCAGGATTGCCCAGACCAGCGATCACATAGAGGCTCACAGCAGTACCAGCATGCGAGTCCAAGACCGCGCTACTTCCAGGAGGAGACGGACCGACGGCGCAGCAGCCAACGCACGGTCACCTTGACCAGACTATACAACCCCCACAGCAGAAACAGGAACAGGGTGATCTTGCCGCCGGTGAAAAAGGCCGCGCGCAATTGTGACAGATCGAGGGGCAAATCCAGTCCATCCCCCTCTTCCTCCGTCACGGGAACTGGGGTGCCCTCCAAGGTCTCCTCAGCCACCGGCGAGGGGACCGAAAGCGAGGTCGGAGTAGGCGGCTGTTCGATAGTGACCGGCGTAGGCGTCTCGATGACTGCCGTGGGCATCGG
>DSDT01000118.1 GCA_011048615.1 Chloroflexota bacterium | reverse complement strand
GGCCAGGTGGACGTGTCGGCGTTGGAGATTGCCGTGGAGTAACCCGCATGGCCAAACGGAAACGAAAAAAATCACGCCCATCCTCGCCCTATCAGCGCAACGTCCGCCAGGCCGATGAGGCCCTGGACCGGCAGGGTATCGAGATCCAGGAAGACAACTGGCAGGCGCTCGTCCTGGAATGGTACGCGCCAAAAGAGCCGGAGCGGAGCATGATGGCTCGCTACATCGCCAAGCACGAACACGAGCTGGGCGTGGATTGGGCGCGCGAGGTGCTGCGGATGGAGGTCTATTTCCAGGTCGGCGACTATGAGCAGATCATCGAGCACCACAAGCGGGCCTTTTCCCGCTATCCCCGCTGCGCCCTGGTCGAGATGTGGGTGGCGGAGCAGGTCTTTCGGCAGGCGGGCGATTTCTGGTGCGCGCGCTCGATGTACCACTATGTCATCGAGCACCTGCCCGAGCATCCCAAGCCCTACTATGAGATGGGGTTTATGGGCTACCTGCTGGGCGATTTCACCGGCGCGCTCGATTGGTTCAACCAGGCCGCCGAGCGGGCGACCGAGGCACACGGCGAGATCGCGGCGCGGGTATTCTACAACCGGGGCATTACACGCTATTTACTGGAAGGCGACAGAAAGGCCGTCATTGCGGATATGCAAGAAGCGCTGCGATACAAGCGAGATTACGCCCAGGCTAAACAAGTGCTGCGCGACATGCGCGACCGGCGCGAGATGAGGTAGGTGCCGTGGTAAAGGACAACCCCCGGGTGAGAACAAAGAGCTTTTGGGTTCCCACGGAGGTCGCGGGCGAGCGCGTGTTCTGGATGAGCCTAGAACACAGCTTGAACAGACCCTCCAAAAAAGGCCCAAGCCTGGCCGAGATCGTCTGGTCGACCGGCGACGTGGAGGATGCGTTCCTAGCGCTGCCTCCTATCGTTCCGGCCAGGATCAGGCGGGATGCGCAGCGCTTGCTCCGGCCCTGGCCTGATGGCCGTTACACCGATGCGTACTGGCGGTCTGGTGGAATCCTCAACGTCTTTACGCCGCCCTGGGGCGAGCAAGAAGACGAGGTGTGGGCCGCGATGTTGGCCGAGTGGCAGGCCACCGCCTTTGCCGACGAGAACGCCAGGCAAGAGGCGTTGCGGGCGCTGGAACAGCGGTGGAACCACACGCCTCACCCCTTCTTTGCCGGGCTGACGCCGGCGCAGGTGATGGTCGGCGGCGGCCCGCAGGAGGCCGATCTGGCCGACGAGTTCCTGTACCACCTCACACAGATGCACGATGGAAAGCCGTTCGCAAGTGTGGGCGAGTCCCTGATTCAAACCCTGATGCTGCTGCGCGGCTGGTCGTGCCAGCCGCGCGCCGACGGGCGCACGCCGCTGGGCCTCATCATCGCCGAGCGCGATGATCTGCTGGCCCGCCGCGAACGGGCGTTGAGAGGTGAGGCAGAATGACGGCGCCATCTCCCGACGCCGAAGCCGCCCTCGAAACCGCCGCCCTGGCCCTGTTCGCCGAGCTGGGCTGGGAGACGACCGACGCCTACCACGAGGTCCACGGCGCCGGCCCGGAGGCCACGCTGGGCCGCGAGCACCGCGGGCAAGTCGTCCTCGTCCCGCGCCTGCGGATGGCGCTGGAGCGGCTCAACCCCGCCCTGCCGGCCGAACCCCTCGACCTAGGCCTAGAAGAGCTGACGCGCGACCGCTCGGCCATGACGCCCGTCCACGCCAACCGCGAGCTATACCGCCTGCTCAAGGACGGGGTCAAAGTCGCCACCCGCAGCCCCGAGGGCGAGGAACGGGTCGAGACCGTCTATGTCATTGACTGGGAGACGCCTGCGAACAATGACTTTTTCCTGGCCCAGCAGGTGTGGATCACCGGCGAGGTCTACACCCGGCGGGCCGACCTGGTGGGATTCGTCAACGGCCTGCCCCTGCTCTTTGGCGAGCTCAAGGCCCACCACCGGCGGGTCGAGGACGCCTTCTACAAGAACCTCGCCGACTACAAGGACGCCATCCCGCACCTGTTCTGGTACAACGGGTTTATCCTGCTCTCCAACGGCAGCGACGCCCGCCTGGGCACCATCACCGCCGGCTGGGAGCACTTTTCCCGGTGGCAAAAGATCAACGACGAGGGAGAAGAGGGTGTCATCTCCCTGGAGACCCTGGTGCGCGGGGTGTGCGCGCCGGCCCGCTTCCTCGACATCGTCGAGAACTATACCCTCTTCCACGAGACCCAGGGCGGAATGAACAAGATCGTGGCCAAGAACCACCAGGTTCTGGGTGTAGAAAATGCCCTGCAAGCCGTGCAGCAGATCAGGGAGAACCAGGGCAAGCTGGGCGTGTTCTGGCACACACAAGGCTCGGGCAAGAGCTTTGCGATGATCTTTTTCTCGCGCAAGATCCTGCGCAAGCTGGGCGGCAACTGGACCTTTGTCGTCGTCACCGACCGCGTCGACCTGGACGACCAGATCTATAAGAATTTCGCCCGCTGCGGCGTGGTCACCGAGCCGGAGGAGCGCTGCCGCGCCCAGAGCGGCGAGCACCTGAAACAGATGCTCGACCGGGAGGACCACCGCTACGTCTTTACCCTGATCCAGAAATTCGGCACGCGGGGAGGGGCGCGGTATCCCAAGCTCTCCGACCGGGACGACGTCATCGTCATCACCGACGAGGCCCACCGCAGCCAGTACGACGTGCTGGCGATGAACATGCGCCACGCCCTGCCGAACGCCGCCTTCCTGGCCTTTACCGGCACACCCCTGATCGCCGGCGAGGAAAAGACGCGCCAGGTGTTCGGCGATTACGTCAGCGTCTACAACTTTCGGCAGTCGGTGGAGGACCGGGCCACCGTGCCCCTCTACTATGAGAACCGCATCCCCGAGCTAGAGCTGACCAACCGGGACCTCAACGCCGACATGGAGCGGCTGCTGGAGGAGGCGGAGCTGGACGACGCCCAGGAGGAGAGATTAGCGCGCGAGTTCGCCCGCCAGTACCACCTGATCACGCGCGACGACCGGCTGGAGCGCATCGCCGCGGACATCGTGGGCCACTTTGTCAACCGCGGCTTTCTGGGCAAGGCGATGGTCGTCTCCATCGACAAGCTGACCACCGTCCGGATGTACCGCAAGGTGCAGGCCCACTGGCAGCGCACGCTGGACGAGCTGAAGGCGCGCCTGGCGACCGTCCCGGAGGAGGAGCGGCAAGCGCTGGCGGCCAGGGTCGCCTTTATGGCAGGGACCGACATGGCCGTCGTCATCTCCCAGGAGCAGGGCGAGGCGGCCAAATTCGCCGCGCACGGGCTCGACATCCTGCCCCACCGCCGGCGGCTGGTGAACGAGGCCCTGGACGAAAAGTTCAAGGACCCCGCCGACCCGCTGCGGATAGCCTTTGTGTGCGCCATGTGGCGCACGGGGTTCGACGCGCCGGCCTGCTCCACGCTGTACCTCGACCGGCCCATGCGCAACCACATGCTGATGCAGACCATCGCCCGCGCCAACCGCGTCTTTGGGGAAAAGGTCAACGGCCTGATCGTGGATTACGTGGGCATCTTTCGCGAGCTGCAGCGGGCGCTGGCGATCTATGGCTCCGGCGCGGGCGGCGGCATCCGGGAGGGCGACAGCCCCGTGGCGGACAAGGAGGCCCTGGTCGAGCGGCTGCAGGAGGCGCTGGCCGAGGCGGAGGGATTTTGCGCCGCGCGCGGCGTGGACCTGGGCCCGATCCTGCAGAGCGAGGGGTTCGAGCGCATCGCGCTGATGGACGACGCCGTGGAGCGCATCATCGTCAACGACGCGCTGCAGACCCGCTACCTGGACCTGGCGGGCGACGTCGACCGCCTCTTCTGCGCCATCCTGCCCGACACCCGCGCCGGCGAGTTTGCGCCCCAGCGCCGCGTGTTCGTCGTCCTGGCGACCAAGATCCGCACCCTGGCCCCGCCGGTCGACATCTCCGGCGTGATG
>DSDT01000230.1 GCA_011048615.1 Chloroflexota bacterium | reverse complement strand
CGGACCCGCCGCCGGACGGTGGCTGTCAGGCCGTTCACCGCCGACTGCCACCTGACCACTGTCCCCGGAGCCAGCGATTCGTCCAGTTTATAGATGGGCGGGGCGGGCGCGGTCTCGCCCGTGATCTCTGGTCCTTCCTTTTCCACCTGCCGGCCGTCGGCAGTGGAATAGAACCGAAATATCAAGCGATGCGCCCCCTCGACGATCTCGGTCTCGATCAGCAACGGATGGAGCCGGTCATTGACGAATTTGAAATCCACGTGCGGGGAATAGACGGTGGCGTCCATGCCCACCCCGGCCCCCATCAACTCGTAATACCCGATCCGGTGATTGTGATACCACCACTCGACGATGGGGTATCCCCCCCAGAAGGCGGCGCGAAAGGCGGTCGTGCTCACCTGGCAGATCCCTCCCCCGACCTCGATAGCCAACTGGTCACCAGCGGTGATGTATGACTCGTCGTAACCGGCCGCAGCGCTCACTTCTCCCAGGTAGTGGTTGAACGAAAAGGTCTCTCCCGGGCCGATGATGATGCCAGAGAACTTGGGCGCGGCGATGCGAATGTTGCGATCTCGCGCGGAGGGCGAGTCGATGAAATAGGAATCCCCCTCGGCCACCAGTTCGACGATGCCCAACTCCTCGGCAGTGGCGGTATCCGGGTAACGCGGCGCGACCGTCCGCATCACGAGGGGCACATGACGCTCCCCTGCCTGCAACGCTTGCACGATGCGCGCCACGCTGGCGTCCACGTCCAGCACCCGACCATCCACGCTGGGGCTGATCGGCTCCACCTGGCCCAGCGCATCGTCGAAGCGAAACCAGGCGTCCACCGGCTCGATGGCCAGCACGTCGGTCAGCGGCTCCAGAAAAGCCCGCAGCGGCTCCTCGTTCAGCACGATGTGCAGTTCACCGCCGCTCGCCTGCACGTCCAACGCCGCGACCAATTCCTTGGCAGGGATCAGCCACGGACCGGGATCCCCCTCGCGGGGCTGGCCCAACACCAGGGTGAGGGGCCGCGCCAGCAGCGCCTCGGCCTCCTGGCGGGCCGACTCGGCATCGGCGATGGCCGGCTGAATCTCGCGCACGACCAGCTTCACCTCGGCAGGGCGCAGACCAATCACGGCCTCCGACAGCGCCGCCAGGGTCGCTTCCACGTCCACATACCGTCCGGCCTGGGCCGGATGTACGACTGGGGTGGAGTCGTCGAGGGAAAGGGCGGCATCAACGACCGGAACATCTATCTGCTTAGCCAAGGCATCCAGATAGAAGCGGGCCACCTGTTCATCGTACACGACGATAGGGGGGAAATCGGCTCCATAGGCCAACAACTGCCCGTGAGTCCACAATCTCGCGATCCACGAGGAGGCCGGGTCACGTCCCAGATAGTAGGCCTGCATCAGGGTAGCGCGCGGGTCCAGTCGCAGCCCCAGGTCCACAAGACGCACGGACCAGGAGCGCTGCGGTCCATACAACGTCACCACGGGCGCATCGAGACCCAATCCCCGCTCCAACGCGCCGATCGCCTGCTCCAACTGCATCCCGCCCACGTCCACTCCCCACACAGAGACGCCCGGATAGACGCGGTCGGCATAATAGCCCTCGAACACCAGCACCGACCCGGAGAGGAGCAGCAGCAGGATGACCAGGAGAACCAAGCCAACCCGAAACGACATCTCTATGCTACCACCTTCTCCGTAAATGATCGTCCTCGTACTCGTACCGATACGTGGGAGGAGGCAAGGACGGAGGCGGAGGGGAGATGAGCTTGATGGTCGCCAATCCAAAGACGAACCCCCCGATGTGCGCCCACCAGGCCACCCCGCCGCTCTGAAAGACATCGGCCGCGGTCAAGGCAAAGAGACCGTTGAACAACTGGGAGATGAACCAGAATCCCAAATAGATCAACGCCGGGAGTTCAACTACCCGCAGGAAGTAAAATATCGGCACCAGAGTGAGGACGCGAGCCTGGGGATAGAGCACCATGTAGGCTCCCAATACCCCAGCGATAGCTCCGCTGGCCCCCACCGTCGGCAGGGACGAGCCGGAATACGCGATCAGGTGGGCGGCGCTGGCCATCAGGCCGCTGAATAGATAGAACAGCGTGTAGCGGAAGGGTCCCAGGCGATCCTCGACGTTATCGCCAAAGATGTACAGGGCCAGCATATTGGATATCAAGTGCCACCATCCACCGTGCAGGAACATTGAAGTGAACAGAGTGAGCCAGGGCCTCCAATCGCTAAAAGCCCAGAACTGGCTCGGAACCAGCCCCCAGGTCACGATCAGATGATCCAGCTGTTCTGACCTCGTGAGCTGCTCGAAAATAAAGACCAACACGTTGAGAGCGATGATACCCGTGTTCACGATGGGAAAGCGACGAGAGGGCACAGTGTCTCGTAGTGGAATCATGCCTCTTGCTCCTTTATCCTGAGAGTACAGACCAGGTTTCACGTTTCCGCTGGTTACAGTATACTATACCTATCGCGAATTGCAATCTTGCGATACCCCAACAGCCGGAGGGCGGGTTAGCGATCCATCTTTCCGAATAAAATCAGTCCCATATACGTTAAACAGGTAGAAAGGACCAGCGGCGTAGTGAATACAGATCCGGCGACGGCAGCCGACCGAGAATTAGAGATCATCGCCCAGGCCCAGCAGGGAGACCGGCGGGCGTTCGGTGAGTTGGTCCGTCGCCACCGGAAGGGGGTCGTCAACGTGGTGTACCGGTTGTGTGGGAACGCCAATCTAGCGGAGGACGCGGCACAGGAAGCCTTCATCCGCGCCTGGCAACATCTGCCCAGCTATCGGCCCCGCTCGCCCTTCCGCAACTGGGTCTATCGCATCGCCACCAATGCCGCGCGGGACGTGTTGCGCCGCGAGCGGGAGACGGTAGACGTGGACGCGATTTCCGTACCGGCCTCCAATGGGAATCCAGAGGCCGCGCTAGAGACGACGGAACGGAGCAGAACCGTGCAGCAGGCGGTGTTGGCCCTGCCGCCGGCCAGTCGCGAGGTGCTGGTGCTGCGCGAGTACGAGAATCTCTCCTACCAAGAGATCGCCGATACCCTGAACATTCCCATCGGGACGGTCATGTCGCGCTTGAACTATGCCCGGGGCAAACTGCGCCAATCGCTGGCCCCCTATTTTCAGGAGGAGCTATGACCCAACACGTGACAGCCCGGCTGCATGCGTATCACGACGGCGAACTGTCCGACCACCAGCGTCGGCAGGTAGACACCCACCTGGCCCAGTGTGAAGCATGCCGTGCCGAACTGGAAACCCTGCGCCAGCTCACGGCGCTCCTGCACCAGGCTGCCGCTGCTCCGACCATCACATCGCCGGATCGTTTCGTGGCGCAGGTGGGGTTGCGACTGCCGCGTCGCCCGGCCGAGCCTGCCTGGCAGCGAGTGCTCAAAGTCGGCTGGCGCTTGACGCCCGTGGGACTGCTCGGCGCGTGGGCCTTTCTCCAGGCAGCCTTCCTGGTGTCCGGAATCCTGTTGGGCGCGCTCTACCTGGGCCTGGGGAGCGAGACGTGGGCCGGGCTGCTGCCCGCTTCGGGATCAGGCTCCTGGTTGGCCCAGGCCCTCAGCCTGTCCGACGCCAGTCTGAGCGACATCGGGCAGGTGGGTGCGCAACTGTTGAGAGGAGGCGGTCCTCTGGGCTGGGGCGTTACTCTGAATCGGGCGTCGTCGGTGCTGATTGGGTTGCTATACTTGAGTTGGTTGGCGAGTTGGTGGGCCAGCCGTCAGCATCGGCCCGGGCTGATCAAGACCGGATCATTCTAAACCAAAAACCATACCACAGGGTAGAGAGGAGTTGGACATGGATCACTTGAACGTGCTAAAACGAGCGTGGGAGACCACGTGGCGCTATCGAGCGCTGTGGATTTTCGGCATCATCCTGGCGCTGACCACGGCCAGCGGCGGCGGGAACGGAGGAGGAGGCGGTGGTGGTGGTGGTGGTGGT
>DSDT01000213.1 GCA_011048615.1 Chloroflexota bacterium | reverse complement strand
GTGCGTCGCACCTGACAGATACATTTCGTACGCTACGCCAGTCGCCTCGTACCCGATCACCTGCGGCAGCTCCTGCACCGACGTGCAGTGCAGACGACCAGAGTCAGCTGCGCCGGCTGCTGCTTGATTTCACATATATACGACATTCGATTCACCCCCTCGGTATATGGTCTCTACAATACGCGCTTCAAAAACTGTCCTGTATAACTCGCTTCGATTTGCACCACCTCTTCCGGCGCGCCCTGGGCTATGATGCGTCCGCCGTCCTCGCCGCCCTCCGGCCCCAGGTCTACGATCCAGTCCGCTGTCTTGATCACGTCCAGATTGTGCTCGATGACGATGACCGTGTTCCCTGCATCCGTCAGCCGGTGGAGCACGTCCAGCAGCCGTTGGATGTCGGCAAAGTGCAGCCCGGTGGTCGGCTCATCCAGGATGTAGACGGTGTCGCCGGTAGCGACGCGGGCCAGCTCCTTCGCCAGTTTGACCCGCTGCGCCTCGCCGCCGGAGAGGGTGGTGGCGCTCTGGCCCAACTTGACATAGCCCAGTCCCACATCGGCCAGCGTCTGCAGGATGCGCTGAACCTTGGGCACGTTCTCGAAAAAGATCAGCGCCTCCGCCACATCCATATCGAGCACATCGGCAATGCTCTTCCCCTTGTAGCGAATCTGGAGTGTCTCGCGGTTGAAGCGGCTGCCCTTGCAGACGTTGCACGTCACCCACACATCGGGCAAGAAATGCATCTCGACTTTTTTCTGGCCGTGCCCTTTGCAGCCCTCGCACCGTCCTCCCTTGACGTTGAAGCTGAACCGCCCGGCCTGGTACCCCCGCGCCCTGGCCTCCGGCGTCTGGGCGAAGAGCTCGCGGATGTGGGTCATCACCTGGACATAGGTGACCGGGTTCGAGCGGGGCGTGCGCCCGATGGGGGACTGGGTGATGTGGATCACCTTGTCCACATATTCCAACCCCTCGATCCGGTCGTGGGCGCCCGGCGTCTGCTCGGCGTTGTGGAGCGCCGCCGCCAACGCGGGATGGAGCGTCTGCGCCACCAGCGACGACTTGCCGCTGCCGGAGACGCCGGTCACGCAGGTGAAGAGACCCAGTGGAAAGCGGACCGTCAAATTCTTGAGGTTGTTCTGCCGCGCGCCGACGATGCTCAACCACTGCCCGTTGATGGGCCTCCGCTGACCGTTGGGCGACGACACGCGTAGGTCGCCGCGCAGATACCGCCCGGTCAGCGAATCGGGGTGCCGTTCGATCTCGTGCGGCGGGCCCTCGGCCACCACCCACCCGCCGTTGACACCGGCGCCAGGGCCCAGATCCACGATCCAGTCGGCGGTGCGGATGGTCTCCTCGTCGTGCTCGACGATGACGACGGTGTTGCCCATATCCCGTAGGTGGACCAGCGTGTCCAGCAGGCGGCGGTTGTCCCGCTGGTGCAGCCCAATGCTCGGTTCATCCAGCACGTAGAGCACGCCCACCAGGCCGCACCCGATCTGGCTCGCCAACCGGATGCGCTGCCCTTCCCCGCCGGAGAGGGTCGGGGCAGGCCGGTCGAGGGTCAGATAGTGCAGTCCCACGTTCATCAGGAATTGGAGCCGTTCCTGAATCTCTTTGAGCACTTCTGCGGCAATCTCGAGCTGTTCTGCCGTCATACTCGCCCCCAGACCATGCACCCAGGCCAGCGCCTCACCGATGCTGGCGGCCGTCACCTGGTTGATCGTCCGCTCACCGATGGTCACGGCGGCGCTTTCGGGCCGCAGTCGCTGCCCGTTGCAGACAGGGCAGGTCTGCTGACTCATAAACGTGGTATACCAGCGGCGCATCTGCTCCGACTTGGTCTGGTGGTAGCGGCGGCGCGTCCCGTTGATCGTCCCTTCATAGTCCCACTCCCCCTGCCACGAGGCGCGCTCGCTCTCCGACTGCCACGTCACTTTGACGCCGCCGTACAGGATGGCCTGCTGGCACGCCTCCGACAACTCCCGCCAGGGCGTGTCCAGGCCGTGCCCGAACTGCGCGACGATCTGCCGCGCCACCTGGTACGTGCCGCTCGACTTTTTCTTCTGCAGCTCGCCCCAGGTGCGGACGCCGCCCTCGTGCAGCGATTTGTCCGGCTCCACGAACCGGTCGGGGTTGAACTCGACCTTGGTCCCAAGGCCATTACAATCGGGACACATCCCCAGCGGCGAGTTGAAGCTAAACATCGCGGGTGTCAATTCTGGAAAGCTCAGGTTGCAGACCGGGCAGGCGTTCTGTTCCGAGAGCAGCCATTCGCCTCCGTTGCCCCCACTGTCGTTTTCCCGGCCAATGATGACCAAGCCATCCCCAGCCTGCAGGGCGGTCTCGACCGAATCAGTGAGGCGGGCCACGAATTCGTCTCGGTTCCCGTCCCCATCCAGGGCGACGAGTCGGTCCACGACCAATTCGATGGTGTGCTTTTTCTTCTTGTCGAGGGTGATCGTGGCGCTCAGATCGCGGACCTCGCCGTCCACCCGCACCCGCGAGAAGCCGTCGGCCTGGGCCTGGGCGAACACGTCCTGGAACGCGCCTTTCCGGTTGCGGGCCAGCGGCGCCAACACCTGGAAGCGCGTCCCGGAGGGCAGCGCGGCGACCTGCTCGACGATCTCCTGAGCTGACTGAGCGCGGACCTCCTGCCCGCACTGGGGACAGTGCGGCCTGCCCACGTTGGCAAAGAGCACCCGCAGGTAGTCATAGATCTCGGTCACCGTGCCCACCGTCGAGCGCGGGTTCTTGCTGACCGCTTTCTGCTCGATGGCGATAGCCGGGCTGAGGCCGCCGATAAAGTCCACTTTCGGCTTTTCCATCTGGCCGATGAACTGGCGGGCGTAGGCCGAGAGCGACTCGACATAGCGACGCTGCCCCTCGGCGTAGAGGGTGTCAAAGGCCAACGACGACTTGCCGCTGCCAGAGACGCCGGTGAGCACCACCAGTTTGAAGCGCGGCAACTGGACGTCTATGCCCTTCAAGTTGTGCTCTGGCTCCGCGAATGAGAATGTGATTATGATACATGGAAAACACGCTACACCCCCTAAACTGTGTCAACGCCACGAGTGTACCACCAATACCTGTCAGAATGCGTCATATTTATGCACGGGAAACCTTAAAATAGAAACTTTGTTCGTTTCCCCCGTTAGATGTAGGAGACGAGATTCCCACATCGCGCTGGCGATCCCACCATTGTTTCCCAAGTTGCGCCCAACGACGATTGATGTACAATTAGAAGACTGAATGGCGGACGCCCAATCGCACGCTCCGCCAGACCCAGTCCCATTGAGGAGGAGGATAAATGAAACCACGCAAGCTGTGGGCATGGGGTGGATTGCTCATCTGGGCCGCCATGTTCATCTTTGTCCGCACGGGAGAAGACACAGCAGTGCGGGCCAGCAGCACTGATACCGTCTTTACAACGGTACCCCCAGACATACCCCCAGAGTATCAGATGCGGTTTACCCATCTCTCCATCGAGGACGGGCTATCGCACGGGATGGTCCTGCGCATCGTGCAGGACGATTTGGGATTCATGTGGTTCGGCACTGGCAACGGACTGAACCGGTACGACGGCCACACGTTCAAGATCTACAAGTACGACCCGGACGATCCTCACTCTTTACAGTCCAATTCGATCTGGGCGCTGTATGCAGACCGATCGGGAACTTTGTGGGTTGGGACCGAGGGCGGTGGGCTGAACCAGTTCGACCGGGATACAGACCGGTTCATTCACTACTTGAACGACCCGCACGATCCCCACAGCCTGAGCCACAACGGCGTCACAGTGATCTATGAGGATCGGGACGGTCTGCTCTGGGTGGGGACGGCGGCTGGCGGGTTGAACCGCTTCGACCGGGGGACGGGACAGTTCACACAGTACCGGCACGACCCGGCCGACCCGCACAGCTTGAGCAACGATGGCGTCATCTCCCTGCTCCAAGACCAGGAGGGCGCGCTGTGGGTCGGCACGGCCGATGGCCTCAACC
>DSDT01000082.1 GCA_011048615.1 Chloroflexota bacterium | reverse complement strand
GTTCTATGCGCAATAAGATGATTCACACAGGAGCAGCGAGATGCGCGAAAAGTTGGAATTTCAATCGGATCGAATCGAGGCCGTTTTGGCGATCAACAAGGTGCAAGCGCGGGTGACCGGCGGCACGGTGACGCCCCGCTGGGTACGCTTCCAGGTGATGCCGGCCGTAGGAGCCAAGATTTCCAAGATCAAGGGATTGAGCGAAGAGTTGGCCGCCGCCTTGGATGCGCCCAACTGTCGCGTCTCTCGGCAGGGAGCGGCGGTAGCGGTCGAGGTCCCTCGTGACGATCCCCAGCCGGTGCGACTGCTGCCCCTCTTTCGACAGCTCTGTGAGGAGCCGGTGAACCAGATCACCGGCAAGCCGGTCATCCCACCGGTGACGGCGATCCTGGGACTATCGGAGGATGGCGCTCCCCTGCTCATTCGCCTGCCCTCGCCCGACGTAGCCCACATCCTGGTGGCCGGCACCACCGGGTCGGGCAAGACGGCGCTGCTCCAGACAATGATCCTGAGCCTAGCGATGACCAATCCGGCTCCGGCTGTCGGTAGCAGAGGGCTGGCCCTGGTGCTGGTGGACCCCAAGGGGCACGCCTTTAGCCTTTTCAACGGGCTGCCGCACCTGGCGCGACCAGTGATCAGGGATGTGGAGGAGATGACCGAGGCGCTCCGAAGCCTCGTCCGCCTGATGGAAAAGCGAGGCGGCAATGGATATGCCAGGGAGAGGAGCGGCGATCATTCTCGGATCGTGGTGGTCATTGATGAATTGGCGGACCTCTTGATGGTGGGAGGAAAGGATGTGCAGCAGGCGTTGACACGATTGACACAGCGCGGGCGCGAGGCGGGGATTCACGTCCTGGCGGCGACCCAAAAGCCGACGAGTCGAGTGCTCGGCCCGTTGGTCAAGGCCAACTTTCCGGTGCGACTGACAGGGCGGGTGACCAGCGCGGAGGATGCACGCACCGCGACTGGATGGAGTGGCACCGGGGCCGAGCGGCTGGCGGGCCGGGGGGATTTCCTGGCCGTGGCCGAAGGCCGGGTGCTCCGTTTCCAGGTGGCCTACATCTCGGCGCCAGAAATTCAAGACGTGGTGAGCATCATCCGGGACGGCGGATGGTGGGGGGAGGGAAGAGAGATGATCTATGATGGCCCAACCCTGGTTCCAGCCCGCCAGACCGCGCTCTCCCGCCCGGTGAGCTGGCTGACCGAGATGTTTCGGGGAGCGGGGTAGCATGGACGAGAGCCCTCGAGGGGAAAAGTGGGGACGGATCCGAGTGTTCGTGGCAGTGGTGGCGGTGGTCTTTGCGGTGACCCTGGCGATAGTGGTGGGCACCCGGTTGAGCGACGAGGCGCTGGCGGTGCTGGCCGGCGCGGTGTGCGGGGTGGGAGCGGCTATTCCCACCAGTCTGCTCATCGTCGCGACCAGCCGCCGGCGGGAGGCGGGGCCGCGCGCGCCGACATCCACGCCGCCGGGGGTCTATCCGCCGGTGGTAGTGGTCGCGCCGCCGGGGGGACAGCAGTGGTCGGGGGATTATTGGCGTTCGTTTCCGGCGGCGCTGAACGGGCCGCCGACCGCGCCCATACAGCGCGAGTTTACGGTGGTGGGCGAGACAAAACCAGAGGCAAGGGAATATTATGGGCATTACTCTTGACGTAAGCCAACGATATCGAGGGAAGCGGAAGAGAAGCCAGCGCCGCGCCCGCGGTGGTGAACCGATTGACATGCGGGAACGGCGGCACGGATATTTTCCCAAGACGTTTGTCTGGCGGGGTCACCAGTACGATGTGCAGGCCGTGGAACGCTGCTGGACGGTCTCGCGGCGCGGGTGGGGAGGACGGGTGGACCAGCATCGCTTTCGGGTGCGCTGCCGGGAGGGCACGTTCGAGCTGTACCAGGATGTGCATCACAACACCTGGCATATGCAGCAACAAGTGGACTGACTAGAGGACTACTCCGTCGCAGCCAGGCCAGCTACCAGCAGGTCGAGGGCGACCTCTGGCTCGATCTCACCGGTCTTGATCGCTACATCGGTGTCCATCAAGTGCCGGTACACCATCTCCAACTGGGCAGCGGTAAAATGGGTGACCTGGTTGTAGAGTTTGCTGGTCGGGAAGGGGTGCAGTTTTAGCGCTTGGGCGATCTCCCGAGACGACGCCCCCTCGGTTTTGAGCTCCTTGACCTGGATCAGGAGCCGGAATTGGCGCACGATCATTGCCAGCAGCCCCATAGGATGTTCCCCATCATCCAACAACCGGTGAAGAGTTTGGGCGGCGGTGCGACCATCCCGTCGGCCTAGTGCATCTACCATGTCAAAGACGACGGCAGCCTGAGTGTAGGGCACGAGCGTGTCCACGTCAGCGGTACTGATGGGCCGTTCGGCGTTGGTGTAAGTCACCAGCTTTTGGATCTCTTGGTCCAGCAGCCGCAGGTCCGCGTCAATGGCGGCGGCGAGTTGATGAGCGGCTCGGAGTTCGATCTCGCCGCCATGTCGCTGCACCCGAGACACGATCCACTGGGGCAGTTCCCTGTCCCTGGGCGGATCGAATTGTTTGACATAGCCCCGCTTCGTCTCCCTGGCCAGTTGGAGGATGGGGTGTTGAGCCGGCAGTGCAAGGCTCTCCACAAGGACCAGCCGGGTCGTTGGGGGCAGAGTGGGTAGGTAGTCGGTCAGCGCATCCAGGTACTCGTGTTGAGATTGGGAGAGCTGCTGTCCCCTCCGGGGAGAGAGGTGTGCCAGCAGGCCCGTGACGATGACCAGGCGCTTTTCGGCCAGAAAGGGGATGGCATCGCAGGCGTGCCGTAGCTCGCCCAGAGTGATCCGCTTTCCGTCCAAATAGGTAGTGTTCAGGTCCACCGTGTCTGGTGGGCCAAGCTTGCGCTTAAAGTCGGACAGAGTCTCCGCCTGGGTAAACTCGTCAGTCCCGTGGAATACGTAAAAGGTGGGCGTTGGTTTGCCCATCTAGCCCTCGGTGCGGACGTGATGGATGGTCAGGCCGGCCTTGTTCTCCTGCGTGACGCTGACGATGCGCAGGTCGCCGACGTCGGCCTGGGTGGTAACGCGAGCCTGGAAGATGGGACCCAGGGGCTGGGCGAGGATGATGCCCAGCGTGGCGGCAGCGCAGGCCAATGGCAGACGCGCCATCCGTTCGATCCAGCTTTTGGGCCGTCCAGCGATGCCCTCAATGACTAGGAATGCCCCCAGCCCGGCCAGAGTCCCTGCAACGACGAAATTGGAGCCACAGTTGCGGTGCAGGGCCATCTGGCTCTGACCTTGCCGCAATCGGCGCAGTCCCTCTTGAGCGGCGGCGAGCACCTCCTCGGAGCCCACTTGACCATAGAGGTAAAAGCCCCACAGCGAGGAGCGTCCCGCCACTCGAAGGTCCCGATGCCGCTCGCTGAGCACCTGGATCGTCGCATGTTCCAGGGCGTGATTACGGCGCACGTGAGAGAGTACGGGGATATGGGAGAGAGAAACTGCTTGATTCATAGGTCCTCTTTTCTCGAGCGTTATTCCTCGAAACCGTTGGGATGGGCGATGACGATCAGTCGGTACCGCAGGCTGCCGTAGGGATGGCAGGTGACCAGGGTCAACCGTTCGTCCTCGGTGGGCAGGATGTATTGCGCGTTTTTCTGTCGCACTTCTAGCGGTTGACCGGCTTCAGGCAGGATCAGGATGTCGGAGACGGTGTAGGTGTACGAGATTTCGTCAGCATAGATGGTGATGACCGTACCCGCTTTCAACTGGTAAAGGTCGCGGAACACCTCACCGTGGGCGGTGTTGTGGCCGTTGAGGACGACGTTGCTGCCGGCGCCCGGCGGTGCAGAGGTCTCGTGCCACCCGGCCGCATACGTATCGGGCACTTCCCAGATGGCCTGGGATTGACCATCCACCGTGACAGGATTCCATGAGACGGGGAGGATGGGAGCATCCACGTGGATGGAGGGGATGAGGATGTGGGTGGGAGAGGGTGGAAGGGTGGGAGAGAGTGTGGGAGTAGAAGAGGGTGTGGGAGTGTGGG
>DSDT01000060.1 GCA_011048615.1 Chloroflexota bacterium | reverse complement strand
TGGCCGAGATAGGGCGGCTGCTGGGGGGCTGGCGCAAGAAAGCATTTGGCGCGTAGGGGCGATCCGCGCGCTTGTGGACGCCCTTTGTGCGGGGGCAGGCCGAACGAGACGCCCGGTGCGCGTACCGCAACAGGAACAACCCGAACAACTCGAACGACAACAACGGGTTTCGGTGCGTCTCCCACATCTCGACCAGCGTTTTTGCGTTTGCATCGAGAAACTAGAAACTGCCGGCAGTGCTGCGGGTCGCGGGGCGGCTGTGTGCCTGTCCCGTAGACGCGGGCCGAGGCAGGGTGTTTCATCACGACGAAACGCCAAGAGACGGCGCGGTCTGTCCCTGGCCGGCGTGGCGCACTTGTGCAAAACGCCGGGCGAATATAGAATGGTCCTGCCGCCGGTGGTAGTCCCGCTAGACGACGCCCGCGGCAGGACCGACCTTGATCTCTACCCGTGGAGGGTGCTATGCAGCGTAAAACTGTTCTCCTGATTCCGCTCCTGCTGTTCCTCGTCGGGGGTCTGGTCCAGGCTCAGACGCCGCCGCCGACCCCATCCTCTCCCCTGTCCACGCCGGCCATCACGGTGACGCCGACGGCGGAGCCGGTGGAGCTTCCCAGCCCGGTGGGCGGCTGGTGGAAAACAGCGCAGCAGCTTGCCGCGCGCTACGGCTGGTGGGCCGCCATCGGCGTCATCTGCCTCCTGATACCGCTCTACTTTTTCTGGCAAGTCGGGAAAGAGGTGACCGACGAAGAGGCCAAGAGCATCGCCGCCCGGCTGCGTCGGGGGGTCAGGAAACTCTGGCGCCGCGCTGCCCGGCGGCCGACGCCAGAGGAGCAGGGCTTGCTCAAATACGTCTGCGCCGCCTGTGAGCAGCTGGAGCTCAAGGGGTTTGTCAAAGAGACCCTCATCATCGTCTCGCTGGAGAGCGTCTACGTGCCGCTCTCGGCCCAGGGGGAGAAAGGGCCGGGCCGCCTGGGAGAGGGCCTGCCCCTCCTCCGCGCCGCCGAGGGCGGCGGAGAGATTCCCCTGACCGACCTGATCGCCCGGCACCCCTGCCTGGTCCTGGTGGGCGAGGCCGGGTCCGGCAAGACGACCTTCCTCAAGTACGTCGCCTACACCGCCGCCCAGTGCTACGCCAAGCCCGGCTCGGACGGGGCGGATTGGCTGCCCGAGCCGCGCCCGTTGCCCCTCTTCCTGCCCCTGCACGGCCTGGGCCGTTACCTGGACGATCAGAACGCGGCCGAGCGGGAGTCGCCCAGCCCCGACCTGCTGCGGGATTACGTCGTCCATCACCTGCGGCACCTGGACCTGCCGGAAGGATGGGTCGCCGAGCGCATCAAGACCGGCGGCCTGCTCCTGCTCCTGGACGGGCTGGACGAGGTGGCCCGCTTCGAGGACCGCCGTTTCATCGCCGAACTGGTCACCCGCTTCGCTTCCTACTATGACCGCTGCCGGGTCATCGTCACCAGCCGCCCCCAGGGGTACGAAGGGGCCGCCCAACTGGGCGGCGCCTTCGAGCGGCGGGACATCAACCCGCTGAGCTGGCCCGACGACGTCCGCGATTTTCTCTACCGCTGGAACGAAGCGATCAAGCGGCGCGAGGGGGGAGGCAGCCTCTCGACCCTCGGGCGACAGCAGGCGCGCGACAACGCCGAGCAGTTGATGACCCGCCTGGCGCACGCCCCCCACGTCCGCGACCTGGCGAACAACCCCCTCCTGCTCACGGTGATGGCGATCGTGCATTACAACGTCGGCGAGCTGCCCGAGCGGCGCGCGGACCTGTACGACGCTGCCACCGAACTCCTCCTGGGGTGGGACAAGCGGATGGGCCGCGAGCTGCAGGCCCCGCCCCCCTGGCTGGACGATCTCTCCGCCGCCCACCGCCGCCTGCCGTTGGAGGAACTCGCCTTCGACTTTCAGGAGCGGCGGGTGATGGAAGAGTCGCGGGCCGACACCCTCTCCTTTTTGACCCGCCATTTTATGACCGGGCGCGGTCCAGAGGCCGAACAGGCCGCCCTTGGCCGGGCCGAGCAGTACCTGACCTGGGTCGCCGACCGCACCTATGTGCTCCAAGAGATCGGCGCGGCGATCCGCTTCTACCGCAAACCGTTCCAGGAATACCTGGCCGCCCGCAAGCTGGCCCGTCTCCCCGACCTGTCGAACCGCGTCCAGCACATCTTGCGGGAGGACTGGCGCGACCGGTGGTGGGACGAGACGCTCCTCCTGGCCGTCGGCCAACTGATCACCGACGATCCTCCCAGGGCGAACGAGCTGCTGATCTCGATCCAGGGGCTGGACAGCCCGGTGGAAGCGCCCCACTACCCCGAGACCTTTGTCGCCCGCGCCCTGGCCGACGTGCCCGAGGGGCTGCTCAGCCACGTCTGGCAGGTCCGGGAGGAGGTGGTCGCACACCTGGCCGAGGCTGTGTCCACGGAGGATGACAAAGATGGGGGGCCGGCCTTTGCGCCCCCGGCCCGCCTGGAGGCCGGCGTTGCTCTGGGTGCGTTGGGCGACCCCCGCCCGGGGAGCGGTGTCATCGCCGTCGAGTCCGATCCGCACCCGCTGCCGGACATTCTGTGGGCGCACGTGCCCGCCGGCCCGTTCCTGATGGGATCCACCGACGCGGAGGTGGACCGGTGGCTGGATTGGATCCGCCGGCGCATCGAGGACGGGACCGAAAAAGCGGCAGGGTTCACCCAGGAGCAACTGCTGGAGATCTATACCGCCTGGCTGGAGGCGGAGCGGGGCCAATACTTGGTGGAGACAGCCGCGTTCCTGATCGGCCGCTACCCGGTCACCAACGCCCAGTACCGCTGCTTTGTGGACGCCGGTGGCTACGACGACCCGACCTGGTGGGGCGGCGAGGAAGGCCCGGCCTGGGCCTGGCGCACGGGCAAACCGCGTTGGGATTGGCAGCGCACTGACCGGCCCGACTTTTGGGGCGACCCACGCTTCGACGGGCCAAACCAGCCGGTGGTGGGGGTGACCTGGTACGAGGCGGCCGCCTACTGCCGCTGGTTGGAAGAACGGTTACGAATGACGCATAGCGAATGGCGCATCTGGCGCGACGGCAAGATCGAGACCCACGACAGCCCCGCAACGTTTACCGTGCGGCTGCCCAGCGAGGCCGAGTGGGAGAAGGCGGCCCGCGGAACCGACGGCCGGACGTGGCCCTGGGGGAACGAGTGGGACGCGGCGCGGGTCAACGTGGAGGAGACCAATCTGGAACGCCCCTCGCCGGTGGGCATCCTGCCGGGCGGCCACAGCCCCTACGGCGTGGCCGACGCCGTGGGCAGCGTGTGGGAGTGGACCCAGAGCCTGTGGGGGCCTGATTGGCAGCGGCCCACGTTCGGCTATCCCTACCGGCCGGACGATGGGCGGGAGGAGACGACACCCGGAGACGAGATGCTGCGCGTGGTTCGCGGCGGTTCGTGGGGGGCTAACCGGTCGGTCGCCCGGTGCGCGTCCCGCTTCAGGCGCCTCCCGGGCTTCTCGTACGACCTCAGCGGGTTTCGGTGCGTCTCCCCCGTCTTGTTCTGATTTCTGGCTGCTGGTTGCTGGCTTCTGTAATGCTGGATTCTGGGGGGTCTGGGGGCGCAGCCCCCAGGGGCCGCGCGCTACCCGCTGCCATGATCTTTGACCGGAAAAAGGGGCGGATGAGTCTGGCGTGGGCCAATTGCACATAATACCCTTTATGTGTTGACAAAAGGCCATTTTGGGGCTAAAATCGGGCCAAAATGGCCGTTTATCTCGCTCAAATCCATTCGCGTAACGCTCAGACCTGACTGGGAGGTGTCCGATGGACCGATTTTTGGAGGCATTCAGCGCCTATTTGGAGGCGCAGGACCAGAGTCCCCACACCCTCGACGCCTACCGGCGGGACGTCGCCGCCTTCTTCGACTGGCTGCGGGAGAGGGTGGGGCGGCCCGTGCCGCCGGTGGAAGTCACGCCCTTCGACGTGCAAAAGCACCGCGATCACCTGGTGGCCGAGGGGCGCAGTCCCGCCACCGTCAACCGGCGGCTG
>DSDT01000070.1 GCA_011048615.1 Chloroflexota bacterium | reverse complement strand
CTGCCGACGATCAAGATGGGGGGCAGCAGCCAGGTGCACACGGGGGATCCGGTGCTGCTGTTGGGCTTTCCAGACTATGCCGGCGGGCGGCTTTCGTGGACGGAGGGCGTGATCGCCACCCACGGCAGTCAATGGATCAAATCGGATGCCGCGATCAGCCACGGGCACAGTGGGGGGATGATGTTGAATGAGCGAGGGGAATTGATCGGAGTCCTCTCCATGTATGAGCGGACGAGCGTGGGCGGTGGGCTGGCCCTGGCGCGACCCGTCGCTTGGGTCCGCACTTTGGTCGCCAACGCGCAGCAAGGGGGCTGGGCAGCGCCTCCCATACCGTCAGCGCCGGCTGTGCCGGGCGCTCCTGCCACGGGCGAGTTGATGATGGTGTTGGGCGTCGAGAACCTCAATCTGCGGGATGAACCTAACCTGGAGGATAGCTCGGTGCTCGGCGAGATGTCGCACGGCACGGTGGTCCAGGTGCTGCAGGAACCGGAGTGGGATGGCAAGCGCTACTGGTATTACGTGCGGGTGCAAGGGGGTGTTCAAGAGGGTTGGGCCAGCGGGGTATATCTGGCGCCTTGGGAGGTAGCGACATCGCCCATCCTGTTTACCTCGGATCGGGCTGGAAGCCAGGATATCTATCGTATTTTGCCGGACAAGACTGGCCTGGCGCGGCTCACCGACGATCCGGGGGATGAGGGGGATCCGAGTTGGTCGCCCGGTCGGGATCGCATCGTTTTCACGGCGAATCGGGGTGGTGACGATGGGGATATCTACATCATGGACAGCGCTGGGGGGCCTTGGACCCCGGTGACCATCGGGCCGGCCAACGATCTCCACCCCACCTGGTCGCCCGATGGCCAGCGCATCGCCTTTGTCTCCGATCGGGATGGAGACTGGGAGCTTTTTGTCGTCAACGTTGACGGCACAGGGTTACAACAGGTGACCTTTAACGATGCTTGGGACAGCTTCCCGGCCTGGTCGCCCGACAGCAAAAAATTGGTGTACACCTCGCGTCGAACTGGGAACTATGACCTTTTTCTGTTGGACCTGGAAACGAGGAGCGAGCGGCAATTGACGAGCAGCCCCTACTCTGACGCGCATCCGTCGTGGAAACCGGATGGCGACGAGATCGTTTACACGATGGTGGTGTCCGAAGGAGGCGCAATGCGGCGCGAGATCGGGATGCTCAACGTCCACAATCCCATTCCACAGCGCGTGACCGAGGGGCAGGCGGGGAATGGCCTCAACAGCTACCCCGACTGGTCGCCGGATGGACAGTGGATTGTGTTCACCTCGGAGCAGGACGGCAACGCGGAAATCTATCTCGTCCTCGCTGCGAGTGGGCGCCAGTGGGCCGTAAACTTGACCGCTGCCCCTACGTCGCTGGATAGCGGGCCGGTCTGGTCGCAGTAGCGCATATCAGGAGACAACCTGCTCCCTTTGCCCCTTCTGCCCACCTGCGTTATAATATCGCCGCGCTTATCGGAGGGTGGGCTATGGAAATTCGCTTACAAAAGTTACTGGCCCAGGCGGGGCTGGGTTCTCGGCGTTCTTGTGAGGACCTGATCCGCCAGGGCCGGGTACGGGTCAACGGGCAGGTGGCTCAGATCGGCCAAAAGGCGGATCCAGAGCGAGACCGCGTCACCGTGGATGGCAAGCCGGTGCAGGTGGCGCATGAGCATACCTACATCGCGCTCTACAAACCCCGGGGCGTGCTCTCCGACGAAGGGGACGGGTCGGGGCAGCTCACGACGGTGCTGGATTTGGCGCCGGCGTCAGTCCGCTTGTTTCCGGTGGGCCGGTTAGACTTGAGAAGCGAGGGATTGATCCTGCTGACCGACGATGGCAGATTGGCCCACCAGCTTACCCATCCCCGCTACGAGCACCCCAAAGAATATCACGTCCGCGTATCTGGCCGTCCCAGCGATCAAGTGCTGAAAACGTGGCGTCAAGGTGTCTTTCTCGATGGTCGCAAGACGGCCCCGGCCGAGGTCTCGGTCCTGCGCAGCGAGAAAGAGCATACCTGGCTGCGGGTCGTGCTGCGAGAGGGCCGCAAACGGCAGATTCGGCGGGTGGGCGCGATGCTGGGCCATCCGGTCCATCAACTCATCCGAATGCGTATCGGACCCCTGCGCCTGGGGGGATTGAAACCTGGGCAGTGGCGAAAGCTCACCGCTCAAGAAGTGGCGGCCCTGCGAGCGATGGTGCGGCCGCCGCGCACCGATACCCGCCAGAAAAAATCCAGGAGACGACGTTGAAAGCAGCTCAATTATTGACATCATCGGCATCGCCCAACCCGGCAGTGGACCCTCGACCTTCGACCATTGCGGTGGACGGCCCGGCCGCCTCTGGAAAGAGCACGTTGGGTGGGACGCTGGCTCGGCGGCTGGGGTATCTCTATTTCGACACCGGCGTCATGTACCGCGCCGTGACCTGGGCCGCTCTGACTCGAAGCGTTCCCACGGATGATGAGGCCGCCGTCACTGCACTAGCGGAGCGGCTGCACATCGAGGTCGAGCCGCCGACGGTGGAGGACGGTCGCCAGTACACCGTCCTGGCCGACGGGGTGGACGTCACCTGGCTGATCCGCACGCCCGAGGTGGACGCCCACGTCTCGACCGTCTCGGCCTATCCGGGGGTGCGGCGGGCGATGGTGGCGCAGCAGCGGCGAGTGGCGGCGGCGGGGCGGATCGTGATGGTGGGACGGGATATCGGGACCGTCGTCCTGCCGGACGCGGACCTCAAGCTGTACGTGGACGCCAGCGTCGAGGAGCGGGCGCGCCGGCGGTGGCTCGAGGTGCAAGAACGGGGTGAGGAGGCCGACTACGACGATGTGTTGGCCTCGATGCGCCACCGGGACGAGGTGGACAGCCACCGGGAGGTGTCGCCGCTGCGCGTGGCCAAAGACGCCGTCGTGTTGAACACGACCGCCCTGGACATCGAGGGGGTGTTGGATCGGGCGGAGCGGCTGGTCGAGGAGCGCGGATGCCCGGTGGATTGATCGCCACCGTCGCCGCTGGCGGGCTGGCGGAGCGGATGAGCCTGCAGCCGGGGGATGAGCTGCTCGCTGTCAACGGGCAGCCGGTGCGGGACGTGATTGACGTCCAGTTCTACGCGGCGGAGGAGCGGTTGGCGCTCCGGGTGCTGCGGGATGGCCGGGCGTTCCGCGTCGAGGCCGAGCGCGAATACGGCGAACTGCTGGGGATCGAGTTCGCGGCCCCGACCTTTGACGGCCTCCGCCGCTGCACGAACGGCTGCGCGTTCTGTTTCGTCGCCCAGATGCCGCCGGGACTGCGGCCCTCCCTGTACGTCCGGGACGACGACTACCGGCATTCGTTTCTCTTTGGCAATTACATCACGCTGACCAATCTGGAGGAGGCGGATTGGCGGCGTATCGGCGAGCAGGGGATCAGCCCGCTCTACGTCTCGGTCCACGCCACCGAGACCGATCTGCGCCGCCGCATGCTGTGCAACCCGACCGCTCCCGACGTGCTGGCGCAGCTCGCCCGCCTGACCGAGCTGGGGGTCGAGGCGCACACCCAGATCGTGCTGCTGCCGGAGGTCAACGACGGGCCGCATCTGGACTGCTCCATCGGCGACCTGGCGGCGCTCTACCCGGCCGTGCGGTCGGTCAGCCTGGCGCCGGTGGGGATCACGCGCTTCCATCGGGGCGGCGGCCGCGTCCACACCGAGGGCGAGATGCGGGCGGTGTTCGAGCAGGCGACAGGGTGGCAGGCCCGGCTGCGGGAGCGGCTGGGCGTCCATTTCGTCTACCTATCTGACGAGTGGTACCTGCGCTTGGGAGAGCCGCTTCCCCCGCTGGAAGCGTATGACGGGCTGGACTTGACGGAGAACGGGGTGGGATTGGTGCGGCGGTGGAGCGGGCCGCGCCCCCCGCGTCACGGGTCGAGCACCTGGGTGACCGGGACGCTGTTCGCCCCGCTGCTGCGGGCGGCGGCGGCGCGTTGGCCCAACGTGGAGGTGGTGCCGGTCGTCAACCGCTTTTTCGGCGAGACGGTGACGGTAGCGGGCCTGTTGACAGGGCAGGACGTGG
>DSDT01000168.1 GCA_011048615.1 Chloroflexota bacterium | reverse complement strand
GAGTGACGATCTCACTACTCAGCTCGATGGAATATTTGCAGATTCCCCCTTCGAGCCGGACGCCGCAGATGAGGAACTGGTGACAGAGCGGACGATCATTGGCTTGCTCGATACCACGGGCCAGCCCCCAACCGAGCCGCCGACACCAGCGCTGCCCCCCTCCTCCATCCCCATCTCGGACACCGGGCCGGAAGAGATGCCCACCGAGGCGGCCGACGCTGAGACTGAACAGCCCACACCGCCAGAGCGTTCCACATTCCTGGCCTGGAAAGTCCAAATACAGGAACAGCAGACCAAGATATTGAACGTCATGTTGACCAGTCTGCTAGGTCTGGGGACCGCCATCGCCCTACTCCTCATCGTGAACCTGGTCCGGGAGCCCGATCGCTGGCTGTTGGCCTATATCCCCTACTTTGTCGCCTATGCTGTGCTGGTCACCCTCGCCTTGGGCCGCCACATCAGACCGGCGGTCCGCGCTACCGGCCTGATCGGACTGACTTATGGGATGGGAATCATCGTTCTCCTGACAGAGGGGACGCTGAGCGCGGCCGGGCTATATCTGACCACTGGCGCTGTCCTGTCGTCCATTCTCATCGGGCAACAGGTCGGCATAGCCGCCGCCGTGATCAGCAGCTTGATCTATGCGGCTGGCCTGTTGACCGAACACCTGGGCTGGCTCCAACCCAGCGCTCCCTACGACGCCACGGTCTTGCCCTCCGTATTGAGTATGGCTGGCACCTATGTCCTGATCAACGCCGGTATCATATTCGTCCAATCTATGTCGAATCGCGCGCTGACCAGCGCCCTGGAAGAGGCCGAGCAGGAACACGACGCTGCCATCCACTCCCGCGCCCTGCTCGAAGAACGGGCCAACGAACTGGGGAAGGCGAATGCTCTGTTACAAAAGCGCACCCTTCAACTTCAAACCGTGGCCCAGGTCTCTAGCGCCGCGACTTTTTCGGTGCTCGATCCCGACAAGCTGGCTCAACAGGCCGTTGACCTCGTTCGAGAACGCTTTGCCCTCTACCACGTCGCGCTGTTCCTGACCGACGAGTCGGGGGCGTGGGCTGGCCTGCAAGCCAACGCTAACGAACTGGGCCACCACGTGCCCACCGAGAAGCAGCAGATCCAGATAGACACTTCCTCGACCGTGGGTTGGGCCATCGTCAACGCTTGGACCCGCGTCGCCGCCGATCGCAGCGAGATTACCCTCTCCCTCCCCAATACCCGCTCTGAAATCACCCTCCCCCTGCGCTCCCGCGGCCGGATCATCGGGGCATTGACGTTGCAGAGTGCAGAACGAGACGCATTTCCCGATGAGGACATCCCTGTACTACAGACTATGACCGACCAAATCGCTGTGGCGATGGACAACGCGCAGTTGTTCACCGAGACCCAGGCCCACCTATCACAGGTGGAAGAGATCCAAAAACAATACGTGCGTGAGCGCTGGGCTGAATTCATCGCCACCCAGACCGCCCCGCACTATGAGCGGACGCGACCGGACGTGACCTCCCTGGAAGGGACCACGCCTCCCGAAGTGGAACAGGCCCTCCTAAAACGACGGCCCATCGTGCAATCGGACTCGGGAAACGGAACGGGCCAGGCCACCCTGGTGGTTCCCATCAGCCTGCGCGAACAACCCCTCGGTGTGCTGGGCCTGCAAGAGACGGGGAGCGGCCGGGAGTGGACGTCGGACGAAGTTGCCCTCATCGAGGCCGTGGCCGACCAGATGGCTCTGGCAATTGAGAACGCCCGCCTGTTAGAAGAGACCCAACGGCGCGCCGAGGTCGAGCGGCTCACTGCCGACATCGCCACCCGCATCCGGGCCTCCACCCAGGTGGATACCATCCTGCGCACCGCCATTCGGGAACTGGGCCGGACGCTCCGGGCTTCTGAGGGAGTCATCCAACTGCACGTTGGCCCGGACACCGCTGCCGACAGAGAGCGAGGCCTCATCACTGCCAACACAGACCCGTCTGTCGTGGAGGATAATGATGCAGACGACTAGCTTTATACGCCCCAGTATGACGCTGCGCCGCCGCATGATCGTGGGAGTAGGCGTAGCTATGCTGCTGACCATCGTGGCCATCATCTACTTTTTCTGGCAGCTAAACGTGCTCCTCACCACGCTCCAGGATCTGAAAGAGGAAAACAACCGGCTCGCGCTGGCCCTGGAGACCTCCCAATACGCGACCAGCCTGGTGGTGGATGTCCAAAACAAAATGATCGAGCGCATCCCATCCATCTTGATCAACGACATCAACGCCTCGGTCAGAGCGTTGGCAGCGAGAAAGCAGGAGCTGGAAAGCCACACCCTGCGTCTTCCCGAGGACGATCCGATGCAAGAGCAGATCACAAACGTGAGCCAGAGCTTGCAGAGCATCATCAACGTCGCCGAGGGGACCGTCCGTCACGTGGAGGACAACAATTGGCCTGCGGCCGAGATTCAGGCCGCCGTCCTGCTAAAGCTCCACGCTGACATCGAATGGGATGTGTACCAACTGGTCACGATGGCCCGCACCCGCCGCGTCGAGGCCGAAACCCGGGCCAACGCAGCGATCCAGAGCGCCACCTCGGTCTCTGTCCCCTTGATCCTCACCGCCGTGATCATCACCGCTGTGATTGTCCTGGCAACCACCCGGAGCGTCACCACCGGGGTCGAACAACTGACCGGCTCCGCCCAACGGCTGGCAGAGGGGAACTTTGACGAACGCATTCCGATGACGAGACAGGACGAACTGGGACAGTTGGCCCAATCCTTCAACAAGATGGCCAACGAATTGCAGTACCTGTACAGCGGCCTGGAGAACCAGGTGGAGAAACGCACAAAGGAACTGGCCCGGCGCAGTGCTCAACTGGAGGCCGCCGCTCAGGTGGCGCGGGAGGCATCGGCCATCCGAGATACAGACCAACTCCTCGACCAGACCGTCCATCTCATCTCGGAACAGTTTGGCTTTTACCACGCTGGCATCTTTTTGACAGACGAGGCCAGGCAATACGCCGTGCTGCAGGCCGCATCTTCGCCAGGTGGAAAGAATATGCTGGCCCGTAGACACGAGCTCAAGATCGGCGAAGTGGGCATCGTGGGATACACGGCCGGCAGCGGGGAACCTCGTATCGCACTGGACGTGGGAACGGACGCGGTCTTTTTCGATAACCCCGACCTGCCCAACACCCGCTCAGAGATGGCATTGCCCCTCAAAATCCACGGTCGCACCATCGGGGTGCTCGACGTCCAGTCCACCCAGGCCAACGCCTTCACCGAAGAGGACGTGGCCGTTCTGCAAGTGATGGCTGACCAGATCACGTTGGCCATTGAAAACGCCCGCTTGCTGGAGGAAGCCCAACGTGCGCTGCAAGAACTGGAAACCCTCTATGGTCGCCGGGCCCGCGAGACGTGGCGAGAACAAGCCGCCCGGCGCACATCCGCCTATCGGTATACCGGCGTGGGCGTTGAACCTGTTGCCACTGTCTCGCTGGATACCCGTGGCGCCCAACCCAGCCATAAACCGATTATCGTACAAGAGGACGGAAGCCGTCAACTGATCGCCCCCATCCACCTGCGGGGCCAGACCCTGGGGTCTATTACCCTACGACAGAGCGCCGAGGATGCCCCCTGGTCGGATGAGGAGACCGCTCTAGTGGAAGAGTTGAGCACCCAAATTGGCCTGGCCCTGGACAACGCCCGCCTGCTGGAAGAGACCCAACAACGGGCCGAGCAAGAAAAATTGATCGGCGACATTACCGCCCGGGTGCGCGAGACCCTGGACGTGGACACGGTATTACAAACGGCCATTCGCGAGATCGGACAGGCTCTGGGGCTGGCCGAAATCGAGGTGCGGATGGGCGAGATCACGGCAGAAAGGTAGAAATCCAACCGCTCAATTCCGACCGCGGTGAGGAGATGGACCGATGAACCTTTTACTTGGCAAAGAAATCCTACAACTCGTGGCATGGACGCTGGCTCTGGCAGAAATAATCTTGGCCGTCCACATCCTCACGCTCAACGTGCGGAACGTCGCCCATCGTCACGTCAGCGTCTTTATGCTGCTCCTGG
>DSDT01000317.1 GCA_011048615.1 Chloroflexota bacterium | reverse complement strand
CCCCCTACCCCTCTGCCTCCCACTCCCACCCCGGATCCCTGGACGAACCCCGGTTGGATGTCGTTCACCAGTCTCAACGACGTGAATGATCTGGTCCTCGACCCGGCAGGCTATCTGTGGGCGGTGGGCAATGGCGGCATCGCTCGTTGGCACCCCTCCGATGGCACGTACACCCGCTTCAAACCGGAGAGTGACTGGGGAAACCCGGCCGTCTGGACGGCAGCGGCAAGTCCAGACGGCGCCCTGTGGTTCGCCTGGCTGCGCGAGGAGGGGGTCTCCCGTTTCGACGGCGAGACCTGGACCACCTACACCACCGCGGATGGATTGGCAGGTCGCTACGTCCTCTCCATCGCGGCGGCTGCCGACGGCGCGCTGTGGTTCGGCACCGGCGATAACGGCGTCTCGCGCTTCGATGGCGAGACGTGGACCAGCTACACCGTTGCCGATGGGCTGACCGGTGACGCCGTCTCGTCTATTGCGGTAGCCTCCGACGGCGCGCTGTGGTTCGGCACCTCTGGCGGCGTCTCCCGCTTCGATGGCGAGACGTGGACCAGCTACACCGTTGCCGATGGGCTGGCCGACGAACGCGTCGAATCCATCACCACCGCATCGGACGGTTCGGTGTGGTGCAGTATGTGGACGGGCGTCTCTCGCTTCGATGGCGAGACGTGGACCTCCTACACGACCGAGGATGGTCTGGTGGAGGACGCCGTGTGGGACATTGCCGAGGCCGCCGATGGGGCGCTCTGGTTCGTCTGGCGGAATGTGTCCGGCATCTCCCGGTTCGATGAAGCGGCCGAGAGCGGCGCGGCGTGGACCCACTACACGACCGCCGATTGGGCATCCAATCCCCTTTCCTCTATCCTCATCGCTCCGGATGGGACGCTCTGGTTTGGCACGGACGCGGACGGGGTCCTTCGTTTTGATGGCGCAAGTTGGACCTCTTACGTCGCCAGCGACGGCCCAGCCCACAACTCGATTACCGCCGTCGCCGTTGCGCCCAACGGCGACCTGTGGTTCGGCGCCGAGTATGGAAAGGTCTCCCACTTTGACGGCGCGACGTGGACAATCCACACCATCGGCGACGACCCATATCCCATCTCCTCTATCGTCGTTGAGCCAGATGGCGCGGTCTGGTTCGGCGCCAAGGGAGGGGGCGTATCCCACTTTGACGGCATCACCTGGACCATCTACACTACCCGTGATGGGTTGGCGAGCGACGACGTGCTATCCATCGCCGTTGAGCCGGATGGCGCGGTCTGGTTTGGCACCGAGGGTCGGGGGGTGTCCCGCTTTGACGGGGAGACGTGGACCACCTACACAGCCCGCGATGGGATGGCGAGCAACGAGGTGCTGGCGATCGCTGTGACGGAGCAAGGGGTAGCCTGGTTTGGCACCCCGGCTGGTGTCTCCCGCTGGGACAGCAAGGGGTGGGTCACGTACACCCCGGCGGATGGCCTGGCCAGTCAGCGCGTCGCCTCCATCGCCGTCGAGTTCTACGACGTGATCTGGTTTGGGAGCGGCGGCGGGTTCGACGCCGCGAACTCGGTCTCGCGCTTCGATGGCTGGAATTGGACCACGTACGCCGTGGGGTCGGCTCTGTCCGAAAGCGCCGCTGTATCTCTCGTGCCGGGGCCGCAGGGGACAATTTGGTTCTGTCCCATCGGCAGGTTTGGCACGTTAGATACCATCTCTCGTTTCGATGGGCGGGCCTGGCGCACCTACGACGTCGAGGCCGGCCTCTCCGACGTATTTGTCACGGTCTTTGCCGTGTCATCCGATAGCGCCCTCTGGTTTGGCACCCGGGGCAGCGGCATCTACCGGTACCTGCCGCCAGAACGATAGAAGGACAGATTGCGACTGCTGGTCACACTGACCAGGGTAAACCAGAACTATTGAAAGGTGATCAGGACAAAATGAGCCAGAATTCGAGTTCCAGCTCCTACGTATCAGAACCTATCGGCCGCGTCGCCAGCGTCCGATTTCGACCGACGGGCAAACCCTACGACTTTGACGCCAGCGAGTGTCCCGATTTGCAGGCCGGGGATTTCGTGCTGGTAGAGACGGCGCGCGGTCAACAGTTGGGAGAAGTAGTCAATGTGTACCCCCTGGCTGATGGTGACCGGGAGAATCTCAAGCCGGTACAACGACGAGCCACGGGGCGCGACCTGGCCCTGAACCAACAACTGCGGGGTAAAGAGCAGGAGGCCCTGAACGCCGCACGTAGCATAGCGACGCGCTTGGGGCTGCCCATCAAAATTGTCCTCACCGAGTACACGTTCGACGGGCAGCGATTGACCCTGTCGTACGTGGGGGAGGATAAAAAGCTAAACGTGGGCCGATTGCAACATCAACTACAGCAGCAACTGGGGGTGCGGGTGGACCTGCACCGCATTGGACCCCGCGACCACGCCAAACTGTTGGATGGATACGGGGCCTGCGGTGAGCCACGCTGCTGCGCCCGCTTCATCACCGAGTTTTGTCCCGTCTCTATCAAGATGGCCAAGACCCAAGGGATATCCCTCAATCCATCTGATATCACGGGAATGTGTGGACGGCTGCGCTGCTGCCTCGTCTACGAGCAGGAGCAGTATCAGGAAGCCAGTCAAAAGATGCCGCGCCGCAAGCGACGCGTCCAAACCCCTTATGGGGAGGGAAAAGTCATAGATTTGCTGCCTTTGCGGGATATCGTCGTCGTTCAGGTTGAGGACCGCCGCGTGGAGGTGCCCACCGAGGACGTAGAGGTCATCTCCAAGTCACGTGGCCAGGCGCGGATGACAGAGAGGTGTTGGTAGCTGTACATGGGGCTGGTATGCAGCGAGCGACCGGCCTCCTTCAATGCAAAGGCTGGGGGTAAAACGAGATATGGAACAACAGGATACAAACTTTAAGGCTCGATCAGAAGCACTGCGCGAACAGTTGATCGCGTGGCGGCGTGACTTTCACCAGCATCCCGAGCTGGGATTTCAGGAACACCGTTCGGCCGGCGTGATCGCTGACCATTTGCGTGGGTTGGGCTACCGGGTGCAGACGGGGGTTGCCACGACCGGCGTGGTGGGTCTGCTAGAAGGGCAGCAGCCCGGCCCTGTCGTGATGCTCCGTTTCGATATGGACGCGCTGCCGGTCGCCGAGGCCAACGAGGTTCCCTATGCCTCTCGGAATGCGGAGGTGATGCACGCCTGTGGTCACGATGCGCACATGGCGATGGGGATGGGTGTCGCCGCGCTGATGGTCAGCTATCGAGATCGGATGAAGGGCACCCTCAAACTGGTCTTTCAGCCGGGCGAGGAGGGTATGAACGGGGCCGAGGTGATGGTGAGAGAGGGCGTGTTGGAGAATCCGCGCCCCGACGTCGTGCTGGCCGCCCACGTCTGGAACGAGAAACCGATAGGCACGGTGGATGTGCTGCCGGCGGCGGTGATGGCCGCGGCCGATAAATGGACCTGCACAGTGCGGGGCAAAGGCGGACACGGCGCAGCTCCTCACCAGACGGTGGACCCCATCGTCGCCGCTGCGCAGATCGTGACCGCCCTACAAACGGTCGTCAGTCGCAACGTCAGCCCGTTGGAGACGGCCGTACTGACAGTAGGGACGATTCACGGCGGGAATGCCTTCAACGTCATCCCGGCGCAGGTGGATCTGACCGGCACGGTGCGCACGTATAACCCTCGCGTGCAACAGACGGTGTGGCAGCGGATGCGCGCCGTGATGGAGAACGGAGCGGCCGCCTGTGGCGCGGAGGTCGAGCTGGAAATCACGCCGTTGACGCCGGCCGTGGTCAACGATGCGCACGTCTCTGCGGTAGTACGGGCAGCGGCTGAGGCAGTCGTGGGAGCGGAAAACGTCTCGGCCGACTCACGGACGATGGGCAGCGAGGACGCCGCTTTCTTTCTGAACGAGGTGCCCGGCTGCTACTTTTTCCTCGGCTCCGCCAATGCAGCGCGCGGTCTAAACGCCCCTCATCACAATCCATACTTTGACATTGATGAAGACGTGCTGCCGCTGGGAGTGGCCGTGTTCATGCACGCCCTGGCGCATCAGCAATTCCCGTTTTAGCATCGCCGTCACACATTTGACGTTCGTAGTGGCGACTTTAGTCGCTTCTATTGCGCAAACAGCGACTAAAGTCGCTACTACGAACTCCATAACGGGAATTG
>DSDT01000193.1 GCA_011048615.1 Chloroflexota bacterium | reverse complement strand
CCACTCGCCGAAAGCGCCCGGTCATCGTCGACGGTCTTACCTATCGCTTCGTCACCCTCACGCCTCACAAATTCTTCGGCCACGAGACGATCTCGCTGCTGGGCGAGAATGTGCAGATGGCGGAGCGGGAGAAAGCCATCGCCGACGGGTTTGACCATCCCAAGCTGGTCGGTGGCGTGCTGGAGCCAGCCAAGGGATTGTGGTTCGGGAGCCAGGAGCTGGATTGGGAGAAGCTGGTGACGTATACCCTGCGCCTGCAAAACCAGGTCGCTGCGCGGCGTTTGGGCTACTGGATGGAGCTGCTGAGCCTGGGTAATGAGAATCTGTTGTCGCGGCTTGAGAATGGCGCAGGGCACAGCTACGCCCGGTTGGAGCCATCGGGGCCGTGCGAGGGACCGCGCAACACACGCTGGCGCATCATTGTCAACGTCCCGGAGCGGCAGTTGCTGGAGTGGCGGGAGCACTAATGATTGCAGAGCGTGAGCTACGGCGGATAGCGGGGAAGTTTCATCTTGGCGTTGGGCCGGCCGAGCACGAGTACGCTATGCTTTGCGTGTTAGACGTCATGGGCCAGACACCGCCCCTGTCCGACAACTTCCTGAAGGGCGGCACGGCGCTGCGCCTGATCTACTTTGACGATTGGCGACATTCGGTCGATCTGGATTTCTCGGTGCTTCCGGCATTTCCTTCGGAGGAACTGCGCACGCACGTCGAGCGCTGCTTCACTCAGGTGGAAGTCGTGCACGGGATGACGGTGCGTCTGATGGACTTCCATCGGGCGAACGGTGCAGCCCGAATGCGTGCTCAATTCGTAGGCCCGCTACGTCACCCGGCGCGGCTTCTCTTCGACGTGACGCTGGATGAGCCAGTGTTGCTGCCCCCGCAGGAGCGGGAGGCGGTCGTCAAGTTCTTTCCCGATTTGCGTCCTGTTGTTCTGACGTATGCGCTGGAGGAGATCCTGGCCGAGAAAATGCGCAGCATTCTCCAACGCGGCAAGTCACGGGACTACTACGACGTTTGGCGGTTGCTGAGGGAGAAGGGTGAATCATTTGATGCTTCTCTCGCTCGCTCCATGCTGGTACGGAAATGCCAGCACAAGGATTTGGAGGTGCCGAGCGCTCAAGCTTTCCTGAAGCCTCAGTATCTGGAAGAGGCCCAAGTGTACTGGGAGCGGGACTTGGCAGGGCAGGTTGCTCCCCAACCCCTACCCGATTGGACAGCGATCACTGTAGAGTTGGCGGATTTGCTGGAACGGTTCTTTGAATGACGATTCGCAGAAGGTCAATCTGGCGATGGGAGTGTGTTGAAAGCAAATTTACTTCCCAACTTTTGCAGGAAACGAAAAACGCTCCTTCTCCTGCTCTAAGACGAACAGGGATTGCACATTCGCCAATTTTCGGCCCCAAATCGCAATACTGCGATGTAAGAACTTGCTAAATGGCATTCTTTGATGCTATTTGGCCCCGAATGGGGCTTGACGCTCACTTTCTTTGATGATTCGGCATCGTCTCGCCGCATTTTTTGAGGCAGGTGGGCATCTTTCGCTTGTGTAGAACCAATTTAACGAGATGCACATTTACTTTATTTTTGGTAACTGCTCAGGGCAGTCATTTTTTGCACCACAAAGAACACAAAGATGTGTCACGCTTATCCTGATCCTTCGTGTACTTTGTGTCCTTCGTGGTAAAAATCAAGCAGTTTGAACGCTGGCGACGAAAGCCTGAGCAGTTACCTTTGGTTTACTCTCAAGACCAAAGAGCCTATTGGCTACAGCTACCGCGGACCAGGTCCGGTGACATTGACTTGCCGTGTCTAAGGAACGCGGACTTGATGCTCCGACTATAGCGGTTGTGAGGGATTACTGTGATGAAATTCCGCTTCGACCCCGACCTAGAATTCCAAAACCAGGCCATCGCCGCCGCCGTGCGCCTCTTCGAGGGCGCGCCGCGCCAGGAAACGGGTTTCGCCCTCGTCGCCGAGAACGGCGTCGTCGGCAACTCCTCTTTCAGGCCCGCTACGGCCGCGACGACATCGCGCCCTACGCGGGGCTGAAGGCCTTTCTCGCCCTCGAGGGCGAGCGCGAGGGGCCGGCCGACCCCGTCGAGGCGCAGGAGCTGGCCGATCTGCTCATCGCCCACCGCATCCCGATCGCCATCCTCAACGCCTGCCAGTCGGGCAAGCAGGTCGGCGCGGCCGAGACGAGCCTCGGCAGCCGGTTGATGAGCGCCGGGGTGCAGATGGTGCTGGCGATGGGCTATTCGGTCACCGTCAGCGCCGCCGTGCTGCTGATGACGACGCTCTACGAGCAGCTCTTTGCCGGGCAAGAGCTCACCGCCGCCATCCGCCGCGCGCGGCTCGAGCTCTACAACCAAAAGGGCCGCCGCGCCTATTTCAACCAGACCGTCGACCTGGAGGACTGGCTCCTGCCGGTCGTCTACCAGAACCGGGCGCAACGCTTGCAGACGCGCGCGTTCACCCCCGAGGAGAGCGCCGCGCACTATGAGCGACAAGCGCGCCGCTACCGCCCGCCGCAGGTCAGCTATGGGTTCGTGGGACGCGACCTCGACATCCTGCACGTCGAGCGGGGGGTGCTGGCGCGGCGCAACCTGCTGTTGGTGCGCGGGATGGGCGGGGCGGGCAAGACGACGCTGCTGCACCACCTGGCTGCCTGGTGGCAGACGACCGGGCTGGTCGAGCACGTCTGGTATTTCGGCTACGACGAGCGCGCCTGGAGCCACCAGCAGATCGTCACCACCGTCGCCCGCGACCTGCTGGGCGAGGCCGAGTACGTGCGCAGCTTTCAGTCGCTCAGCCCGGCGGCCCAACAGGCGCGGCTGGCCGAGCGGTTGCGCGCCGAGCGGCACCTGCTGATCCTCGACAACCTGGAGTCGATCACCGGGGCGCACCTGGCGATTCGGAACACGCTGCCGGAGGCGGAGCGCGAGCGGCTGCGCGAGTTGCTGGCCGAGCTGGCGGGCGGGCGGACGCTCGTGCTGCTCGGTTCGCGCGGCGGCGAAGAGTGGCTGGCGCCGTCCACGTTCGAGGAGAACGTCTACGACCTGCCCGGCCTCGACCCGGAGGCGGCCTCGGCGCTGGCCGACCGCATCCTCGAGCGGCACGGCGCGACGCGCTACCGCGAGGACGCCGACGTGCAGCAGATCCTCAAGCTGCTCGCCGGCTACCCGCTGCCGCTCGAGGTCGTGCTGGCGAACCTGGCGCGCCAGACGCCGGCCGAGGTGCTGGCGGCGCTGCAGGCCGGGGATGAGGCGATCGACATGCGGAGCGAGAAAAAGACCGAGAGCATCCTGCGCTGCATCGAGTACTCACACGCCAACCTCTCGCCCGACGCCCAGCGGCTGCTGGCCTGCCTGGCGCCGTTCACGGGGGTCATCTACGTGGGCGCCCTGGAGCAATACAGCGAGCGGTTGCGCCGGCAGCCGGCGCTGGCGGGGCTGCCATTCGAGCGCTGGCCGGAGGTGCTGGAGGAGGCGGCCAACTGGGGGCTGTTGGCGCCCGACCCGCAGGCGCCCGACTTTGTGCGCCTTCAGCCGATCCTGCCCTACTTTCTCCGCGCGCGCCTCTCTTCCCCCCCAGCGGGGGGGACCGAGGGGGGGCTCCAGCGCGCCATCGAGGCCGGATTCCGCGAGCATTACGACAGCCTGGGCGGGGCGATCGCCGGGCTGCTCACGTCCAGGGAGGCGCAGGAAAAGCAGCGCGGGCAGGTGTTGGCCCGCCTCGAGTACGAGAACCTGGTCACGGCTGTGAACCTGGCGTTGGAGGCCAGAGAAGCCTTCTACGGTGCCTATTCACCTTTGTACGAGTACTTGCTGATGGTGCAGGATGGTCAACGTCGGCTGGATTTGTGTCAGATGGTAATGGCGCAGCAGGATCATTACACGTCTCAGCAGTTATCAGGTGAAATCGGAGTGGATTTCTACTTGGTTCTAGCCCGATTGGCAAGGACTTGTTTAGAGATCAAAGAGCACGAAACTGCAAGAGAACTATGAAAGAGCACTGGCAATAGTCCAAGGTCTAGATTGCATTGCCGAAGAAACACGGGCAGGCTATGTGGCAATAATGTACCACAATCTGGGAGCGGTGGCGCAGGCACAGCGCCAGTGGGCGCAGGCGGAACGGTACTACCAGCAGGCGCTGGAAATCT
>DSDT01000159.1 GCA_011048615.1 Chloroflexota bacterium | reverse complement strand
GTCGGCTTTCCATAGCCGACTATGTAGTAGTCGGCTTTCCATAGCCGACGACGTAACTTGCAAAACTCGCCAAGTTGAATTAGTATAGCCAGAATCGCACCAGAAAGGAACATCCTATGACATACCCCACCGGTAAACTCCCCGCTGAACACCTGGCGCGGCTGATGGCCCGCTACGCGCCCTCCGACGAGCGAGTCATCCTGGGCCCGGGCATAGGACACGACGCCGCCGCCATCACCTTTGGAGACCGCTGCCTGGTCGCCAAGTCTGACCCCATCACCTTTGCCACCGACGAGATCGGCTGGTACGCCGTCCACATCAACGCCAACGATGTAGCCTGCCTTGGCGCCACACCGCGCTGGTTCCTCGCTACCTTGCTGCTGCCCGAGCACCACACTGACACCGCCCTGGTCGACGCCATCTTTGACCAACTGGTGAGCGCGTGCGAACAGTTGAACGTGGGGCTCGTCGGCGGCCACACCGAGATCACCTATGGCTTTGACCGCCCCATCGTCGTGGGCTGTATGCTGGGCGAAGTCGCCGCCGGGCGATTGGTTCGTTCCGATGGCGCCCGTCCCGGCGACGTGCTGCTTCTCACCAAGGGTATCGCCGTCGAGGGGACCGCACTCCTGGCGCGAGAGATGCCCAATCCACTGGAAGACATAGACCCGACGCTGCTGGAGCGGTGCCGGAATTTCCTACACGACCCCGGCATCAGCGTGGTGCGAGACGCAACCGTCGCGACGGCTGCCGGCGACGTACACGCCATGCACGATCCCACCGAGGGCGGGCTGTCCACCGGGCTGTGGGAGATGGCCGAGACGACCCAGGTCGGGATGGTGATAGACGAGCCAGCCATTCCCATCTTTGCCGAGACCGAGACACTGTGCGCACACCTGGGATTGAATCCGCTGGGCCTGATCGCCTCAGGGGCGCTGTTGATGGCGGTAGCACCCGCCAGCGCCGCCGCGATAGTGGCCGCCCTGGAAGGAGAGGGGATCGCAGCGACGCGCATCGGCCAGGTGACGACGCGAGCACGCCACATCCTGCTGCGAAACGGCGCGGCAGAACGCCCCTTGCCCCGGTTCGCGCGAGATGAGATCGTCTCCGCCCTGACTGCTCAAACCGGAAACACGTAGAGGGGATGGGTAAAAAGCCCCAGCACCCGTAGGACGACCAGCCCAAAGAAACCAACCAACAGCGCAACCAGGAGCACGTAATCCTGGCGGGTGAACTGGAGGTCGTGCAAATAGGTGCGCTGAACCCCTTCGAGGCCCAAGGCTCGGCATTCCAACGCCCGGGCCAGCTTGTCGGCCATCCGCAGGGCGCTGATAATCACCGCCACCAGGATGGGAAGACGGGCCCGCAGCCGACGAAAGAACCCCCCGCTGGTCAGGTCCAATGCCCGCGCTTGCTGAGCCTCGACCACCAGCGTGTACAAGCCCTGAAAAGCCGGCAGGTAGCGCAGACTGATCGCCAACACCAATCCCCACTCGAACGGAAGGCCGATTTTGACCAAACTGCGCACAATAGACCGCTGATCGGTGGTGAACAACCACAAAAAGCCGATAAAGGCGATGGCGTCCAGGCGCGCCGCTACACCCAGCCCTCGGGACAACGCCAGCGGGGTCAGGCTCACTGGTCCCAGCTCGTACAGCACCGGTCCTTCAGGATAAAAGACCGTCCACAGCACCGGGATGAACAGGTTGACGGGCAGCATCGCTTTCCACACCCAGACCAACCGGTCACGCGGAACATGGGCCGAGGCGATGAGAGCCTGAACAAGGACCAGGGCCGCCAGCATGAAAAACAGGTTCGAGAACAAGGTCAGCGCCAGGCTGGCCAACAGCACGAACAGCAGCTTGACCCGCGCATCGAGCTGGTGTATCCAACTCGACCGCTCCACGTAGACGTCGAACGCCGTCCTCACGGCCGTTCCCTCCCCCCGTCCAGATAGGCGGCGCAGAACTCGTCCACGGTCAACACGTCGCGGCGCATGCCGCACGAGGCCAGGGCCTGCGCCAACCGGGTGATCTGCAGCAGTTCGAGACCCGCCCCCTCTACAATGTCCGGGGCTCCGAACACCGCCCGGGTGTCGCCATAGGCTGCCACCCGGCCATCGTGCAGCACCAACACGCGCCGCGCGAATTGGCAGACCGCCTTGACGTCGTGCGTCACCCAGATGATGGTGCTTCCGCCTTCCCGCATAGCCTGGAGCGCTCGCATCAACTCCAGCCGGCCTTTCTCGTCCAGGCCGGCCATCGGTTCGTCGAGCACAAAGACGCGCGGACGCATCGCATAGACGGCAGCAACGCCGATCTTGCGCCGGATGCCAAAGCCCAGGACGGCGGGGGGAGCGTCGGCGTACTCGGTCAGCCCAAAGTAGGTCAACGTCTCCGCGACCCGTTCCTCCAGCTCGCTCCCCACGAGTCCCAAATTGCGCGGCCCGAACCCGATCTCCTCGCGGGTCGTCGCGCCAAAGATCTGGTGATCGGGGTTCTGAAAGACGTAACCGACCACGCGGGCCAGGTCACTCACGGCCAGCACCCGCGTGTCCTGTCCATCCAGGAGCACCTGCCCCTGGGTGGGCCGGTAAAGGCCGTTAAAATGCTTGACCAACGTGGTCTTGCCGGAGCCGTTCTGGCCGATCACCGCCACGAAATCTCCGGCCTCGATATCGAGGGTGATTCCCCTCAGCGCCACGATCTCGTCACTGTACCGATACCACAGGTCCTGCACCTGCAAGATGGGAGAGCAATGGTCCACCCGTTCATCCGCCGAATCGTCGCGCCGCCCGGCCATCGCTCCCCCCATTCGCTTCCCCTTCAACGCCTCGTAGGCCTGCTCGAACAGCGTGAACGTATACGTGCTGCCACAGCGCTCGTTGAGACGGACCGCCAGATCGCTCACCTGAGGCACCGCCAGCCCCACCTCGCGCATCACCTCGACCTGGGTAAAGACAGCCGACGGCGTATCGACCAGCACCACCTGACCAGCCTGCAGGATGGCTACCCGGTCGGAGAAAGCGGCAATCTGTTCCGCGTCTTGCTCGACCATGAGGATGGTGAGTCCCTCCCGGCGTCGCAGCTCCTCGATGGCACGAAAGACCTCGACCTTACCCCGCTGGTCCAGGCCCGACGTCGGCTCGTCCAGCACCAGTACGTCCGGCTTCATCGCCAGGATCGCGGCGATAGCCACCCGCTGCTTCTGTCCACCGGAAAGCCGGAGGGGCGACCGGGCGCGACAGTCGGACATCCCCACCACCCCCAACGCCCAATCCACCCGCTCGCGGATCTCGGCCGGGGGGAGGCCCAGCGTCTCGGGGCCAAAGGCCACCTCATCCTCCACGGTCATGGTAAAGAATTGACTGTCGGGATCCTGGAAAACGACCCCCACCCGGGCCGCCAACGTGGGCACTGTCTGCACCTTGGTATCGAGACCGCCGACGATCACGTCTCCCCGAAACGTCCCGCCCAGGGAGTGGGGAATGATGCCGTTGAGAGCCAGGCAGAGGGTGGTCTTGCCGGCGCCGGTCGGCCCCATGATGGACAGAAACTCGCCCTGCTCCACGTGCAAATTGACGCCGCGCAGCGCCGGTATGGGGGGGCCGCCAGGCGTCAGGGGAGGGTAGGCATACTCCAGGTCGTGGATGCAGATTTTGGGCGCCAACTGTGCTCCATCAATCCAGGAACTCGATCACTTCCCCGTCAGGGATGGTGCGCCACCGATGGGTGTTGATGTCGTGCACTCGTCCGGCCTTGATTTGAGCGCTGTCGGGATAGCCGCGCACCTCCCAGTAGCCGGGGATGGAGCGGTCGGTCAGCCGGACCGCGATCACGCTCTTGGCTGATTTGTATCCCCACAGATACGGACTGTCACAAACCGACGCGGGCGCACTATCCGTATCCGGCAGAGTGGTGTTACCTCGCGCTGAACGTATTGTAGCACGACCCGCGATCTATGCAAACCCTTGACTTCCCCTGTTTTGGTGTTATAATAGATACAAGTTATTTATACCAGTGTGGGTTTTTCACGCATCACTCCTTTGTGTCACGCTCCGAATTAGGTGGAGGCCAAAGGCCGGATTAAACGAACCGGTAAAAGACGAAAAAAGAGGCCCCTTTCGGGGCCTCTTTCTCGTTGCAGGCTAAAGAAACTCATCGGCCAACTG
>DSDT01000115.1 GCA_011048615.1 Chloroflexota bacterium | reverse complement strand
GTACCTGGACATTGTGTGGGACACCTACTACCAGGCCTACAACACGACCATGCCGGTGGATGTGTGGAACATTCACGCCTTTATCCTGCGCGAGGTCTACAACTCTTGGGGGGCCAGCACCCCGCCGGGCGTGGACCCCAGTTGTGGCATTGCCTATCCCTTTGACGAATCGGACAACATGACCATCTTCCGCGACAACCTGATCGCCTTCCGCCAGTGGATGAAGGACAAAGGCGAGCAGAACAAACCATTGATCATCAGCGAATACGGCATCCTGTGGCCCAGTTGGTTCGTGTACGATGGCACATCCTATTCCGCCGCGCGGGTCAGCCATTTCATGACCCAGACCTTTGACCTGCTCCTATACGAGACGTATCCCGACGTCGGCTACCCGGCGGACGATTACCGGTTGGTGCAGGCCTGGGCCTGGTACAGCCTGTCCGACACCTACTACAACGGCAATCTGTTCAACCCCAACACCCACCAATTGACCCTCATGGGGCAGACCTTTGCCGATTACGTCGCTGCCCTGTCCGAGACCCCCTACACCGATCTGGCCGCCCACCTGTGGCTCGACGCTGAGCCGCTGGCGACCATTCCCCCCACCGCCACCCACGACGGGCTGACGGTCACGCTGGCGACGGCCGGCTCCGTGGCGAACCTGGGCAAACAACCGGCCGAGGCCCTCGTCTCGGCCCCCTTGCTGGGCTACGACGAGGTCCTGAGTATCCCGGCCCGGTACGAAGGGGACGTCGGCTACCTGTCGCTCCCATCCCTCGTCATCACCCGGGCCGGCGTGTACGACCTCTCCCTCGTCGCGGACCCGCACCAGGCCATCCCGGACCCCCGGCGCTGGAACAATGGCGTCACCATCACCCTGGACGTCCGCCCCGACCTGGTGATCTCGACCACCGGGTGGAGCATCCGCCCGCCCGGCGTCCTCAGCGGCGCGCTGGCGATCACCCTGACGGCGGTGAACGAGGGAGCCTGGCCCACGCCGCCCGTCTCGGGCTCGATCCTCCTGAGCAACGCCGTGGGTAGCCTGCTCCTCGCCAGCCAGTCGTTCCCCGTCCCTGGGATCGGCGTCGGGGCGGCGGTCACCCTGGTGGAGGAGTTGATCCTGCCCGACCCCGCCGGCGCTCTCTACCAACTGGCGCTGGAGCTGGACAGTGGTCACGTCTTGGACGAACTGGACGAGGGGAACAACCGCGCCACGATCCAGGTGGACGCCCGGCCCGACCTGTTGATCGCCGACCTGCAGTGGAGCGCCCGGGCGCCGACGACCGCGGACGGCGCACTGACCGTCACGCTGACGGTGGCCAACCAGGGAGCGTGGCACACGTGCCCCGTTTCGGGGGTGATCGACCTGAGCAACACGGCGGGCACCCTGCTCCTGCCCGCCCAGCGCTTCCCCATCCCGGCCCTCGACGCCGGAACGCAGACCATCCTTACCCAGACGTCGGTCCTGCCGACCACAGGCGAAGATTTCTACCGTCTGGGCCTGATGGTGGACAGCGACCAAGTAGTGGAGGAGCAGGACGAGGGCAACAACCAGATGCAGGTCGTCATTCCCATGGTCGTCACGACCACGCTGAGCACCCACACGGTCGGCGTGCTAACTTCGACCAGCAGCAACCTGGCCTTCGAGTTCCCGGCCGGGGCAGTGACGGCGACCACCGAGATTCGCTTTACCCCCCTCTGGGTACCGGACCTGCCCCGCGGCGGTTGGCTGCCGGTGGCTGCCTTTCGACTGGCCGCCTACCGGAACGGCCAGCCGATCTCGCTGACCTTTGACCCGCCGATCACCGTCACCTGGCAGTACACGACCGCCGACATAGCTCAACTGAACGAGGAACGCCTGGGACTGGCGCGCTGGACGGGAAGTGGGGGATGGAAGACCGAGTCTTGTGCGACGGAGCAGCGCTGGCCGGAACAGAATCGGCTGCGCACCTGCATCCAACTACTGGGGGACTATGCCTTTGGGCAGCAGTCGCAACTCTACCTGCCTATTGTTCTCAAGGGGAATGGGGCGTAACGAACCCGAAACCAGGTTCCGACCTTGACCATGTCAGATGCGGCGCCAACAATTTTGGGGACACGGATTCACACGGATTTTCACGCACAAGAATCGCAGGTATCTGTGTGCATCCGTGAAAATCCGGGCCCTGTTTTCTAATCTGACATTGTCGAACCAGTCACGCGAAAACAAAGGCGAGTCACGACAGCCGCTCCAGGGGCGCCAGATCCACCATCAACCGCTTCAGGCCGACTTGGTCAAAGTGGACCGTCACAATCTCGTCCGTCCCACTGCCCCGGCTCTCGATCACCAATCCCTCCCCAAAGGTCGCGTGCCGCACCCGCTGACCAGCCCGGAACTGGGATCCGGCCGGACGCGAGGGCTGAGGTGTGGACGCCGATGACCACGTGGTCGCGCGCCGGGCGCTCTCCCGCCGCGCCGGCCGCCACGAACCGACCCCGCTCACCAATTCCCCCGGAATGTCCCCCAGGAAGCGGCTGGGGACAGAAGGCTCGGTCTCGCCGTAACGGGTGCGGCGGAAGGCATAGGTCAAAAAGAGCCGGTCCTCCGCCCGCGTCAGGCCGACGTACATCAGCCGTCGCTCCTCGGCCATCTGCTCCGCGTCGTCGAGGGAGCGGCTGTGGGGCAGCAGCCCCTCCTCCAGCCCGGTGATAAATACGACCGGGAACTCGAGGCCCTTGGCGCTGTGCAGCGTCAGCAGCGTGGGAGCGTTCACCCCGTCGGGTAGATTGTCCACGTCGGAGACAAGGGCCACATCGGCCAAAAACTCGGTCAGCGTCAGATCGGGCTGCTCGGCGGCCACGCTGCGCAGCTCCAACACGTTCGCCCAGCGATCCTCCCCCTCCTCCGTGCCGTCGCGGAGATAGTCGGCGTAACCGACGTCCTGCAGCACCCGGTCGAGCAATTGAGCCACCGTCATCTGCTCCCGGGCCGCCAGCCACCCCTCCACCAACTCGTAGAACGCCGCCACGGTCCGGACGGCCCGCGTCCCCAGCCCCAGATTCTGGTCCGGAGAAGTCACAGCCTGGCCCATCACCTCGTAGACCGAGACCCCCTGCTTCTTGGCCACCTGTTCCAACGTCGCCAGCGTCTTTTGGCCGATCCCGCGCGGGGGGACATTGATCACGCGGGCCATGCTCACCCCCTCGGCCGGATTGTGCACCAGGCGCAGGAACGCGATCACGTCCTTGATCTCGCGCCGGCTGTAAAACTGGGTCGCGCCCACCAACCGGTAGGGCAGCCCGGCGCGGATGAACCCCTCCTCCAGGGCCCGGGACTGGGCGTTGGTACGGTACATCACGGCACAGTCCCCTGGCCGCACCCCCTCCCCAGCCACCAGTTGGGCGATGGTGTCCACCACGTAGCGGGCCTCTTCCTCCTGATCGTAGGCCTCGTGGACGACCATCTTGGGGCCACGGCCCCGCTCTGTAAAGAGCGATTTGTCGGTCCGGTCGGCATTGTGGCGGATGACGGCCTGCGCCGCGTCCAGGATGGTCTGGGTGGAGCGATAGTTCTGCTCCAGGAGCACCGTCACCAGGTCAGGGTGATCGTCCCGCAGCCGGCGGATGTTGCGATAATCGGCTCCCCGCCACGCATAGATGGATTGATCCTCGTCGGCGACGCAAAAGAGGTTGTGGTGCCTTCCAGAAAGCTGGTGCAGCAGGGTGTACTGGGCCTGATTTGTGTCCTGGAACTCGTCCACCAGGATGTGACGATACCGTTCCCGGTGCCGATCCAGCACGTCGGGGTGGCGCGCAAAGGTGCGAACCGTCACCATGAGCAGATCGTCGAAATCCAGCCCGTTGTTGGCCGCCAACGCCGCCTGGTAGCGCTCATAGACCCGCTTGACGACCTCGCCAAAGTAGGAGACAGGCGTGTACCCCTCTGGCGGCAGCAGTTCGTTCTTGGCGCGCGAGATGGCGGCGCGTATCCTCCGCGGCTGATATCGCTTTTCGTCCAGGCCCAGCTCCCGGAGAGCCTGCTTGACCAGGCGCAGTTGGTCATCGGCGTCAAAGATGGCGTACTGGGGCGGGATGCCCGCCGCCTCGGCCTCGCGCCGCAGGATGCGGGCGCAGGTGGCGTGGAAGGTGCCCAGCGTCAGGCTGCGGGCCTGGGCGGACCCGAGGAGCTGCTCCAACCG
>DSDT01000029.1 GCA_011048615.1 Chloroflexota bacterium | reverse complement strand
GGGCAGATGGTCGCGCTCCGATTGGAGCATGCGCGCCAGGGTAAGCCTCATCCGGGCACCGATCTGTTGACCGACCTGGCGATGGGTCCCTTGCACTGTGAGCACCGGGATAGGGTCTGCTGCCATTCACACACTCCTCGCGCCGAAATCGCTAGTTTACAGACAGTAGGTCACGTACTCCGCCTGGCACGGTGGGCCGGCCGCCACCTGGATCGTGTGCTCGGTCAGATCCATCACCAGCGAGGCCAGCGTCAACCCCCGCTGATGAGGCGGCCTGGCCGGATCCTCGTGCATACAGATGGAATACGGCCAGTTGATGTGATCCTGAAGCACTCCCTGGAGGCACCCTTTGGTCACCTGGCCCAATCGAGACCGCAGCAGCCGCTCAGCTCGATGGAACCTGATGATAGACCCAATGTGCACGTCCGGCTCCTCCAGGTCCTGCATCTTGGGAGAGAGATAGTGGTTGGTGTGAATCAGCCAGCCATCCCGACCGTACATTATGTCGTGAGTCGTAGCCGACGCCTCGACGTTATATAGCTCGCCGTTGGAATCAGCCACCAGGTAGCTGTATCCCCCGGCCCGTAGCTTGGGCACACAGGCCGCAATCGCCTCCCCGATGGTGCGAGCCTGGAGAATCGCCCGAGAGTAGAGAATGCGGGGCACCCCGACCCGCCCATCGGTGGAGTGAGCCGAGTTGATGGTCACCCCGATCCCCTCGGCGTTGAATCCAATGTTGACCAGCAGCGGGCCATAGGTCATACCGATGAACGACGGCCCCCCGTCCGGTTCGGCGCACACCAAGTAGACATTGCCCCGGTCCACGCTACTCCAGTCCTCGTTGTGGGCCAGCAGCACGTGACCATCGGCCGTCTGGTCGTCCCGCACGGCCAGCGAGGTGCAGCCCCACACCTGTTGCCGGGTGTCTACCAGCCCCTCGTAACAATTGAGGGACCAGACGTCCTCGAAGGAGACCCCCCCACCCTCGGCGATGCCCTCGAGTTCCAGCACGAAATCGGGAAACGCTTCCTCCCCGTAGGGCAGGAACTTGCGCGCCTCACGCGCGGCCTCCTCCCACGTCATCTTCAGAGCCTGGGGAATCGTCTCCCGATAACCCGCCAGGGCTTTCTGAATTTGAGGGCGAGCTTTTTCCCCCTGCTGCTTACCCCGCTCGTAAGGACTGCCTCGCACCTCGATCATCGGCAAGGTTTGTCTGTTCATGCGTATCGTTCACCCACTTCGTGCTGATCCCGGCGGGGACGCATCGGGATGGTGCGGAACTCGCGCACGAACCGGACGAAATTCTCCACCGTCGTCTCGAACAGGGCTTGCCCAAACTCGGCTGTGGCGACGGTGGGATCGCCGCACACCCCGCTCTCGCTCATCCGCGACCACCAGTCCTGCCAGCTGAGGATGCTGGGCCGGGGGTGGTCCCAGTTAAAGTATTCGAGGGCAAGCTGGCCTCTCTCTCGCACCGCCCGCTCCATTTTGACCAGGTGGGGGCGCAGGTGGAGCATCAGCGCCGTCTCGTACTCGCCGGCGTGGGCCACGCCTCCCGGATTCGAGCGGCGCATCTGGGAAAAGATCGGTTCCGCCAGCGTGGGGTCAATAGCCGCGTTGGGGCTCATCGCGCCGCAGATGGCGCCGCTCTCCAGCACCACCCGCCGGGCGGCCAGGTCCGCAAGGGGAGCATTGGAGCCGTGCCCATTGACGATCAGGATGTGAGTAAAGCCGTGCCGGGCAGCACTCAAGGCCACGTCAGAGACAAAGCCGATCAGGGTCTGCATATCCACCGAGATGGTGCCGGGGAAATCCATGTGATGCTCGTCCAGCCCATAGGCTACCAACGGCAGCACCAGCATCTCCTCTGACGCGCGGCGCGCCGCTTCCAGGCAGATGGCCTCGACGATGACATTATCAGTATTGATGGGCAAATGTGGACCGTGATCCTCCACGGTGCCAAAGGGGAGCAGCACGACCGGCTGCCGCCGGATAGCCTCGCGCATCTCTGGCCAGGTCAGTTCATCGTAGCGATACGTCATAGATCATCCTCGTTCGACCCGATCTGGGCCGGTTTACCAGGCCGGCGTCAGGTCGCCGCCCTCGTCCTGCCAGTGGGGCATCCAGACAAGGGAGACCAACTGGACCGAGATGTCGGTCTTGCGCAGTTTGACCGCCACCTGATCCACCTCCGCCGCCAACTGCTCCATCTTGTCCGCCAGGGCGTGCGCTTCCGCGTCGAACTCGGCCTGCAGGTCGGCCAATTGCTGCTGCAGGACTTGAACCGTCTCTTCGGCGCGGGCCACGTCCTGGCGCTGCTGCGAGGCCCGGCCCACACTCTTGGCCGCCGTCGCCGCCTTGCTCACGGTGGTGGCGCTGACCGCTTTACGGCCCATCAGCGCGCCCAACAGCGTCGAACCGACGTTGACGGCGGTTTGCAGGCTCGCCTGGCGCGCCTGCGCCTGTTCGCGTTCGATGGCCTGCTCCGCCTTGCGGAGGCGCTCTTGCAGCCTGGTCAGCTTGGGGGCGTACTTTTTGCGCAGCGCGGCGAGGGCGGCGTCGCGCTGTTCGTGCGCCGCCTGCTGGATTCGGATGTTAAAGTCACGCTCCGATTCGTCGGGGGCGGCGATCTGTTTCAGGCCTGGGCTGCGGAGCAGTTCCAATCTCTGGGTGCGGTAGACCCACGTGGCAAAGTCCCGATTCCAGGCCGTATAACTCTTGGATTGGCCGGCCGCCGCCGGTAGAGCGCCGTACTGGGCATCCGGCTCGCCGGTCTTTTCCAGATCGGTCACGGCGAGGTCAATCAACGTCCCCTGCGCCCAATCCACGGGGAGCGGGGCGTCGGCGATGGGGGTCACGGCCACGATATCCTCCACCTGGTCCACGCTCAGCTTTGTGTCCACGAAATGAAGCCGCGCCGCGCCGAGCAAGTACGGCTGGTAGACCACCGTGCGGCTCTTGCGGCTGCCGCGCACGGGGACGAAGAAACGGCTTACGTCCGGCGGCAACGTCGGCGCGGCCGCGGCCGCCGGCGCGACAACGGCCGGCGCGGTCACGGTCGTTGGCGGGATGGGGGTCGTTGCCGCGATCTCGGCAGGGGGCGCAACAGCCACCGCGTCTATGCTCACCGGCTCGGCCTTGCGTGGCGCCATCAGCACGCGGATCTGCTCGCGGGTGATGGGGCCGCGCAGGTACGACATCACCCAGCGCGTGGTAAAGATCACCGGCGCATCCTCGTGGACGTTGTTCATCAGGAAAACGCGGCTGCCCAATCCCGCGAGGGTCTGCTCCATCGCTTTGCGGTCGAAGCGCCCAGCGCTGCCCGCGGCTGCGCCCTCCAGGCCATCCAGCAGACGCGCTTTGTCGCGCTCGGTCTGCAAGCGGCCGATGAACCACGTCCCGGCATTGGAAAGCGCCTTGTAATCGAGGTCCACCGGGTTCTGGGTCGCCAGGACCACGCCGACGCCAAAGGCGCGCGCCTGTTTCAACATCGTCAGCAGCGGCAGCTTGGAAGGCGGATTGCCGACAGGTGGCAGGTAGCCAAAGATTTCGTCAATGTAGAGCAGGGCGCGCAGGCTGGTGGTGCCCGTCAGACCGCGCATCCAGCTCAACACCTGGTTCAGCAGCAGGGAGACGAAGAACATGCGCTCCCGGTCGCCCAGGTGCGCGATAGAAAAGATGGCGATGCGCGGCTTGCCTTGCGGCGTGTACAAGATCTGGTCAATGTCGAGCGGTTCGCCTTCGAGCCAGGCGCTAAAACCCGGAGAGGCGAGCAGGCTGTTCAACGCCATCACCAGGCCGAAGCGATCTTTGGCCGGGTAGAACGAGTCGAGATCGAGCACGCCGATCTTGGTCACGGGCGGCGTCTGGACGAGTTGGATCAGCGCGGCGAGATCAACGTCCTGTCCCTGCTGCCACATCAAATCCAAAATGGTCGAGAGCAGGATGTACTCGCGGCTCTGGATCGGATCGGCGTCAATCCCCAACATGCCGAGCAGGCTGGTCACGGTGGTGCTCACGCGCTCACGCATCATCTCGCCATCGGCGAGGACGGCGGCGGGCGGCGCGGCGAAGGATTTGAGGATCGAGACCGGCAGCCCCGCGTTGCTGACCGGGGTGTAGATGACGAAATCAGCGGCTTCCTTGAGCATCTGGATGCGCGCGCCATCCTGGCCCCAGCTCGC
>DSDT01000266.1 GCA_011048615.1 Chloroflexota bacterium | reverse complement strand
CTGCGCTGCCGGCGTCGAGGCGAACACGACGACGATTACCGCCACCTCCGACAGCGATCCCAGCGTGTACGACACCGCGACCGACGTCACCGTCGCCAACTGGGACCACGGTCTCGAGTTCGAGGGCGACAACGCCGACAGTGCGCTGCCGGGGCAAAAGGTCTATTACACGCACCTGATCAGCAACACCGGCAACTATACCGACTCTTTCCGCTTTTCCTACGCCTCCAGCCGGGGCTGGCCGGTCGAGATCTCGCCCTGGCCGACCGTCCGGTTGGGCGGCTGGCCGGCGCCCAAGCCTCCGGGATATACAGCCACGGTGCGCGTCACGGTGACCGTGCCGGCCATTCCGACCGCCTTTGGCGGCGACGTGGACCGGTTGGTCATCACCGCCACCTCGGAGAGCATGCCGACCCTGACCCGCTCGGTGGTCAACACGACCACGGTCACGCGGATTACGAACGTGAGCCTGGCGCCCAGTTTCGACGACATCGAGCGCCCGGCCGTCCGGGTGGAGAACACGTCTGGGTCCGACAAGGCGGTCGTCTTTACCCACACCCTGACCAACCAGGGCAACGGCCCGGATACGTTCACGCTGACCGTCGCCAGTCGGGAGGGATGGCTGGTCACGATCTGGCCGACGCCGACGGTGGCCCTGCCGGCCGCGACGGGCAACGTGACCACCGTGCTCGTCACCCTCTTCGTCCCTTCGGCCGCTGCCAACCCGACGCTGGCGCCGGAGGACCTGGTCGTCGCCAGCGCGATTGCCCATTCCAACCCCGTCATCAGCGACACCGTCACCGACATCGCCATCGTCAACCAGCGGCCGGGCGTCGCCCTGTCGGCCGGGTATACGGAGACGGCCGCGCCGGGGCTGCGCACGCAGGGATGGGTGACCTTTGCCCACACCCTGACCAACACCGGCAACTATACCGATTCCTTCCTCCTCACCTCCGACCAGTGGGGCGCCCAGTTCGGCGGCGACTCGACCATCGACGTGCCGCCCGATGGAGAGCGAGACATCTGGGTACGGGTGCCGGTACCCTACCAGGAGTGCAACACGACGGACGAGACGGTCATCACCGCCACGTCCAGCTACAGCAGCGCCTTCCAGGCCAGCGCGCTGGATACCACCATCGTGGACGCGGTGTACGGCGTGGAGCTGACCTATGATCCCGATGGCCCGATCATCCGGGCGACCTCTTCCTCCGGCGTGGGAGGCGTCGCATCCTTCCAGCACACGGTAGAGAACCTGGGGAACTGTAGCAGCAATATCTCTTTGCTAGGTGTGCAGGCGGATGGGAACCTGACGCCAACGGTGCAGCCCGCCAACGTGAACCTCTCCATCTGGGGCAGCGCGCGGCTGACCGTCACGGTGGACATCGCGCCCACCGACCAGACGCTCTGGGGCCCGGTCGTCGTCACGGCCTCGGTGCCCGGCGGGCAGGGGGATAGGATCACTGATACGATCGTCGTCAACCAGGTGGTGGACGTGTCGTTCGTCCCGGATGGGTTCGCAACGACCTATACGGGCGGCGCGGTCTCGTACGTCCACACCCTGACGAACGAGGGCACGTATACCGACACGTTCGATCTATCCTGGTGGAACGAACACGGCTGGTTGGTGTCGGCCCAGCCGGACCCGGTGCAGGATGTCGGCCCGGGGGCCTCCCGGCCCGTCACCGTCTGGGTGACGGTGCCGGCCGACGTGTACACCACGACGAACCGGACCTGGGTCACGGCTACGACCGGCGTGCCGGCGTGGGATGCGGCCAATACGCAGGCCTACACGCCGACTGCCGCGGTGATAGATACGACCACGGTGCGGCGGCCCCACGCCACGATCGAGCCTCCTCCAGGTTATACGCTGGACCGGGATCCGGGCATCCAGGAGACGCTGCATCACACCCTGACCAACGACGGCGGCGTGGCCGGGAACTATGGCCTCACCTACACCTTGGGTGGATGGATCACGGTGATACCGACGACCGGGGTCAGTCTACAGCCGGGCGAGCGGTATCCTTTCACGGCCAGTCTCGTCATCCCGCCTGCGACCTGGGGTATGACCGCCGTCACGATCATCACGGCCACCGACACGCTCTCCGGTTTCGTGGCCAGCGCGGTTGACATGATCAACGTGCCGCTCCGATATGACGTGGATCTGTATCCAGCTCCTCAGCATACCAGTGTGGAGCCGCCGGCGGTGGTGGAATTCACCCACACGCTAGAAAACATTGGCAACTATACGACCACGTACATGCTGTCTGGCGAGGGAGATTTCAGCGTCGTCACGGTACAGCCATCGGCCATCTCGCTGCTTCCACCAGGGGGGACGCGGCCGGTTACTGTCACGGTCGAGGTGCCGCCGGAGGCCGCCGCTGGCGATGTAGAGCAGGCGCGGGTCATTATCTCTTTCGCGAACGAGGGTAAAACGTTCTCTGATACTGTGTCCATCAGCCACACCACCGGCACCCGCTACGTGGCGCCGACCGGTTTCGACGAACGGAACAACTGCACCAACGAGATCGCCCCGTGCCGGACACTGCAGCACGCGGTTGGTCAGGCCTCCCACCAGGATGAGATCCGGGTGGCCGAGGGCGTCTACTATGGCGCTCTCAACGCGGCCCAGGTGGTGGAGGTGAACAAGTCCGTCATCCTGACCGGCGGGTATCGGGCCGACGATTACAGCCAGTCTGACCCCAGCGCGAACCAGACGCTGTTGAATGGCCAGGGCGTCCGGCGGGTGGTGCTCGTCAGCGCTGGCGTCACCCCAACGATCCAGGGATTCCATCTGGTCGGTGGACGGGTGACCGGCGATGGGGCCGGGTTGTACGTCGAGGCCGGCGCGGTGCCGACCGTCACGCTGAACGTGTTCTATGACAACTTGGCGACGGGCGACGGCGGCGGCGTCTACTATGGCGGCGGCGGCGCGTTCCACCTGGAGCGGAACGAGATCTATACCAACACGGCGGCCCGAGGGGGTGGCGTCTACCTAGCAGGGGGCGAAGCGCGGGTGTGGAACAACCTGCTCTATGACAACACCGCCGAGACGTATGGGGGCGGTCTGTGTAACGCCGGCGGTATGCCCCAGGTGTGGAACAATACCTTTTACGGCAACCGGGTCAGGAGCGTCAGCGGCGGTGGCGGCCTGGCGAACACTGGCGGCACCCTGGTCGTCAGCAACACCATCGTCGCGGAGAACAGCGGCGGTGGGATCGCTATCGAGTCCGGCGCCCTGCCGTTGTTGGCGTATAACGACGTGTGGGGGAACACGCCGGCCGGATCGGATTACATCTGCACTTCCTGCACCTATCCGACCGACATCTCTGCGGATCCCAAGCTGGCCGACCCGCAGAACGACGACCTCCACCTGACGCAAGGATCCCCCTGTATTGACGCGGGAGATCCAAACTCGGTCCAACCGGCCCTGGATTACGAGGGGAACAGCCGCCCCATCGGTAGTCGTCACGACATTGGGGCTTACGAGTACGGCCTGGGAGGCTCCAAGGCCGGGGCTCCTGGTACGGTGGGGCCGGGTGAGATCGTCTCGTACACCATCAGGGTGGATAACAACTCGAGCACTCCGCAGGTGATCCCGGTCAGCGATACCTTGCGGAGCTATATGACCTACGTTCCGGGGTCGCTGGCGTGCAGCGCGCCGACCTGCAAATACATCACCACGACGCGGACCGTCGAGTGGAACGGCACGGTGAGCGGGAACGACGCGGTGACCATCACCTTCCAGGCCGTCGTCACCGGCTGGCTGGGCAGCGACGCGGTGGTTGAAAACGTGGTCTGGATAGACCGCAACCCCGCCCCCACCACGACGATCTCGGTCGCCGCGGTGCCCAACGTCCGCTACGTCGCCCCGGATGGCGCGGATGCCGTGGACGTGGACGGCGAGCTGGTCCCCAACGGCTGCAATTTCGACTGGCTGCCCTGCCAGACTGTGCAACGGGCGGTGGACCAGGCGGTGGCTGACGACACGATCTGGGTGGCCGAGGGGGTCTACACCGGCACCAGCCCGGTGGCCCAGATCACCAAGGCGGTCACGCTGATCGGCGGCTACCGGAGGAGCGATTGGTCCTTTGGGCCGCAGCTCTACACGACCACCCTGGACGGCGGTGTGGTGATCACCGGCAGCGCGGTGCGGGTGGTCGGGTTCGACATCGTGGGCGGCGCCGACGGCGTCCGCGTCACGGGCGG
>DSDT01000025.1 GCA_011048615.1 Chloroflexota bacterium | reverse complement strand
GGGGGAGTAGATGGAGAGGGTGGTGGCTCCGAATGCCCGCCCAGTTGACGTGTTGTGCCACCCAGACGTTTGAATTGTAAGCGTGTGTTGCCCACTTCGATCAGCGAATCGGGTTGGAGCAGTAGGCGCTGATGGGATGGGATTGGCGTACCGTTCAGTTTCGTGCCGTTGGTGCTCCCCTCATCGGTGATGTAGAATTGAGTTTGGTCCAACTGGATGGAAAAGTGAGGATTGGAGACAAACTCGTCGTACAGGGCCAAGTCGCAGAACTGGGGATCGCGTCCCACCTTGGTGATTTGGGCTGCCAGGCGGTGTTCTTTGCCTATATTCGCTCCTTGTACGACCACCAGTTTGCCGGGCGCCGGTTGGGAGGTAGCTCCTAGTCGCTTGGTGACGCCTTTGAGCACCCCGGTGGTGCTCTTGACTGCCTTACGGGCGACCTCTCCCCGGGTGCGGATGAGCAGAATGAGCAGGATGAGCAGCCCTATCAGCATGGCAATCAGGGGGATGACTATCCACCAACTCCTTTTTGCCTCTTCGACGGTGGCCTCGACCATAGGGACCTGTTTCTTTTCCCACGTCACGGCGATGTTGACGGGGGGAGTGGTCATTTTGGCGTCGAGGTAGCGGTCGTCGGCCTCTGCAATGAGGGTAAAGTTCTGGGCCTGGGTTTCGGTCGTTGCGGTCACCAGGGCGCTCACGTTCCAGACGAATTGGTAGTCGGGCGGGGTGGCGCTGGCGCCGATGCGCCCTCCATTGGCAAAGTAGCGCACCTCCGCCGGCTCACGGACTGCCCCATCTACCGGTGTGACCTGTGCGGTCAGCGTGATGAGAGTGGTCTCAAAGCCGCCCAGCGTCTTGGAGTATGGCACGGTGAGTCTAAGGCCATCCGCCGGAGTAATCAGTGCGATTTTGGGGACTTGTAATTTAGACGAGGCGGTCGTTTCGGCGGATCCGTCTCCCACGGGTGTATCTATGACCTGGATGCGCACCTGGTAATCCCCTGGCAGGCGGTAAAGGGGAAAGGTGACACGGTAGGATTGGCGCTGAGTGACGATGTCGTCGAACAGGTTCAGGACCTGGTCGCGAGTGTCGGTGTTGTGGGTGATATAGAGGCCGTTTGTCTGGGAGGCCAGGGCTTCCAAATTGTCCGTGTCCGTCGTGCGACCGGGAGCCTCCATACGCACAGCGTAGAGCATGATGTTGTTTTGCAGACATTTGTTGATAATGATCGTCTCGTATGATTCACTGCTGAATTGATTGTCAATACCATCAGAAAAGACGACGATGATCGGGCGGCGGTAAGCGAGTTTTTCTCGAGTGTCAGCCTGGTCGTTTTCCGTGATCCACTCGATGGCCCGATCTATGCCGTCGTACAGTGGGGTGACTTCGTCAACCACTTCGGTGCGCAGTTTGTCGAATTCATTTCGTATAGCGTTGGGATCAAAGTCGGTGAACCTGACGTCTGGCGTCAGGCCACCGTGCTCGCGCCCTCGGATGCCGATCAGGGCTGCCATATCAGCCCTTGCGCTGCCGTTCAGGTCGAGTCTAGTCAGTAGGTTGTCCACCAGTTCCACCGCTTGGCCGATGCGCGGATCGCCCCGCCGGGCGATTCCCCCTCGGTCAATGATCATAACCACAGCGACTCCTCTAGTCTCTAGCTCCACGGTGGCGTCTACGTCCTCATCGGATACCTGGACAGCAAAGTTGGCGTCGCTCAGGTCATCAATGGCTCGCCCCGTGTTGGGGTCAACGACCGAGATGTAGGTGTGGACTTCAGGGGGTGTGGTCGTCGGTCGGCCCAGGATGTCGACGATGGGGCCACGCCTTTGTGCCAGTCCGGTGTTCCAACCGGCACTGAGGGCGATCAGGATGCTCAACACATAGATCGGTGTCAGCAGCAGGATGGTGCGTTTGGATTTCATACACATCCTCCGAGCCTAGTCCATTTGTATGATCATGGCGGTGATGTTGTCGTCGCCGCCGGCCTGGTTAGCCGCTTCGATCAACCGGTCGCAGGCCTGTTGCGGGGAGGCGCTGGTTTTCCACGTCTCCCAGATTTGCTGATCGGATACCATGCCGCTCAGGCCATCGGAGCAGAGCAGCACAGCCTCGCCTGGAGAGAGCCACTGTTTGAACATGTCTATTTCGGTTTCGGGCTTGTCTCCAATGACGCGGTAGATGACGTTTTTCTGAGGGTGATGAGCGGCTTGTTCCGCCGTGATTTGGCCCGTGGCGATGAGTCGTTCGACCAGCGAGTGGTCGGTCGTGATCTGGACGATCCTGTTCGGGTTGAGTAGATAGGCGCGGCTGTCCCCGACGTTGGCGATGGTGGCGACGTTTCCCACGATGAGGGCTATGACCAGGGTCGTGCCCATGTCGGTGCCGGCGGCCTGCCGTTGCTCGTAGACAGCCTGATTGGCGGCCGTGACGGCGGTCGCCAGCCATGTGGATGGGGCGGGCAGTGTGAGGTCGGCAGTGGAGGGGCGCAGCAAGTTGCTCAGGGCGAGCTGTTCGATGACTTGAATGGCCAGGCGGCTGGCCACATCGCCGGCCGCGTGACCGCCCATCCCATCGGCGACGGCGAACAGGCCTACCGGGGTGTCGGGATGCGCGGGGGGAGTGCTCAGGTTCAGCAGGCTGTCCTCGTTCAGGGAGCGGTGTCGCCCTACGTCGGTGCGGTGCCCAGCGACGAGGGTGATGCTGGAAGGATGGCGGAGTGCCTGCCTGCCGGCGGCCATCGCGGCCGCAAAATCGGCGGCTGAGATCTCTACCTGCCCTGCGAGCGCTTGAGAGAAGGCCTGGGCTGCCGGTTCGGGCATCGTGGTCGGGTCGAACTGCTGATTTCCAGTCGCCAGGTAGACGAGGGTTGCCGCTAGGCCCTGTATGTCCTGGGAGAAGTAATATTTAGTCTGGGTTTGGGTTGCCTCCGGGAGGAAGGTAGCCGTCCCCAGATTGGTCCAATAGGCCTCGTCTTCTTGCACGGCGATTTGTTTCAGGCTGATGTCGTGGAACGTGAAAGCGTGGCTGTGAAGATAGTTCAGGGCTTTTGACAGAGACTCACCCCAGCGCAAGACCTGGGCGAGGTCCTGGGGGATGCGGAGGGAGGTGGCCAGGGGTGGTGAGGGCTCAGGCTCGACCAAATAGTAACGGGAGGGGCCGTAAGGGGCCTCGACAAAGACTTGATGAGGGAGAATCAGGCTGGGATGTTCCAGGTTTAGCTCTAGGGCTCGGGCCTCGGTCGCAAAGGCGTGCTCCGAGATGCTCTCTCGTACTCGGTAGCGAGGATTCAAGGGTCGCGTGTCGGGGATATCGGCTCCACACGAGCTACAGGTCTTTTCCCCGAGGGCGGTCTCTGATTGGCAGTGAGGGCATATCTGGCTTGATGTGAGCGCCTCTACCCGATAGATGTTCACGTCTGCAGTCGTATCTTGCACGTCCCAAACCACATATTCCCCTTGATGGAGCAGTGCACCTTCCGGTAAGGGGGCAAAGTTGGTGTTGACGCCCGACAGCGGGCGAGTGCCGGGTGGAGCGGTAAGGGTGGTGTTGGGACCATCGAGTTGGGTTGGGCCGGAATTTGTCGGCAGTGGCCTGCCGCAGCCCTGACAAAAGCTGGCGGTCTCGCGATTTTTGTAGCCGCAGTTGGGACATTTCATCCTGAGGCCTCCCCCGTGTCGGCGCGAAAGACGAACGGTACGCCCCCGAGGTGCACCTCCCACCCATTGCGCAGGAGGTTGTGCCCGGTTCGCCTGGCGTTCACATAACTGCCGTTCGTCGAGTCGAGATCCTGCAGAATCCAGTGACCGGCGTGCCGATAGATTCTGGCGTGACGTTTGGACACGGTCTCCCATCCAGGGAACTGGGGGGTGATGACCAGGGTGTTATCCGGGGCGCGTCCAATGGTGGTAACCTGGGGCTGCAAAGCAAAGCGGCGCGGGCCATCAGCAGTGTGGATGCTCTCCAGATATGCCGTGGGGATGACAGGGGGTGGCTGCGGTCGGGGCGGCGCCGGGATCGGTGCTGGTGGGGGTTGTCTTTTTCGTTGGGAGAGGAGGATGAGCAGGAGACTCGTGGCCAGCAGTGACGCGAGGCACGCGCCTGTTATCCAAAGCCAGTTTGCAGACAGCGCGGCGGTCAAGGTCTCGACTGGCGTTGGAGTGGCGGTCGAGGTGGGCATGGAGGTCGGCGTGGGGAGAGGAGTGGCGG
>DSDT01000250.1 GCA_011048615.1 Chloroflexota bacterium | reverse complement strand
TCGCCGGGCTACAGAGCAGCGCCCCATCAATGGGGCTTGGGGCATGTCAATCAGCCCGGTTCACCGGGCGTCGCTCCATAGCCGGGGCACTTTATGCCCCGGCGGCGCCCACCCTGAACGCTTGCTCTGTGTCCAAATCAATGATTGGAGGTTCCATGCTTAAAACTCGCATCACAGAACTGTTTGGCATCCAGCATCCCATCGTCGGCGGGTGTATGATGCACATTTCCGGCCCCGAGTTCGTGGCGGCGGTCTCGGAGGCCGGGGCGCTGGGGATGATGGCCTCGGCCATGTTCGACTCTCAGGAGGGCTTCCGCCAGGCCGTGCGGCGGGTCAAAGCGTTGACCGACCGCCCGTTCGGCGTCAACTTGAGCCTCTTTCCGGCCCTGCGGCCGATTGACAACGACCTGTACGTCGAGGTGATCCTGGAAGAGGGCGTGCCGGTGGTCGAGACCAGCGGCCACCGGCCGCCGGAGGCGCTGCTGGCGCGGCTGCAGGCCGGTGGAGTCAAGACGATGCACAAGTGCGTCAGCGTGCGGCACGCCCTCAGCGCGCAAAAGGCCGGCGTGGACGCGGTGACGCTCTTTGGCACTGAGGGGGGCGGTCACATCGGCGAGCTGGGTCTGACGACCATGGTCCTCGTTCCCCGCGCCGCCGACGAGCTCGAGATCCCGGTGCTGGCGGCGGGCGGCATCGCCGACGGACGCGGTTTGCTGGCGGCCCTGGCCCTCGGCGCCGACGGTGTCACCATCGGCACGCGGCTGCTGGTCACGGTCGAGTGCCCGATCCACGAGAACCTCAAGCGGGTGTTGATCGCGGCCACGGAATTGGACACTCTGCCGATCCTGGGCACGCTGCACAACACCCTCCGGGCCTGGAAGAATCCCGCCGCCCTGCGTGTGGCCGAACTGGAGGCCGCCCAGGCCGAGCTGGGCGAAATCCTGCGGGCGGTGGCTGGCGTCGAGACCCGTCGCATGTACGAGGAGGGAACGGTGGACTCGGGCGTTATCGCGTGCGGCCAGGGGATCGGCGTCCTGCACCAGGTCGAGCCGGTGTCCGAGGTGATCGCCGGGATGGTGGAGCAGGCCGCCAGAATCCGGGAGGAGTTGGGATCCAAGACGGAAAGGAGTGCTCCTGATGACCCACGATAATGGGAATGGGAACGAACTCGTCGTGTACGACCTATCTGACCACGTCGCTACGATCACCCTGAACCAGCCGGCGACGCTCAACGCCCTCAGCTATGACGTGCTGGTCGGGCTGCGGGAGGCGGTGGACCAGGTCGCGGCGGACCCAGACGTGCGGGCGGTGATCCTGACCGGGGCCGGACGGGGCTTTTGCTCCGGGGCCAACCTGCTGGGCGGTTCCGGCCAGTCCCTCGCCGCCGGTGGGATGGGGGTGCGGGGCGCGGTCATAGAGATGAACGAGCTGCTGGCCGCCATCGCCGAGATGGAAAAGCCGTGGATCGCGGCGGTCAACGGGCCGGCGGTGGGCGGAGGATGCAGCCTGGCCCTGACCTGCGATCTGGTGTTGATGGCCGAGTCGGCCTATGTGGCGTTGGGCTATGTCAACGTCGGCATGGTGCTGGATATGGGCAGCACCTACCTGGTGCCCCGCCTGGTGGGACTGCGCAAGGCGAAGGAGCTGGCCTTTTTCGGTGAGCGGGTCTATGGGCCGCAGGCCGTCGAGATCGGGCTGGCCAACCGGGCCGTGCCGGATGGCGAGTTGATGGAGACCGCCCGTCAGTGGGCGGGACGCCTGGCCGCCGGGCCCTCTCTCTCCATCGGGGCCATCAAGCTGGGGATGCAGCGCGCGCTGCACGGCACCTTTCGCGACGCGCTGCACTGGGAGGCCATGATGCTGGCCCTGGTCGCCCAGACCGAGGATGCGGCCGAGGGGTTGATGGCCTTTTTCCAGAAGCGAGCGCCCGAGTTCAAGGGGCGGTAGGCGGTCGAAGAACAGAACGACAGAGCGGATAACGATTCGCTACAACGTGCCAACTGTGGTAACATGTGTCCATGATTGAGCTGCATGGGGGTCTGGGGATGCAAATTCCGCCATCTTCGAACCGAGCGCGCTCTGTCCTGATCGTCGCCGGCTTGTTTGTGGCCGTGGCATTCGTGTGGGCGCATCCATCCGTCGTCTGCGCCCAACCTCCCGATCCGACCTTTGAGCACGTGTTCGACCTCGGCTCACCGGGCCTGCAGGTGTTCCACCAGGACCGGCACGGCTTCCTGTGGATCGGCTCTCGCGGCGGACTCTATCGGTACGACGGTTACCAACTGAAACGGTACAGCGCGGGGCCGGGCCAGCTCTCTAACGGGTACGTCTATGGACTGGTCGAGGACCCCGTTGATCCAGACATCCTGTGGATCGGCACCAAGGGCGGCTTGAACCGGTTCGACCGGCAGACCGAGACCTATGCTTATTACCAGCACGATCCCAACGATCCCGACAGCCTGAGCAACGACGGGATCAACATCCTCCTCCAAGATGGGCAGGACCCCAACCTGCTCTGGGTCGGCAGCGACGGCGGGCTGGACCGGTTCGACAAGCGGACCGGAACGTTCGCTCACTACCGCCCGGGCCCCGACACGCCCGACGGCCTGCTCTGTCCCCAGGTCTGGCGGGTGGTGGAGGACAGCGCCAACCCCAACCTGCTGTGGCTCGGGACGTGGGGGTGCGGGTTCTACCGGTTCGACAAACAGAGCGAGACCTTTACCCGTTATCTACACGACCTCGCCGACCCGCACAGCCTGGGAGCGGCGGATAACCTGGTCTCGGTCCTGACGCAGGACGAGGATGATCCCAACCTGCTGTGGATCGGCACCATCGCCGACGGCCTGGACCGGTTCGACCAGCGCACGGGCCGGTTCACCCACCATGTCCACGATCCTCAGGACCCCACCAGCCTGCCCGCCGGCAGCATTGTCCTCATCCATGACGATGGTCAGGGGCGGCTGTGGCTGGGCGGGTGGGTGGCGGATAACGGGCTGACAGTGTTCGACAAGGCGAGCGGCGACTTTACCAACTATACCCACGATCCGGGCGATCCTCTCAGCCTGTGCGAGGATCAGGTGGTCAACGTGTACGAGGACCGATCTGGCATTTTCTGGATCGTCACTATATCCGGCCACGTGGACAAGATCGATCCCTGGCAACAGCGCCTGGCGCTCTACCAACACGATCCTCAGGACCCCAACAGTCTGCTCAACGACGCAGTCACGGTCATCTATGAGGATCGGGACGGCGCGGTCTGGCTGGGCACCCAGAGCGGACTGGCGCGCTTCGACCCGCGTACCGAGATCTTTACGAACTATGCCCCTGCTCCAAATGAACCTGGCGGCCTGGCTGCTGCTCAGGTTTGGGACATCCAGCAGGATGCGAGCGGCGATCTCTGGCTCTCGCACTTTCCAGGCCCGCTCACCCGCTTCGATCCGCGGGCGGGGCATGTCATGGCCAGCTATCAAGTGGGCATGGATAGTTTTTTCGAGATCATCCAGGATCCAGATGACCCCGATCTGTTGTGGATCGTGACCCGCCCGGCGAGGGCAGCGGACTGGGACTGCCCCAGGTGCACGGCATCGTCGGCAGCCACGATGGGCACATTGATGTCCAGAGCGGGGTGAACGAGGGCACCACCTTCACCATCTATCTGCCAGCTATGACCCCACGGTCTGATTCGCCGCCAGATACCTCAACGCCATCCTCCACGATCGGGCATGGCGAGGTGATCCTGGTGGTGGAGGACGACCCCAACGCCCGCCAGGCCCTCCAGGAGAGCCTGGAATTGTTGAATTACGTTCCCCTGACCGCTGGCAGCGGTCGCCAGGCTTTGGAGGTGTTGGAACGCCGCCAAGCTGACGTGGCCCTGGTGCTGAGCGATCTGGTCATGCCGGACCTGGGGGGCATGGCGCTGATCCGCGCCATGCGGGAGCGGGGTATCCACACGGCCGTCGTGCTGATGACCGGCCATCCTCTGGAACAATCCCTCGACGATCTGAGAGAATCCCGCGTGATTGATCTGATCTCCAAGCCCATCAGCCTGGATCGGCTGGCCCAGGTGGTGGCCCGCGGACTGCGCGACGGGTAGAGCTGGCGGCGCGGGCCGATTCCTCGAAGAGACCTCGGAGGGTTCTGCAACCCTCCGAGATTTTATTCCCCAATTATAACTCTTGTTTACCTTCCGTTCACCTATCCTCTACTATCGCTTCCTATACT
>DSDT01000249.1 GCA_011048615.1 Chloroflexota bacterium | reverse complement strand
TCAGGGTAATACGGCTCAGTGGGCCGCCTAACTCGGCCTCTTCGTTGACAATGCCGCGCAGGATCTCCCGCTCCACCTGCTCCTGGGCCTCCGCCAACCATCCACCATCGTCGGGCGCGTCCAATCGGTCGACATACTGATCGAACAGATTGAGCACCGCGCGAGGTTCCGGGGAGAGCACCCGGATCAGATCCACCACCAGGTGCAGGAAGATGGGCCGGCCGCCCGTCAGCCGGTGCACGACCGGCAGATACCGCTCCGGGATCACCTCTTCCCCATCCGAAAGCGCCTCCACGAAAGCGCGCGTCTCTTCCAGGGTCAGGGGCTGCAATTCCACCACGGTCAACTGGGAACCAAACGCGCGCGTCATATCCGCCACCAAGCGCGCCTGGGGATCGCCCGATTCGCCTGGCAGCGGAGACCTGGGCCGTCCCGCAAAGACGACCAGCACGTTCGCCAGCCGGGGGAGCTTGTCGAGCAGCCAGGGTTTCACGCGCGTATCCGAGGTGTCCAGGCCAGCCGTCTCCTCGACCATGGAGCTTTCGTATTGCAACAGTTCCACCGTGTCGAAACAGAGCACCAATTTGCGCACATCCGGGGCCATCTCACGGCAGCCCTCGACGAACAGGCGGCCCAGTTCGACCCGCCGCTGTTCCAGGACGCCGGGATCGGTGCCCCGCTCGCGCAGCAGTTCGTACCGCTCCCGCTCCGCTCGGTAGCGGGCAAAGTACTGGCAATCGGGGTCCAACCCCTCCACGATGGCCCGCTCCACATCGCTGGTGCTGTGAGTATCGGTGTGGTAGAGGTCGATGATGCCGGTGGAGTGAAAGCCCGGCCCGGCCTCGGACACCATCCGCTCCAACTCTTCCAGAAGGCGGGTCTTGCCCAATCCACCGTGGGCCCAATAATACAAAAAGTGATTGTCGCCCCGCGCGTGCAGACAACGGCGCAGGCGTTCCAGCTCCCCCTCCCGGCCCACCATCGTCGGCGTGCGGACGGTCATTTCGTTATCCTTGGTTGATTTGGCGCTCATTCCTCCCCCTCCTGTTCTGCTCGCCGACGATACAACTCGGCCTCTCGACGATACTGTTCCGCTTCTGGCACGTCCCCAAACTCGTCCGCCAGCCCCTCGAACATCTCTGCCGCTCCCAGGCAAGCGCGACGATACCCTTCCCCATCCGTCACCTTGAAACAGTGCCGCACGATGTCTCCGATGACGCCGTGCAGTCGATCTCCTCGCTCCTCCCGCCAGACGACGGTATTTTGAATCCGCAGCCGATTCAAGCCTTGAATAAAGAAATAATCCGGTCTTCCTTTCACCAACTGGGGCGCGACGCGCATCAGATACCGCTGCAGAATCGTCGCATCGAACCAATCCAGGACGCTGGCCCAACGGAGAATCTCGCCCCACGGCGGTTCGACGGTCTCGAAAAAGTCCTGCTTGATGAACGGCTGCACTTGTTCCTGGCACAACGCTTTGCTGAACGCTTCGGTCGGCGACCCCGGCCAATGCTCGGTCACAAATTCGGCCACGGCTTCCGATAGGAGCGGGTGTCCAAAAGAGAACTCGACCACCAGATCGACCGCTTGCTCCAACGCTGCGCCCTCCAGCCCGGATACCACCTCGCGGGCCAGGTCGCGGGCCGCATCCTGGGGGGAGAGCGGCTCCAAGGGGAGCAATCTCACGATACGCCGCACCTCTATCCGCCGCCAGGGGACCGGGACCCGGCCGGCGAACACCTGTCGCACCTGTCCCTCGACCGCCAGGGGGCCTACCAGGTTGACCTCCATCCAGCGCCAGAACGCCATCTCTTCTTGCAGCGCCTCGGTGGTGTCGAACATCAGGAACACCGGGACGAGGGCAGCCAACTCGGTCAGCTGCGCCACCACCTGCCCGGCAGCGTACTCGGCGCTCTGCCACGCGACGTTCAATCGCCCTTGCGATTGGGCGATCAGCGCCCGCACCACCGCTTCGCCCTGATTTTCCGCGTCAGCGATCTGTGGCTTGAGGTCCACGTAGAGCACCAAGGCCGGAGGAGATTTGGCCCGCAGTCGGTCGGCCGCCTCGTGCAGCAGGCGCGATTTGCCGATGCCGGCTTCTCCATAGATGTTCAGCAGGATGTTCTGTTCCGTCGGGTCACAAACTTGATTCAACGCCTCTTGGCGGTTCTGAAAGGTGACCATGTCTCTCTCCTATTCGGATTTCCAGTAGAGGTCGACCAGGGTGTAGAGCTGGTCGGTGTTCAACGGCGGCACATAGCCCTGCGCCGCCCAGCACCCGGCGCAGGCGGCCACCAGCGCGCGGGCCAATCGCAGCGCGTGGACGGGGGCGTCCCATTCGTCTTGTTCGCCTTGACGTTTGTATGTCCTCAAGGTGCCTGTCACAATAGCATCAGCCAGGCGAGTCTGGGCGAGAGGGGTCAGGTGACTCCCCGGTATCCGCTTGCCCCAATCGAACTCGGCGGAGCGGGTCCGGCTTCTCAAACCCAAAGCATCCCACCAGGGAACGTCGGGGCGCAGCCGCTCACAAGCCCTGATCAGGTCCGGGATGCGACACCGGCGCTCCAAACACGCGATCAATTCTCGAGCCTTGTTCGCCCGGCCCAGAGCTGGCAGGTCCTCGTAAGACAAGCCCAGATCAAAACAAAGCGTCCGCAATCCTTCCTCATCGAACCATTCGAGCAACAGTTCACGCAGATGGGTCAACTTTTCACATGATACGGCTTGCGCTTTTACATCCACATCTGGCTCGCCCGATGCCGTCAGACGGCGTTCTAGGATCTGTCGCAGTTCCTCTCCCTGCCACGTCGGAAGGCGATATACGGCCACTCCACCACATTGCACACAGTCAAACCCCTCCAGCCACTCCTGTCGAGAGGAGTCGGCAAACAGTGTAAACGAGAGGCCGAGCAAATCCAGGTCGTACAATCTCTGCCAATCCAGCCCTTCGACCGCGCCATCCACCAGGATTTGGATGTGGGCATACAGTAATGGAGGCGCTGGCGGTGACGAGATCACAAAATCAACCAACGCCTGCAGCGCCTCCTCAGAGGCGATCTGGGAACCAAATATCTGGTTCTCCAAGCCAGCGTTCAACCAGGCCATCAACTCGAAATCTTCCGAAATCTCGGGGTACGTAGGAGGATAACGGTGGTAGAACCAGCGCAGTTTCGCCATCCACTCTCGGTCCTGGCGCAGTCGAGGCATAAACTGACCGCGCCGAGCGGGGGATTGCAGCAGACTTTGCCAGTAGGCGTCAAAGATCGCAGGCGCAAGTATATCCAGGTTCAACAAGTTGGCCTGATTCTGTGCCGACGCCAGGGACATCGGCACGACCAACGTGTACTTGGGCAGCAGGGCCGGCAGCCGGTTGAACAGGGTGGTCTTGCCGCTTCCCTTGCGACCCAGCACAATCCTGTTACCCCAGCGTCCCAGTTCGGTCTCTACAGGCCGTCTTGTGACATAAGCGCCCTCGGCCCGTTCTGCTGGCGGGATGAGACTGAATGGGTCGCCCCCTGAAAGCTTTTCCCCCTCAGGGAGCAGATACCGGCTGACGAACTCGCGGTACCGCTGATTCGGCAGGCCGTAGCGCATCTCCCAGGTGATTGAATTCATCGAAACCCCTTGCACACAAAATGCCCCACCACAGCGGTGGGGCATCTCACCCTCCTTCGCTCCTGCAACTACAGTCACGCCCGCCTGTCGTCCCATCCGCTCAGAACAGTCTACAGCATAACCGACCAGGACGGTAAATTCAATGCCCAATATGTGACATCAACGGGACAAAAGAGTGATGGACGGATCAAGGGTGTGACAACAGAAACAGAATCGCGGCTCGTTCCAAGGATGGGGAGCGGCGCGCCGTCAACCGGGGTCGAGCCAGTAGCCCCGCCCGCGCACGTTCTTGACAAATCGCCACGCCCGACCAGATCGGCCAGGCTCTAGCCGTTCCCGCAGCCGGCCGATCAGCTTGCGCAGGTTCTGCTCGTCCGAATCGTGGGGAGAGGATTGGTCGGACATCCAGGCGGAGGAGGGCCACACCGCCTCGATCAGGGCGTCGTGGGGCACGATCTCGGGCGACTGTCGGTACAAGGCCCGCAGCAGCCGAAATTCCAGCTCCGAGAGCGGCGGGGTGAGCGGCTGACCATCCACCCAAGCGTGCCCCCCTTCGTCCAGGTAGAGGCCGCGCGCGGGCGGTTCGGCGGGAGCGGATGCCGCCCCG
>DSDT01000229.1 GCA_011048615.1 Chloroflexota bacterium | reverse complement strand
GTCGGCTCATGCGGCGGCAGCGCTGCCGCCGCATGAGCCGACCAGTTGCGAGTGCACGTCGGCGGGCAGCGGCTTTAGCTTGCCGGGTCCGCGCAGCCAGGTTTTGACTTTTTTCCCATAGAACACGGGGACCGGGGCCCCATCCACGTTCAGGGTGACGTCGGGGTTTGCAAAGATGATCACTGCGCGCACGGGTACTTGGACGGCGGGCAGATGTTGGCTCAACCAGCGCTCCAGCTTGTCTACCTGGCGGGCGCCCTCGGCGTCAGGAGCACCTAGCACTTCTTGCCCCGCAAACTGGCGAAAGAACTTGGCCTTTTGCTGGTGTTTCCACCGCCCATCTTTCTGGTAGGTTACCTCACCACCCTGGGTCTTGACTACAAATACGGTGCAGCCGCCGGGTTCCAGGAGCACGTGGTGCGCGGGAAGCGTATACTGCAGCAGCGCATACTGATCGTCCAGCCCCTTGAGGACCCCAACTAGGGCGTCGTGGTGGGCCAGGGCGCCGAGGTACCGGTCGGCGAACCCCCCACCGATCATCGAGAGGATGTAGCCCAGCCCCAGGCTTCCTGCTGTCACGATCATCCACTCCGGTTTGACGAACGAGATGATCAGGCCGGCGAAAAGCACGAATAATCCTCCCAGCGTCCCGTATTGGCCGATGGACGTGGCTGTTTTAATGTGGCGTTCGTTGCGAATGATGCGCATGGCTAACCCTCGTAGCGACCCAGTACCAAGCAGGCGTTCTGCCCGCCAAGACCAAAAGAATTCGATATGGCGACCCGCACGTCGGCTGGGCGCGCCCCCTCTGGGACGTAATCCAGGTCGCACGCCGGATCGGGGGTTTCCAGGTTGATGGTGGGGTGAATGATCTGATGCTCGATCGTCAGAGCGCACACGGCGGCCTCGATGGCCCCGGCCCCGCCCATGGCGTGGCCGATCATGGATTTGGTCGAATTGACGGGGATCTGGTAGGCTCGTTGGCCAAACACGCGCTTGATGGCCTCGGTTTCGATGGGATCGCTGATCGGCGTGGCGCTGCCGTGAGCGTTGATGTAATCCACGTCGTCGGGCGTCAGGCCGGCGTTTTCGACGGCCCACTGCATCGCCCGGCTGGCTCCCAGGCCCTCTGGATCCGGTTGGGCGACGTGAAAGGCGTCGGAGGAGGAGGCGTGCCCCAGCACCTCGGCATAGATGTGGGCGTTCCGCGCTTGGGCGTGTTCAAGGGCCTCGAGGACAAAGATCGCGCTTCCCTCACTGAAGACAAAGCCATCCCGCTCGGCGTCGAACGGCCGGCTGGCCCGTGTGGGTTCGTCGTTGCGGGTGGAGAGGACGCGCATGGCGCAGAAACCGACGATGGGAGTGAAGTGAATCAAAGCCTCGACGCCGCCGCAAATCATCACATCGGCTGCGCCCCGGCGGACGAACTCGGCCGCCTCTCCCACGGCCTGGGTGCCGGTCGCGCAGGCAGCGACGACAGTGCTGATCGGCCCCTTGGCACCCGACCAGTAGCTCACGTGGTGGGAGGGCATATTGACCAGGAGGGCCGTGACGACGAAGGGATTGACCCGCGCCAATCCCTTGGCGCGGTAGACGTCCACACCCTCCAGGGCGCGCTCAAAGCCGCCGACGCCGGTCCCGATCAGGACACCTGTGCGCTCCTCGTCCGCCAGGGGGAGTTCCAGCCCTGCGTCCGACAGCGCCTCCTGAGCGGTTGCCACGGCTACCTGCGAGCAGCGCGATATGCGGCGGGCTTCCTTGAAATCAATGTACTGTTTGGGATCGAACCCCTTCAGCTCACCGGCGATTTGCACCGGGAGATCGGAGGCATCAAACTGGGTGATGGGCCCGATGCCAGACCGCCCTGCGAGGAGACCCTCCCAAGTCTCTTTTAGCGTCAATCCCAGGGGAGTCATCGCGCCCAGGCCGGTGACGACGACGCGTCTCTGCCCATTCTTGCTTCTGCTCATATCTACTCCTTTGTCAATCCGTTGCGAATTGCGTTCACTATGTCGCCTTCCACTGCTTTGCGGGCCTGCCGGATGGCGTTCTGGATGGCGCGCGCGTTGGAGCGCCCATGCCCTGCGATGACGACCCCATTGACGCCCAACAGCGGTCCCCCGCCGACTTCAAAGGGGTCCACGCGCCGCGCCACCCGACCGAAGGCTGGTTTGGCCAACAGTCCGCCTACAGCCGTCAGCGGGCTGGCCTTGATTTCATCCCGGATGAGATCGGTCAACATTTTGGCTGTGGCTTCGAGGGTTTTGATCAGGACGTTGCCATAGAACCCATCGGTGATGACGACGTCGGCCTGGCAGGCGATGGCCTCTTTCGGTTCGACGTTACCGACAAAGTTGAGGGGCGAGTCGAGCAACAGTTTGTAGGCATCTTTGACCAGGTTGTTTCCCTTGCCGGGTTCTTCGCCATTGGAGAGGAGGGCGACGCGAGGGTTTTCGCGGTCCAGCACAGCCTGGGCATAGATGTGGCCCATCACGGCAAACTGGTGCAGATATTCAGGCCGGCAGTCGGCGTTGGCGCCGATATCGAGGAGGATGACGCGTCCGGCGGGCAGGGGCAGAATGGCGGCCAGCGCGGGTCGTTTCACACCCCGGATGCGCTTTAGCGTGTGCAGCGTGGCGACGGTCAGGACGCCGCCGGTATTCCCGGCCGTCACGTAGGCGTCGGCCGCGCCGTCGCGCACCAGTCCCATTCCCACGTGCATAGAGGACTGCTTCTTCTCCCGTGCTGCCCAGGCCGGTTCGTCCTCCATTTCGATCACCTGGGGGGCAGGGACGATTTCCAGCTTGAGGCCAGACGTGTCGTGGTGGGCCAGTTCTTGCCGAATGGCATCCTCGCGGCCCACCAGAATGATCTCGTCCCGCCATTCCCGGGCCGCCTGTACGGCCCCCGCGATGTCGGGAACGGGATAAGCATCGGACCCCATCGCATCGAGGACAATTCTCATCTATTGACTCCTTCCTTGGACTGCTAAAAACGAGATAACCGCCTAACAAAGCTTCGCCTCAAACCGACGAGGTTGGAACTCGCCGCAGAGTGCGCTAAGCCCGCTGAGGAAAACATGAGAAAACTCTGCGTTCTCTGTGGGCTCTGCGGTAAAATCTTGCCTCATCTGTAAAGAATTGTAGCCCTCAAGGAGTTCAGGTCGTCGCACCTTGTAGGCAGTTAAGAAATGAGATTGTACAACGACCCCGTCGGCTGTGCAAGTTGACGCTGTATCAACTACTCGCCGATAATCTTGACCAATACCCGCTTCCGCCGCCGGCCGTCGAACTCGCCGTAAAAGATCTGCTCCCATGGGCCAAAATCCAGCCGCCCCGCGGTGATCGCCACGACGACTTCGCGGCCCATCACCTGGCGCTTGAGGTGGGCGTCGCCGTTGTCCTCGCCGGTGCGGTTGTGACGGTAGCGGCTGATCGGCTCGTGGGGGGCCAGCTCCTCCAACCATTCCTCGTAATCGGCGTGCAGTCCCCGCTCGTCGTCGTTGATGAACACGCTGGCGGTGATGTGCATAGCGTTGACGAGGCACAGCCCCTCGCGGACGCCGCTCTCCCGCACACAGGTCTCCACCTGGGGGGTGATGTTGACGAACGCCCGGCGCTGGGGGATCTCGAACCACAGTTCTTGACGATAGCTCTTCATCGTTTTCCTCCCAAATGACGGTCTCGAACGTTTCTCGATCCAATTTGCTACTGTCTCCATTCTACCTGGACGAGCCGGACTAGGCAAGTTGGAAATAAGCTTGCCTTACCGCCGTTCTGGGTTATACTCTGACACATCTTTTGTCAGGGGAGGGTATCGCATGCAAACTGTTTCTTTCCTGCTCGTTGGTCTGGGCAATCTGGGCCGCCGTCTCTGCCAGGTTTTGCCGCAGAAACAGGACCACTTGCGGCGGCGGTACGGCGTACAGCTCCGTCTGGTTGGAGCGGCCGATAGCCAGGGGGCAGCCTACGATCCGATGGGATTGGATGTGGCCCGCATCGCAGAGCTCAAGGCGGCCGGCGGGACCATCGCCGCCTATCCCACCGTCGGACGCCGGGGGTGGACGGCGGTGGACCTGGTCGCCGTGGAGGAGGCAGACCTGCTGCTGGAGGCCTCGCCGGTCAACCTCCACCAGGGGGCGGAGCCGGGCTTGACCTGCATCCGCACCGCGCTGCAGCGCGGGATGCACGTCGTGACGCCCAACAAAGGCCCGCTGGTCCTGGCCTACCGGGAGTTGCACGAGCTGGCCGCTGCCAACGGGGTGCAACTCCGCTTCGATGGGACAGTGG
>DSDT01000035.1 GCA_011048615.1 Chloroflexota bacterium | reverse complement strand
TAGGAATATGTTATTCCTGCACTGCCGGTTATTGCTACGACGAGTGGGCCAACCAGCAAGCAGATCGTCAAAGCGGCGAGCAGTGCGTTCATATGACACCCTCTTCTTCAAGGGGACGTCGGGCGAAGAGAGCCGCACCCATCACAGCCAGGTTGCCGGCGATGACACCCAATCCCACCCAGCGCCCGAAGCCATCGTCGCCGTGGTAGAGGCAACGATCGAGGCCATGCTTGCGCTTCAGGACACTAATCCGTCCCTCCACACCGGCGTGGAAGCGGCGACCTCGTTTGAACCACCGCTGTCTCTCGTGCTGCCGACGGGTTTCCGACTTGTGACCAGGCTTGGGGAGGATCACTCGTTTGACGCCGATCTTCTCAGCGTAGGCTTCATTGGGGGCGGAGTAGACTCCCCGGTCAGCACTCGCCTGGTCGGGTGGTCGATCAAACAACTCGACGTGCTGGTCGAGGCTGGGTTTCCATTGATTCTTGTCACTGGGATTGCCTTCCAAGATGCGATAGTTGGAAACGATGCCGCCGTCCACTTCGTCCAGCCACAACTTGTGACCGAACTCGACCGGCTGGTTGGCTTTTCCACGACAGATGATGTCCGTATGTGACTCGAAGATACTGACGATTTTCTCACTCGCGGGCACCTTCTCGCCTTCGAAAACACGCCGCTTGGTCTGAGCAATGACCTGCTCGATGCGGGGAATAAACTGCTCCAGGCTGGTCTTCAGCTTCTGAGCCTGCTTATCCGTGCGGTCTTCCACGGCCGCCAGCACCCGTCCGGCCTGACTCACGCTGGCCTGGGCAATGCGCACCAGATGACGGTAGGTTTCTTTCACTCGTGCCTTAGCGGTTTCGCTTTTCCGACGGGTGTTTTCATAGATGCAACGTGCAGCGTTGCGGGCACTGCGAGTCCGGTCCCGGAAGGTGTCTGCGGTCAGTTCTGCCTTGTCGAACAAGAGCGCTTGACCTTGTTTGACTAAACGGCTCAACACGCGCACACCATCTTCCAACAGACTGCTATCTGTCGGGTAATGAATATGGGTCTCGACGACGGTACCGTCCGTTCGTAGCTTGCGCCCCCGGGTGATCTTGAGTTCAAGAGCAATACGGTTCAACCGTTCGTTGAACAACTGCAAGGTCTCGGGTTGAATCAAATTGACCCAGCGCAGCAGCGTCTTATCACTGCAGACAGGATTGAGATAGACACGACAGAACCAGCGTAACACCAGGCTATCGTTGACAAACTGAGCCGTATCTTCATAGCTCCAATCGTATAGATGTTTGATTGCCATCTCTCGAATCACTACTTCCACTGGCGTGGAGTTACGTCCGGTAATCAGCGTTTTCGGATACCGTTGAGATAGATCTCGCTTGATTAGCTGGAATATCTCGTCGTTATCCAGAATACGATCAATCTCGATTAACTCGGGGTCAATCTTGATTTTTGTGATTTCAAGAACAAGCCTGAACAAGGAATCGGCGGTATACTTGTCGCGTAACATATCTCTAGCCTCCAGCAAGTGGTTTCTTTATAGAACACCGATGGAGGATTATGGATATGGTCGTTTGTGGCCCCTTTTGTACCGAGAACTAGATAGCAAACTGGAGCGAGGTTGTGATATGATCATTCAAGCTCACGAACTGGTGAAGCGGTACGACGACGTGGTGGCGGTGGATCGGCTCTCCTTCGAGGTGGAGCGCGGCGAGCTCTTCGGCATGCTGGGGCCGAACGGCGCGGGAAAGACCACCACCATCCGCATCATGATGGACATCCTCCAACCCGACGAGGGCAGTGTATCCGTCCTGGGAGAGCCGCCCGGTCAGGTCAAGGACCGCGTGGGCTACCTGCCGGAGGAGCGCGGGCTCTACCACGATCTCAAGGTGCTCGATACACTGGTCTACCTGGCCGAACTGAAGGGCGTGGAGCGATCCAGGGCCAGGGAGCGCGCGATGGCGCTGCTGGAGCGCGTGCGGCTGGACGATTGGGCCGAGCGCAAGGTGAAGGACCTGAGCCGGGGGATGCAGCAGCGGCTCCAGTTCGTGGCCAGCATCGTCCACGACCCGCAGGTGATGTTCCTGGACGAACCGTTTCAGGGGCTGGACCCGGTCAACACCGAGCGGCTCAAGGGCTTCGTGGACGAGCTGCACAGAGCGGGCAAGACCATCATCCTCAGCTCGCACCAGATGAACCTGGTGGAGGCGCTCTGCGACCGCATCCTGCTCATCAACCAGGGCCGGGCGCTGCTCTACGGGCCGCTGGCGGAGATCAAGCAGCGCTATGCCCCCAACTCGGTGCGCGTGCGCACACTCGACGGGCTTCCCGATCTACCCGGCGTGGCGGCGGTGGAGGAGAGCGACGGCGCCTTCAACCTGACGCTGGCCGAGGGGACGAGGCCGCAGGAGGTGCTGCGGGCGTTGGTGGAGCGCGGCGTCGAGATACGCGCTTTCGAGGTGGCGCCGGTGCCGCTGGAGGACATCTTCGTGGACGCGGTGAGTGAGGAACAGCAGGAAGCCGGGGGAGGTGGGAAGAGCGATGAATTGGCGCAAGGTTTGGACGGTAGCGCGACACGAGTACCTGGTCAACGTCAAGCGGACGGGGTTCATCATCATGACGGCCATCGTGCCCGTGCTGGGGCTCCTGGGGCTGCTGTTCGGCACGCTCCTGGCGGGCCAGGCCCAACAGATCGGCGAGTTTATCGTGCAGCAGTTCGAGATCGGCAACAAGCCCATCGGCGTGGTGGACGATTCCGGCTATTTCTCCCCCATCCTGCCGGACTATCAGGACGACTTCGTTCTCTACGAAAGCGAGGCGGCGGCGACGGGGGCGCTCAAGGCCGAGGAGATCTCGAAGGCGATGTTGATCGGCGAGGATTACCTGGACACGGGCGAGGTAACGGTGCTGAGCATGGGCAGCAGCTTCGGCGCGGCCTCGGTCAGTGACTCTTCGACGGTGCGGGCGTTCTTCGTCGACCACCTGCTGGAGGGCGAGATTGATGCGGCGTTTCGGAGACGGGCGGCCGAGCCCCTCAACGTCCAGCCGCGCGCCCTCTCCGGCAGCGGCGAGACGCAGGGCGAGGGGCCTTTGGGGTTTCTCTTCACCTTCGTCGTGCCCTATCTTCTCTCCTTCTTCCTGGTGATGACCGTCTTTACCTCGTCGGGTTACCTGCTGCAGAGCGTGGCCGAGGAGAAGGAGACGCGCGTGGTCGAGATCGTCATCTCCTCGGTGCGGCCGATGGAGTTGATGGCGGGGAAGGTGATCGGATTGGGCGCTCTGGGGCTGACCCAGGTGTTGGTCTGGCTGCTCAGCGCGGCGGGCTTCAGCGGTGGTGCGGTGGCTCTGCTGGCCGTCGCCGGGGCTGCGACGATACCGCTGCGCGTGCTCGCGCTGGGAGGGGTCTACTATGCGCTGGGCTTCACGCTCTACGCCATCTTGATGGCCGGCGTGGGCGCGCTGGGCACCACCATGCGGGAAAGCCAGCAGTTGGCAGGGATATTCTCCTTCTTCGCCGCGATACCCTACATAGTGAGCGGTTTTCTCTTCACCAACGCCAACATGACGTTGGCCCGCGTGCTCAGCTTCTTCCCCCTCACCGCCCCCACGATGATGATGCTGCGTCTGCCGCTGGCGGAGGTGCCCTGGGTGGACGTAGTCGGCAGCATCGTCGTGCTGCTGCTCTCGATCCCGGCGGCGCTGTGGGCCGGCGCCTCCCGACCGGGTGCACGAGACCTACTACGTCGACTTTGCCGACCGGCAGCGCTGCGTGGGCCTGAACCTGCTCGACATGACGCTGGGGCTGGACGTGGACAAAGTGGTCAGCGACCTGATCGGCCTGGGCGAAGCCCTGTGGTCGAAGTATTGGGGGCCGCGAATGGAAGCGGTCTGGCGCTACGCGACCAGGACGTTGGCGCTGATCAACGTCCGGCGAGTGGCGATGGGCGTGCCGGAGCGGCAGTACACGATCCTGGACGTGCCTCCATTGCTCCTGGCCCCTCGTGACCGGCGGGAACCTTTTCTACTGTCCAACCTGCCCCTGGACACACCTGGTGGGCAGGACGTGCGCTGGTGGTGGAGCCGGTGGTACGAGCCGCTGCGCTCCAGCCTGCAGCAGGACGTAATCTCTCCAGTCCTCACCAAGGTGTTCCGCCTCTCGGGCAACAGTTCCTCCCGCAGCGTGTTCGGCCAGGCCGTCTCCACGTTGAACCTGCGCGAGGTCCTACGCCAGGGAGGCATCCTGCTGGTCCACACTGCAACGGGCGAGCTGGGAGAAGAGATTGGCGGCTTCATGGGCGCGGTGATCCTGAAC
>DSDT01000384.1 GCA_011048615.1 Chloroflexota bacterium | reverse complement strand
GCCCGGCGGGTAAGAAACCCGCCCGGCGGGTAAGAAACCCGCCCGGCGGGTAAGAAACCCGCCCGGCGGGTAAGAAACCCGCCCGGCGGGTAAGAAACCCGCCCTACAGGTGTATTTTCGCTTTCGTCACTGCGAAATTTTCCCCCACGAATCCGTGTAGACCCTCATTTAATAAGGGCTCAAAAAGCGCGTAGGGTGGATTGCCAATCCGTCCTGTAGTGCTTGACTAAATGGTATTGGTCTTTGACCATCAATTCACATAAGGAGGTGTCAACATGCCCCGTCAGATTACCGATGCTTGTATTATGTGTGGCGCGTGCGAGGTTGAATGTCCAGAGGATGCCATCAGCGAGGGAGAGGACACGTACGTGATTGATCCCGAGCTGTGCACGGATTGCGGCTCCTGTGAGGAAGTTTGCCCCGAAGACGCCATCATAGAAGTTTGATCTGGCCCTGTTTTCACAGGCAAGTATCCAAAGACCGCGAGGACACGTCCTCGCGGTCTTTGTTTCCACAGTGCGACTTTTGTCGCAGACAACTGGTTGCCTTTCTGCTATACTGGAGATGATGGATCGGAACGGACTGCTGGAGGGGTGTATCGTGGAAGATTGGGCCTTGCCCGAGATTGACCTGGCGTTGTGTGATCGGTGTGGCGTGTGCGTCGAACAGTGCCCGGTGGGAGCGGTGGAGATGGGCGACTATGGGCCGTTCGTCGCCCGGCCAGATGACTGCACCTATTGTGCTACGTGTGATGCAATTTGCCCTCAGGGTGCGATCACGTGTGCTTTCGAGATTGCCTGGCAAAGTCGGGATTAGACGAATGGGGAGGTGGTATGGTGACGGTGCGACAGATTGTGCGCATTGACGAGGAGTTGTGCAATGGCTGCGGCGCGTGTGTAATTCCGTGTGCCGAGGGGGCCATCGTTCTGGTGGACGGCAAGGCGAAAGTGGTGGATGAAGCCCTGTGTGATGGGGCCGGGTTCTGCCTGCCGGTCTGCCCCACTGGCGCGTTGAGCGTCGAGGAGCGGGAGGCCGAGCCCTTCGACGAGGTGCGGGCCGAGGCGCTGATGCACGCGCGGGGCGCGACCTATATCCCGCAGACTTGCTTCCGCTGCGAGACCGGTGAGGACGAGGTCCCTCTCGTGCCGCTTCGGCATCGGGGCCAGAGTCTGTGGGTCTGCGCTCGCTGCCTGCCGGCGCTGATCCACGGTTGACGGCCCGTTTTCCAAGCCATCCCGGCCAGTGTGGAAAGTACTGGCAGAAAAAATCTGAAATCTGTGTCCATCCGTGAGCCATAACGACTAACTGTACAGATCGGATGTTTTTGAGAGATTATGCGAGGAGGAATTTGATGATAGCGAGAGAGATTCGAGACCGATTGTACTGGATGGGCGCGGTTGATTGGGATCGTCGGTTGTTCGATTCCCTGATCCCGCTGCCCGATGGAACGAGCTACAATGCTTACCTGGTCCAGGGGAGCGAGCGGACGGCGCTGCTCGATACTGTGGACCCCCCGATGGCCGACGTGTTGATGTTCCAGTTGGAGCGCGTGCCCCGCGTGGATTACGTCGTCGCTCATCACGCCGAGCAGGATCACTCGGGGACCATCCCCCAGGTGCTGCAGCGATACGAGGACGCTCAGGTGGTCACGACGCCCAAGGGGAAGGGCATGCTGGTGGATCTGCTGCGCATCCCGGCCGAACGGGTCGTCACGGTCGAGGATGGAGAGACCCTGTCACTGGGCGACCGGACGCTCGAGTTTCTGCACACCCCCTGGGTGCACTGGCCAGAGACAATGGTGACCTACCTGCCGGAGGAGCGCATCCTCTTCTCCTGCGACTTTTTCGGCTCCCACCTGGCGACGACCGAGCTGTACGTGACCGAGGAGCAAGAGTGGCGGGTCTATGAGGCGGCCAAGCGGTACTATGCCGAGATTATGATGCCCTTTCGCCGCGTCATCCAGCGAAACCTGACCAAGGTCGGGCAGCGGGAAGTGGAATTGATCGCGCCGAGTCACGGGCCGATGTACCCCCGTCCGGCTTTTATCCAGGATGCTTACCGGGATTGGGTCTCGGAGGAGCCCAAGAACGAGGTGGTGCTGCCTTATATCTCGATGCATGGCTCTACCCGAAGAATGGTCGAGTACCTGGTCAGTGCGCTGGCCGAGCGGGGAGTGACGGTGCACCAGTTTGACCTGGCGGTCACCGACATTGGCAAGTTGGCTATCGCTTTGGTGGATGCCGCCACCATCGTGATCGGGACGCCGACGGTGCACGTAGGACCGCACCCTCATGTGATCTATGCGGTGCAGTTGGCCAATGCCCTCCGGCCCAAGGTCAAGTTTGCCTCGATTATCGGATCCTATGGATGGAACAGCCAGGTGGTCGAACAGATCGCCGGGATGATCCCCAACTTGCAGGTCGAGGTTCTGGACCCGGTTCTGTGTCAAGGGTTTCCCCGGCCCGACGATTTTGAAGCCTTGGACCGACTGGCGAGCGCCATCGCCGGCAAACACCGGGAGCGGGGATTGTTCTCGGGCGATTAGCGTGCCTTCGGTTCTTTGGAGAGGAGGATGGCGATGATAGAGGTTCACCTGTATGGTCGGCTGCGTCGTCACGTGCCGAATTCACGGCCCGATCAGGAGAGCGTGGTGCGCTTGATCCCCCGGCCCGGGGAGACGATAGCTTCAGCACTGGAGAGGGTCGGGATCTCGTCGGACGACGTGTGTCACGTCTTCCTGAACGGGGCGCTGCTCTCCACGCGAAACAGCATGGCCCCGTGGCTGGAATACCAAAGGGTCGGCGGACAGACCCAAGGGCTGGATACGTCACTGCAGCCCGGTGATCGGTTGGGTTTGTTTGCCCACGACATTGCCTTGTTGGTGGTCTGATGTACGATCAATTCAGCCCCGATTACGACCGGTTCGTGAATTGGGAGGGTCGGCTGGCGGCGGAGATGCCCTTTATCGAGCGGCAGCTGCAGGCGGTGGACGCCGGTCGAATCCTGGACGTCGCGTGTGGTACCGGGATGCACGCCATCGAATTGGCTCGTCGGGGGTATGAGGTGACGGGGAGCGACCTGAGCGCAGGGATGATCGAGCGGGCGCGGGTCAACGCGGCCCAGGCTGGGGTAAAGGCGCGGTTCGAGGCGGTCAGCTTTGGGGAGTTGGCCGCGGCGCTGGATGGGGCGACCTTTGACGCCCTGCTCTGCCTGGGAAACTCGCTGCCCCACGTGCTGACAAACGCCGATCTCGCGGCGGCGCTGTTCGATTTTGCCGCCTGCCTGCGGCCTGGAGGGCTGCTGTTGATCCAGAACCGCAACTTTGACGGGGTGCTGGCCGCGCAGGAGCGGTGGATGGAACCCCAATCCTGCCACGAGGGAGAGGAGGAATGGCTCTTTGTCCGCTTTTACGACTTTGAGCTGGACGGCACGCTGACTTTTAACCTGATAACGTTGAAACGGCAGGGAGCGGACCACGCCAGCCATTGGACTCAACAAGTCGCCTCGACCCGGCTGCGGCCCTGGCGGAGCGAGGAGCTGACGCGCGCGCTGGAGGCGGCCGGCTTTCGGGATCTGGTGTACCGTGGCGATATGCAAAACGCGCCCTTCGACCCTGTCCACAGCCCCAACTGGGTCGTCACGGCTGTGCGCTCGCCTTGAGTGATTGCCCCTCACGATGCGACTTTTGTCGTAGACGGATGGCCGTCTTGCTGCTATACTGAAAATAGAAAGACGGTCATCTTTTTATCAAGAAGGAGGATTGAGGTGAGCGAGCACATCAATAATCAGGCGAGGCGCAAAGAAGCCCTCAAGAGCGTGATTCGGCAGTTGCACGAGGGCAGGTCAGTCGCAGAGGTCAAGGACGAGTTCGCCGCGCTGCTGCAAGACGTCGGCGTGAGCGAGGTGGCCGAGATCGAGCAGGCCTTGATTGACGAAGGCTTGCCAGAGATGGAGGTCAAGCGGTTGTGCGACGTCCACGTGGCGGTCTTTCGTGAATCGCTGGAAGAGCAGCACAAGCCAGACGCCATACCTGGTCATCCGGTCCACACCTTCCAGGCAGAGAACGATGCTGTCCTGCGGGTGCTTGACGCGCTGCGGGGGACGTTGGCAGCCCTGAAAGCTGGCCTCAGCCCGGAGCGCTGGGAGCGGGCGCGCGAATCCCTGGAGGAACTGGTCCAGTACGACAAGCACTATTTGCGCAAGGAGAACGTCCTGTTTCCCTACCTCGAAAGGCATGGCCTTGCGGGGCCGACAGCGGTGATGTGGGCGATTCACGATGACGTGCGAGTCGGATGGAAAGCGTTGGACGAGCTGCTGAGTCGGGACCCAG
>DSDT01000100.1 GCA_011048615.1 Chloroflexota bacterium | reverse complement strand
GCCATTATGGTTTTGACACAGAGAGCCGCTGAGAAGGCACAGAGATTCACAGAGAATGCAACAAAAACATCTTTTTCTCCGTGTTTCTCTGTGAAATGCTCTGTGAAACTCTGTGTCACAACCAAGCTGGGTAGTTACACGCTCTTTACCATAATGCCCGTGCGGTTGCACATCTGGTGTCTCGATTTCGACTGGGCAGTGGCTGGCTGCGATGTCCCCGAACTGGTCAGCTTTTGTGATTGTACCCTTGTTTGAAATTTGAGGCAAATGGGGTTCGGAGAGTCGCTTCTGCTGCTGGAGTGTATAGCGGCCGCTTGCAAATTCCAGCAATCCGGCTACAATACCGCCCACCCTGGAGGTGAAAGCGATTCATGAACAAAATGACTAGCGCCCAAGTTCGACAGAGTTTTCTCGATTTCTTTGCCCAGCATGGGCACACCATCGTGCCCAGCGCCAGTTTGGTGCCGGTGGATGATCCCACTCTGTTGTTCACCAATGCCGGGATGAACCAGTTCAAGGACGTGTTCCTGGGCCTGGGCAGCCGGGAATACACCCGCGCTGCCGATACTCAAAAGTGTATGCGCGTCTCCGGCAAGCACAACGACCTGGATGACGTGGGACGGGATGGCACCCACCATACCTTCTTCGAGATGCTGGGCAATTGGTCATTTGGCGATTATTACAAGCGTGAGGCGATTGCCTGGGCCTGGGAGCTGTTGACAGAGGTTTGGGAACTGCCAAAAGCGCGCTTGTGGGCCACGGTCTTTAAGGACGAGTACGACGAGTTGGAGCCAGACGAGGAAGCGGCCGCGTTCTGGCGTTCGGAGACGGACATTCCGCCCGACCACATCCTGTATTTTGGCCGTAAGGACAACTTTTGGGAGATGGCCGACACCGGTCCCTGCGGTCCGTGCAGCGAAATCCATTACGATCGCGGGGTCGAAGCCTGCACGTGTCGAGATGACCCTGATCACGTCTGCCAGGTCAATGACGATTGTGGTCGCTATATCGAGCTGTGGAACCTGGTGTTCATCCAGTACAACAAGGAGGCCGATGGTACGTTACACACCTTGCCCGCCAAGCATGTAGACACCGGGGCCGGCTTTGAGCGGTTGGTCTCTATTCTGCAAGGGGTTGCTTCCAATTACGAGACCGACCTGTTTCTTCCCATCATCGAGCGGGTCCAGGAAATGATGGGCCATACCGACGCCGAGGTAGAGGAGCACCTGGTCTCTTATCGGGTCATCGCCGACCACGGGCGGGCGATCACGTTTCTCGTCGGCGATGGCGTGCTGCCGGGTAACGAGGGGCGGAATTACGTGCTGCGCATGATCCTGCGCCGGGCGGCCCGCTTCGGGCGCAAGATGGGCTTTACCCGGCCTTTCCTGGCCCAGGTAGCCAAAGTTGTGATCGAGGTGATGGGACAGCAATTCCCCGAGCTGGTCAATCGGCAGCAGTTCATTCTCACCACTATCACCCAGGAGGAGGAGCGCTTCTTGCGGACTCTCGACTTGGGTCTAGCCCGGCTGGAAGAGGTGTTGGAGGATTTGAAGGAGCGGAGGGAGACCATCGTCCCTGGCGACGAGGTGTTCCGACTCTATGATACCTTTGGGTTGCCCCTAGAGATCACCCGGGACGTAGCTGGCGAACGGGGCTTGGGAGTGGACGAGGCCGGCTATCAGGCCGCCCTGGAAGAACAGCGGCGGCGCGCCCGGCAGTCGGATACCTTTGAGGCGCACGACGAGGAGGCGATGAGGGTGTACAGCCGGGTGTTGGCTCACCTGCACGAGGGGGATCTGGTGGGCCCGGGCGGCGTAGCCCACGATCCATACCAGAGCACCGAGATAGAGACGACAGTCGTGGCGATGCTGCGGGATGGAGAGTTGGTCAAGTCTGCCAAGGAAGGGGACCGGGTGGAGGTGGTGTTGCCAGAGACTTGCTTCTACGTCGAATCGGGGGGACAGGTTTCTGACACGGGGTTTATCGCGGCCTATCTCGCAGAGCAGCACGAGCCAGTGTGGGAGATCGAGGTAGAGGATACGCGTCAGCCGATCCCTGGTCTGATCCTGCACATCGGCGAGGTGAAACAGGGGCGACCGCGGCTTGGGGATGCGGTCTGGGCAGTGGTGGATTACGCTCGCCGGATGGACATTGCCCGGAATCACACCGCGACCCACTTGCTGCACAGTGAGCTGCGCTACGTACTGGGCGAGCACGTAGCGCAGGCCGGATCGCTGGTCACGCCTGAGCGGCTGCGGTTCGACTTTACCCACCCGGCTATGCTAACCGAGGACGAGATAGACGTGGTGACTCGCTCCGTCAACGACGCGATCCTGCTCAACTATCCCGTCGAAGTGAGTGAGGAAACGTATCGCCAGGCGGTGAGCGAAGGGGTGATCGCGCTCTTTGGTGAAAAATATGGCGATACGGTCCGGGTGTTGCGGATCGGGTGGCCTGATGAACCGTTCAGCCAGGAGCTGTGCGGCGGCACTCACCTGCACGAGACAGGGGAAATTGGCCTGTTCCACATTGTCTCCGAGGAGGGCGTGGGGGCAGGAGTGCGCCGTATCGAGGCGGTCACCGGTCGGGCGGCCGTGGACCTGGTAGAACGTCAACTGAGCACCCTCAAGCGGGCCGGGGCGTACCTGGGCGTCCCGCCTGACGAGGTTGACCGCAAAGTGTTGAATATGCTGGACGAGTTTCAATCTATGCGCAAGGAGATGGCCCACTTGCAGCAGCAGTTGGCGCGGCGCGAGTTCGAGACCCTGTTGGATCAGGTCGAAGTCGTGAGACAGGTCTCTTTGTTGAGTGCTCGGGTGGTCGCGCCCAGTATAGAAGTGTTACGCGAGATGACCGACTGGTTCCGGGACCGTTTGGGTTCTGGTGTCATAGTTCTGGGGACAGTGCTGGGCGAGCGTCCGGTTTTCGTCGCGGCCGCTACCACCGATTTGGTCCAGCGCGGTGTGGACGCAGCCGCTCTGATCCGCGGGGTCGCGCGCGTCGTGGGGGGAGGAGGGGGTGGCAAGCCCAACTTGGCCCAGGCCGGCGGGCGGGACGCGAGCCGATTGGATGAGGCGCTGCGCCAGGCCCCCCGGATTTTGGAAGAGCAGTTGGCTGCGTGATGGAATTGGGCGCTGGTTCGGTCATAGCTCTGCAACCCCAGGACGATCTATCCTCCGTCAAGTATCGCCTTGAGGGAGCGAATCGGGGGCGGGTGATCCTCGTTCTGCCCTGGGATATGCGCTTCCTCTCCCGGCCGCTGGATTTCGACCTTTTGCGGCGCAGCGCCGAATGGAGGCAGAGCGAGATCGCTATCGTCTCTCCCGATCCCGAACGGCGGGCGCTGGCTCACAGTTGTGGATTCCCGGCGTTTGCCACCGTGGCAGAGGCTCAAGAGACGGCCGTGTGGCGCACTCACACTCCCGAAAAGGTGACGCCACCTCCTCGTTTTTGGTGGGACGAAGCGATTGTGCTGGCGCCGCGACCCGTCCGTCCCCTCCCCCGATGGCTCGATGGGGTCAAACTTGGGTTCCGGCTGTTGGTTTTCCTGCTGGTGTGCGCGATTCTCGCCGGGACCGCGTATGCCGTTGTGCCCAGTGCTGTGGTTACGTTGGTGCCGACCGGTCAGGTCTTTAGCGTGATCGTGCCGGTTTCGGTGGATCCCGATATCGAGACGGTGGACCACACCGCGCAACTCATCCCGGCCCGGCGGCTGGGGGTGTATGTCTCCGGCTACGATCAAGTCGAGACGACGGGTGTGATGAGCGTCGTCAGCGGGCGCGCGACCGGCGTGGTGCTGTTCACCAACCTCCTGGCTCAGAACTATACCGTGCCGGCCGGCACCATCGTGCGCACCTCCTCGACCAGCTATCCGATCCGTTTCCGCACCACGGCTGACGTCGCTGTACCGGCCGGCGGCCAGGCGACGGCGCCTGTCGAGGGACTGATGGAGGGAGCGGGGAACGTGGGAGCCTTCCAGATCAATCGCGTGGAAGGGGTGGCAGGTTCGGCTGTCCGGGTGATCAACCCAGAGCCGACCGGTGGGGCGGATGCTAGCGATGTCCGCGTCGTCACGCAGGCGGATTATGATCGGCTGCGCAGTCATCTGATTCGGCAGTTATTCGAACAGGCTTCTGTGGAGATGGGGTACTTGTTAGAGCCGACCGAGATGCTGCTCCGGCAATCCATGCGCATCGAGGCGGTGCCCAAGGAATCCTATTCCCGGTTCCTCGCTGAGCAGGCCGACACAGTGGGTCTGGATATGCAGTTGCTGGTGAGCGGGCTGGCGGTAGACGTGGACGACGCCGAGGCGGTGGCATATGTCGACTTGACGCG
>DSDT01000252.1 GCA_011048615.1 Chloroflexota bacterium | reverse complement strand
GGATTGACCTGCCCCTCCCTGTGCGGCTGCCCGAGGATTACGTCCCCAATACGCGGTTGCGCCTGCAGATGTATCGCCGTCTGGCGGAATTGGACTCGATGGCCCAGATTGATGAGATGGAACAAGAGTTGGCCGACCGTTTTGGGCCACTACCTCAGGACGCACAGAACTTGATGTACCAGTTGCGCTTGAAGGCACTGGCGCGCGACGCTGGGGTGGGTGTCATCGGTGTCGAGGGAGGCCGCCTGGGGCTGCGGTCAGGTGAGAGGGATTATCCTAACCGCGAAAGATTGCAGCGCGCCCTCAAGGGGCGTGCCAGTATCAGCCGCCGCGCAATCTGGCTGCCCCAGGAGCGCGGTTGGCGGGAAGAGTTGGTGGCTGTGCTGGAGGAGATGGCGCGCATCGCCAGTTGACGGATGAGGCGGGAGAGGGTATACTGAGGGGGGAGGTGACACTATGCTAACCTCGAATAGAGTAAGCCGGTCGACCGCATACCACGAAGCACTACTGGCCATCAGAGAGTTGAATCCAGAAGACTGGCTCGACATCCTGGTGGATATTACCAATATGCTGCGTGTAGCACCGCCACTTCAGCCGCGTCATAGTGTGCTGGAGCTGGAGGGACTGGGGGCCGAACTCTGGCAGCAGATTGACATTGATGAGTACATTGAGGCGGAGCGTGCGTCGTGGAATGGCTAGAGGGCTTGCACGGTACTACTGTTGGCCTTGATACCGCCCCGCTATTGTACTTTGTCGGCAGGCATCCCCGGTATTTGGAGCTAGTCAGAGATCTCTTCCAGGCTGTTGACCGGGGTGATGTGGCCATTGTGACCTCGACCATCACCTTGACAGAAGTCCTCGTCCACCCTTTGAGGCAAAGGAATGTCGAGTTGGTGCGACGTTACAGAGATGTTCTCCTATATTCCCCGGGCCTCTCTATGCTTCCGGTATCACCTCGTGTTGCTGAAGAAGCGGCCCGGTTGCGGGCCAGTTATGGATTCAAAACACCGGATGCTATCCACCTCGCTACCGCCATCTTGGCTGGTGGTCAAACTTTCCTCACCAACGACAAGCGCCTGGCGAAGCCATTGAGTATTCAAGTGCTGATTCTGGATGATCTCTTGGAGGGCAGGTGATATGACTGTCCTGAGCAATCTCTCCCTCATTCTCCTCGCCGTCGAAGCGTTCGTCGTGGCTCTGATTCCCCTGGTTCTGTGCGGCGGGCTGGTCTATGGCCTGTGGTGGCTTCAGCGACACGAGAATTTGCCCACCTGGCTCCAATTGGCTCGGGCGTACCTCTCGTTGGCGCTGGCTTACGTCGAGATGGGGATGGCGCTCGTCGCCCGTCCGATCCTCTCGGTACACTCTAATCTGGCGACGGCTCAAGGTTGGCTCGGTGCAATGTCACAATGGATGAAGGGAGATGACAAATGAAGGGAGATGACAAATGAGCTTGCGCACGCGCATCATGATCGTCGGTGGGGTTTTGGGCGCGCTTCTGGGACTGGGAGCCGCCTATTTGTATCTGCAGTCCACTCCCCTAGATGTGGATGAGAAGGGGCAGCAGAAGCTGCCCTCTATCCAGCCCGGCAAGGCGATCACCGCTTCTCTGGGGATTTTGACCGCGGTCAAGCAAATCGTCGGTATGGGGCAGTCCTGATCGGGCGCTCGATATGCCCGGACACACCCAGGGCTGGGAGCCTCTCTGGGCCGGTGTAGACGCTCTGTCCGAGTATTGGCGCACGCCGGCGCCGAGGGTGGTGGATTGGGCGGAGCGGTTGAAGGCAGCTGGTGGACGACGAATCCTCGATTTGGGGTGCGGCCTGGGTCGGCATACGGTCGCGCTGGTTGGCTTGGGATTCTCCGTCTTCGCTGCCGACGTCTCGCCCTCCGGCCTGGCAGCCTGTGCGGCGTGGCTGGCCCGTGAGGGGTCGGAGGCGTCCTTGCTGCGCCACGATATGGAGACGCTGCCCTCCCGTGATGGGGTTTTCGATGGCCTGTTGGCCTACAACGTTGTCTACCACACGACGGTGACCGGCATGCGCCACGTGTTGACCGAGACCCGCCGCGTTCTGTGTCCCGGCGGATGGCTCTACGCCACCATCGTCAGCCGGGAGGAGCGCAAGATAGCCGGTTACCGGGCCGATGTGGCGGCGGGCCGGTGCCTGGAGATCGAACCGTACACTTTTGTGTACCCCCGGAATGCCCCTACTGACAAGCATCTGCCGCATCATTATTGCGATGAGGTTGAACTGCGCGCTCTCTTGACGGCGGCCGGCTTCGAGATCGCAGCTCTTTGTTTGGTGCGAGTAGAGTACGCTGGGGGGGATGGCAGGGTGCAGACTGGTGCGCATTATCACGTTCAGGCCCATCGCGGTTGAGGGGGTTCAAGCGATCTTGCATCAAGCTGTGATTCGGTGTATCATATCTGCAACAGGTTTACAAAAATCGTGACTGTTCAGCCACAAGGTGCGATGCACCTGTTCACCCGGTTTCAACGGCTTGGTGGCGCAATGACGAAAGTGCGTCGCACCTGAATACATGTTAGGAGGAGAATCAAACGATGGCATTTCAATTTCCTTCCGATGAATGGATCAAAGAGTTGAGCCGGCAACTCAACGAGAGCGAAGCGTACGAGAAATCGGCCCGCGACTGGGAGGGCGACTTTGTTTTCGTCGTCGAACCGGATGACGAGTACGACCGCTCGGCCTACCTGTTCCTGGGCCTGTACCACGGCAAAAGCCCCGCCGCCCAAGCGTTGGAGAGCGAGGACGAGCGGGAGGCCGAGTTCGTCATGCGAGCGCCCTTTACCAACTGGCGCAAGGTGATCGAGGGCAAACTGGACCCCATCCAGGGCATGATGACCAAAAAGCTGCGGGTGCAGGGCAACATGATGAAGGTGATGCGCTACCCCAAGGCGGCCAAAGAGATCGTCACGTGCTGCGCCCTGGTGCCTACGGATTTCGGCGACTAACAGGATTCTCGCCCATTAGAGGAGGAAGCTGATGTGGTACTTTGTCTCGCCCGAGATCGTCTTTGGCGAAGGCGCTCTGGACGCTCTGGATGAACTGCAGGGCGAACGAGCGCTCATCGTCACCGATGCGACGCTGGTGGACCTGGGCATGGTCGCTGAGGTGCAGGGCCGTCTCGAGGCGGCCGGCCTCGGCGTGCAGGTCTTTGCCGAGGTGGAGCCGGACCCTGGCCTGCAGACGGTGCGCCGGGGAGCGGAGGTAGCGCACGAATTCCAGCCGGATTGGATCGTTGGCCTGGGGGGAGGCTCGCCTATGGACGCCGCCAAGGCGATCTGGGTGCTCTACGAGCGACCCGATCTCCACCCGGCCGAGATCAACCCTTTCGTCCACCTGGGCCTGCGCCAGAAAGCGCGCCTCGTCACCATCCCCACCACCAGCGGTACCGGGGCTGAGGTCACCTGGGGCATCGTGCTGACCGATGCGGAGGAGCAGCGCAAGATGGGGCTGGGCAACCGGGAGAACGTCGCCGACATTGCCATCGTGGACCCTGCGATGGCGGCCGGCATGCCTCCCCAGTTGACCGCCGACACTGGCCTGGACGCGCTGACCCACGCCGTCGAGGGATACACCTGCACCTGGCACACCGATGTGACCGATGGCCTGTGCGTCAGCGCCGCTCGCCTCATCTTCCAGTATCTGCCCCGCGCTGTGGCCGACGCCCATTCGGCAGCCCTTCGACGGGGCTCAGGACAAGGCTCAGGGCAAGGCTCCGATATGGAAGCCCGCGAGCGGATGCACAACGCTGCCACCTGCGCTGGTCTGGGGTTCGGCAACGCCATGGCCTCGATGGCCCACGCCGTGGGCCACGTGCTGGGCGCGACGTTCCACGTCCCCCACGGCCGCGCCGTGGCGATTTCCTTGCCCTACACCATCGAGTTCGCCGCCCGCGAGGCGCCGGACCGGTTCGCCGAACTGGCCGGGTTGCTCGGCTGCTCACAGGCGGGGGGCGAGCAGGCGGCGCGGGCGCTGGCTGCCCGTATCCGCGACCTGTGCCGCGAGGTCGGCAACCCCATCTCCGTCGCCGAGACCGGCATTGAGCGCGAGACCTACGAAGCGCAATTGGAAAAAATGGTGGACGACGCTTTCAACGACACGCAAATAATCACCGCCGCCCGCGCCCCCTCTTACGACGAACTGCGCCAACTGTTCCTCTATGCCTACGAGGGCCGGCCTGTGGATTTCTAGACTGTGTAGGGCCAGCAATTCTCATTTTGGCGGCATCGCGTGGCGTAGGTCGTAGCGGTGGCTTTAGTCGCTGGTTACACAGCAAAAACGACTGATGAACTTTGAGATGATGCTCGAATTGCCGCAGCCGCCCG
>DSDT01000085.1 GCA_011048615.1 Chloroflexota bacterium | reverse complement strand
CTACAATCCCACCTAACAGCTAATCACCAAAAACACGCAACTGCCCAGGCGCCATGCACTTTACAGGCAGTTACCAAGACACAAGGTAGATGAGCAGATTTAGACTAACCCTTCAAGATCGGACCAGCCTGGTCGCTTTTCTACGCGACATGGTGCGGACTCCCAGCTTTTCGAACCAAGAAAGCCGCGTGGCCGCGCAGATCGCGGCCGAGATGAAGCGCATCGGCCTCCGCGACGTCTACACCGACCGCATCGGAAACGTGGTTGGCCGGGTCGGGCCCGGACACGGGCCGGTGCTGATGCTCAACGGTCACATGGACACAGTGCAGGTCAGTGACCCGTCGGCCTGGACGGTCGCCCCCTTTGCGGCCGAGATCAGGGATGGGGTTCTCTACGGCCTGGGGGCCTGCGATATGAAGGGCGGACTGGCGGCCATGATCTATGGGGCCAAGCTGCTACAAGACGCCGGGATCTCTCTTCGAGGTGACGTCGTCGTAGCGTGCGTCGTCCAGGAGGAACCGTCCGAGGGTACAAGCTCGCGGGTGCTGATCGAAGAGGAAAGAGTCCGCCCAGAGTGGGTCGTGTTGGGCGAACCGACCGATCTGGACGTCAGCCGCGGACAGCGGGGCCGGCTAGAGATGCGGCTCACCGCATACGGACGCTCGGCCCACGCCGCCAGCCCCAGCCTAGGCGATAATGCGATCTATACCACCGCTCGCCTGGTGTTCGGGCTGGAACTGCTGGCAGAACAGTTGGCCCACGACGCCTTTCTCGGCCCTGGAACCCTCACAGTCACCAGCATCACGTCCAGCGCCAGCAGCCGCAACGCTGTGCCCGACCGCTGCGAGTTGATTATAGACCGCCGATTGACCCTGGGCGAAAACGAGACCAAAGCCCTGGCCGAAGTGCAGCGGGTCATCGCCCGCGAAGGTGTGCGGGCCGAGGTCCAAGTCACAGAGTACGACACCGTCAGTTACACGGGCTATGCCTGTCACAACCGCGAGTGCTATCCGGCCTGGGTGATGGCGGAGGACCACCCCCTGGTGATGAGCACCGTGCGAGCCATTCGCGCCCAGTTGAAACGTCGCCCTCGGGTGACCTGCTGGGATTTTTCGACCGAGGGCGCTTACACAGCCAGCGTAGCGGGTATTCCCACCGTCGGGTTCGGACCCGGCGACCCTCAGCTCGCCCACACCGCCGACGAGCACATCCGGCTGAACGACGTCTACGCCGCGGCTGAAGTATACGCTCAAATTGCAGTAGAACTATTGGCATCCGCAAAGTGAGGAGGTACAGAATGGAAGAGATAGAAATGATGGAATCGCACGACACGCCCACCCAGGACGAGCGCATCCTGGCCGCATTGGCCCACGCCAGCATCATTCTCCCCTTCTGGGGACTGGTCGCCGCCATCGTCATCTGGGTCACACAGCGGGAAAAGTCCAGGTTCGTCGGGTTTCAGGCCTTGCAAGGAGCAGCCTATCAACTCTCCCTCGTCTTGCTCGCCATCCTGGGCGGAATCTGCTACATGTGCTCCTTCTTTGGCACATTCCTGACGCTGCCCTTTGGAATCATCGCCTCCGAGGAAGCGACCAGTCCCAGCGTCATCGGTTTGCTGGTCAGCATGGGCTCCACCGCCATCCCATTCTGTCTGATGGGGCTGTTCCTGCTGGTCGGCCTGGTGTTCGTGCTCTATGGCCTGTACGGTGCAGTACGGGTGCTCCAGGGAGAAGAATTCCGTTACGCCGTCGTCGGCGAGCGCCTGGAGCGGTATCTGAACCAATAGGTGACCCTATCGTGAATCAAACCATACGCATCCCCCCCGCGATCGCCCAGGGGTTGGCCCACGGCGCGCCGCTAGTCGCCCTGGAGTCGGCCCTCATCACCCACGGCTTTGCTCCCCCGTCCAACCTGGAGATTGCGCGCCAGATGGAGGAGGCCGTGCGTGAGCAGCACGCTCAGCCGGTCACCGTGGCCGTGTTGGATGGCACACCCCAGGCAGGACTCTCCGACGAGGAGTTGAACCGTCTGGCCTCCGACCGGACCGCTCACAAGGTCAGCTTGCGCGATTTGCCGCTGGCATCCCTGCGAGGCGGTAACGGCGGCGCCACTGTCGCCACGACGATGTACCTGGCCCACCGCGTCGGCATCCCGGTCTTTGCCACCGGCGGCATCGGCGGCGTCCACCGGGGCCATCCCGAAGATATCTCGGCCGACCTGCCGGCGCTGGCCTCCATTCCCATCGTCGTCGTGTGCGCCGGGGCCAAGGCGATCCTCGACCTTCCCCGCACCCTCGAGTACCTGGAAACCCACGGCGTGCCGGTCATCGGCTATGGCAGCGACGAGTTCCCCGCCTTTTACAGCCGCCGTTCCGGCCGCCAGGTAGACGTGCGGGTAGAAACACCGGAAGAGGTCGCGCAGATCGCCCGGCAGCGGACGGAGCTGGGGCTCTCGACGGCCCTGCTCGTCTGCGCGCCGGTCCCGCCGGCCGACGAGCTCCCCGCCGACGAAGCAGAGGCCGCCATTGCCCAAGCAATTGCAGAAGCAGAACGACGCGGCATCAAGGGCAAAGAGCTGACCCCCTTCCTGCTGGCTCAACTGGTGCAGCAGACGGGCGGGCGGGCGCGCCAGGCTAACAAAGCGCTGCTGCTCAACAACGCTCGCACCGCCGCTCACATCGCGCGGGCCATAGTCAAAGAATCGTAACGGCCCAGGTGCGTCATAGGCAGTTACAAAGAATCAAGGAAATAACAAAAGACGTCGAAACGACTAAAGCCGTTACTACGAACTCGATAACGGGAAATGCTGCCGCCGGCATCCCAACACTCAAACTGACAAAGCCAGCGCCAACTTTTATTCACCCGACGACACCGCCGCTCATCTCGACGACGACCGGCTATCCAACAGTGGCGAAATTCTCACCCTGACTGTTTCCTGGCTATCCGGGTGGTAGCCTTCAACAGCCACAGGCGCCACCCCAACTGCCGCCCCGCCCGGATCGCCTGCAATCGTTCAGCCTCATCAGGCGGCCGCGGGCTGTAACTGGCCCGAACGTGGAAATCAATCACCGCGCGGACGGCGTCGGCGGACGGCGTTGCACTCACCACCTCGCTCAACGCCGCGGCGAACTCGTAGGGCGTATCACCCGGATACAGATCGATCGGCAGCCGTTGCGCGCTGCGTCGCAGGCGGCGGTAGAGCGTCGCCGCCGCCTCTCCTAAGTCGAGGCGGCGCAGCCGCCAGGCGTCGGCAGCCCAGCCGCCCAGAACGACGGCCGTCGCCAACGCCGCCAGCAGCGCCGCACCGCCCAATACCCCCGCCCACCAGGTCCGGCTCAACGCGCCCCACCACCGACGCAGCGGCGAAAGGGCCGGCGACAGCATCTCCGTCGGTTCGGGCCACAGCGGCGCCTCCCCCTCCACGGCCCGCTCGACCGGCGCGAAACCGGCCGTCGGCTCGAATTCCACCCAGCCGTAACCAGGGAAATAGACCTCGGCCCAGGCGTGGGCGTCCGCTTCGGTCACGACGTAGCGGGCGTCGAGCGCGTCGTAGTCGCCGCTGGCGTACCCCTCAACCAGCCGGGCCGGCACACCTGCCGCCCGCGCCAGCACGACCATGGCCGTGGCATAGTAACCGCAGTAGCCCGTCCGCAAGTCGAACAGGAAAAAGTCGGCCACGTCCCGGTCGTGGGGCGGCACTTCCACGTCCAACGAATACGGGATCGTGCGCAAGTAGGCCTCGATCGCCGCTGCCCGGTCGTAGGGCGTCGGCGCGGTCGCCGTCAGGTCCCGCGCCAGGGCCAGCACCCGTTCGGGGACCGTATCCGGCAGGTGCAGGTAGCGTGCCCGCACCCCCACGGGATACTCGCCGCTGGCAGCCCGGAGCTGCGCCTCGGTCACGACGGGCAGCAAGGAATCGGCCCGGTACATCTCTGCCTCAATCGTCGCCGCGAACATGTCGCCCGGCCCGCGCCACGCCACACGGTAGTCGTGATCGGCCGCCACCAGCACGCCGGCCACGTGCAGCAGCCCCTCGGTCGCCCGCTCGTCAACGACCGTCACTGTCTGCCGTACAGTGCGGAACGTCTGCCCCACCGTGAACGGCAACGTCGTCGTGATCGCCGGCGCGCCGGCGTCGTAGTAAACCATCTCGAGCTGTCCAGGCGCGTACCAGCCGCGTCCGGTGTACGCGTCGTAGGTCAGGCTGCGCCAGTAATAGCGCGGCGGCGGACGGCTGTCCATTTCACCGACCTGCTCCCGCTCCCAGGGTCGCAGGTCGCCGGTCTGGACGGTCATCACCACCCGCTCCGATAACTCTGGGCCTGCGCCGATCAGGTGACGGCGCGGCAACCCGCCG
>DSDT01000371.1 GCA_011048615.1 Chloroflexota bacterium | reverse complement strand
TCCCTTTCCGCGAAGGGGATGAGGCATGCAATAATGAGAGAGTGTCTGGCTGAACCGGCCATTTCTACCGGCATCACAGTTGCGGGACAGCCCCGGACTTGCACCGGGTTCCTCCGTCCATTATTATCCTGTTTTGTACCCCAACTGGCACGAGATCTTTGTCGCGGTCTCGATCACTTGCGCTGCCAGGTGGTGGAACGACTCCGGCGTAACACGGAAGACCGGTCCGGCCACGCTGACCGAGGCCACCACGCGCTGGGTATGATCTCTCACCGGCGCGGCAACGACGTTTAGCCCCTCCTCCAGTTCCTCCTGAGCAACGGCATATCCCTGCTGCCGCACGTGTGCCAACTCGCGCTTCAATAGATCGGGATCCGTGATAGTGTGGGGTGTGAACCGTTCGAGCGGCCCCCGCAGCGCCTGCTCAATTCTTTCCTCCGACTTGTCGGCCATCAGAACTTTGCCGGCCGCGGTGCAGTGGAAACACATGCGGCGGCCGACTCGCCCCACGTTTTTGATCTGACGGGCATGGGGCACGAGCTGCTCCAGATTGATCACCTGCCCGCTATCGAGGGCCGACAGGTTGACGGTTTCCTGGCACGCTTCGGCCAGTTGACGCAGAAACGGCCGGGCGACCTCCCGAATGTCGAGGTAGCTGGTGACCTGGGCCGCCAAGCCGATCAGGTCAATGCCCAGCCGGTACCGGTCGGTCTCCGGATTTCGCGCCAGTAGCCCGCCCTCCGCCAGCGTCTGCATCAGCCGAGACGCTGTGCTCTTGTGCAGCCCCAACTCCCGGCTCAACTCGTTGACGCCGCGTTCCGGCTTCTCGAGGCTGAACGCTTTCAAGATGGCAATGGCGCGTTCCACTGACTGTAAGCGTGAGTTGGGCGACTTGGTCATAGTCGTCAGGTCCGCTCCTCGGTTGCGCTCGCTGCTTCTGCCGCCAGGATGTCTGGCTACGCGGGGTGTCTCCGAACGTGCAACATAGTTGCACCATCAGGAACGATTATACGCCTAATGGATGGGGTTGTCAAATTGCCAACGCTGCGCCTGGCGTCACGGATCAAGGCGTCGACCGGGCTATGCTTATGCCAACGACCAGGAGGCGCCTTCCTGTCGAATGACTTGATCTATCACATCCTGGCGGCTTTCGTTCAGTTCGCTCAACATTGCTTGCCGGGCCATATCCACGTCGTGCTGGCGCAATGCTTCGATGATGCGGGCGTGGGTGTGCTCCATCGTCTGGCCGGCGCGGCGCATCACCATGAAGCGGGCCAGCCGGTCGTGCAGGCGGCCCAGCGCCGCGGACAGCGCCTGATTGCCCGACGCTTCGGCGACCAGGCAGTGAAAGCGGCGGTTTTCGTCGGTGTACCGCTCGTACGATTCGTCGTCGTCGCCGGTGTAGCCGGCGTGGACGTGTTCGAGCTGGGTGATCTGCTCGTCGGTGATCTGCTGGGCGGCCCGCTCGACCGCTGCAACTTCCAGGATCTGGCGCAGCTCGAGCAAGTCTCGTAACTCTTTCAGCGTGACCTGCGCGACGAAATAGCCGGAGCGGGGCTTGATCGTGACCAGTCCTTCCTGGCTGAGCATCTGGAGCGCGTCCCGCGCCGGTGTGACGCTGGTGCCGTACTCCTCTGCGATGGCCTCGACGCTCAGTCGTTCGCCCGGCCGGCAGTGTCCCATAATGATCGCGCGGCGCAGCGCCTTGTAGATGATTTCTTTGGAGGTGTCGCTGTTTCGAGAATGGGGCATATCACCGCCTGTATGTCGGTCGATCTGGCGACATTATATCATAAATACATCACCTGGCAAGTCTGATACATTTTAATGAAATGGTTTGACAGTCATTTCGGTCAGTAGTATAATCTCATACATCAGATAGAGCGACTGATATATCGAGAGATTTCTGAAACAAGCGAGGTGAAAGCGATGATCGAGAGTCACGGAATGCGTATGACGAGCGCCTACTACACGCGGCTGGGCCAGCAGGAGCGAGAGCGCATCCACCGGGCCAGCCTGGAGGTGTTGGAACGGGTGGGGGTGGACGTCCACGACGAGCGGGCGCGAGAGGTGTTGGTCGGCGGGGGCGCGCAGGCGGACGGCATCCGCGTGCGCATCCCTGAGTACATGGTGGCGCGGGCGTTGTCGCTCACGCCCAAGCGGATGACGTTGTACGACCGGAACGGCGACGTGGCGATGCGGGCCTGGGGGTACAACACCTACTATGGCGGCGGATCCGATTGTCTCAATGTGTTGGATCACCGCACGGGCCAGCGCCGCCGGCCGACGCTCAAGGACGTGGAGGAGGCGGCCCGGGTGATGGACGCGCTGCCCGAAATCTCGTTCGTGATGTCGCTGTTCCTGCCGGAGGACGTGGACCAGCGCATCTACGACCGCTACCAGATGGCGACCATGCTCAACCATACGACCAAGCCGATCGTCTTCGTCTCGCCCGATTTCGAGGGCTGCGCGGCCGCGGTGGAGATGTGCGAGGCCGTTGCGGGCGGCGCGGACGCTTTCCAACGCCGGCCGTTCGCCACGTGTTACATCAACGTGACGTCGGGCTTGGTCGCCAACGCCGAGGCCTTGCAAAAGTGTATGTACCTGGCCGAAAAGGGGCTGCCGATGCTCTACATCCCGCTCAACGCCGGCGGCGTCAACGCGCCCACCACCACGGCCGGCTGCATGGCGACGATGAACGCCGGCACCCTGCTGGGGGTCGTGCTGGCCCAATTGGTGCGGCCGGGTACGCCGGTCGCCGTGCCCGGCTGGAACGGCGGACCCTATAACCTCAAGACCATGGTCGGCAATTACGTGTTGGCCGACGAGCAGGGCGTGCCGACCGAGATGGGCAAATATTACGATCTGCCGGTTTTTGGTCTGGGCGGCTGCACCGACGCCAAGGTGCTCGACCAGCAGTGCGCCGCCGAGGTCTCCCTCAGCCTGTTCACGGCGCTGCTCCACGGCGCCAACATCGTCCACGACGTCGGGTTCATGGACGCGGGATTGCAAGGATCGCTTCAGCTCCAGGTCATCGCCAACGACCTGATCGGCTGGCTGCGGGCGGCGACGGCCGGCGTCCTGGTGAACGACGAGACGCTGGCGCTGGACGTGGTGGACGAGCTGGGGCCGACGGGCGATTACCTGAGCCATCCGCACACACTGCGGCATTTCAAAGAACCGTTCTACTCCAAGCTGGCGGACAAGGGGACGTACTCCCAGTGGGTGGAGCGCGGCGCGACGACGATGGAGGCCCGGGCCGCTCAGCAGGTGGACGCCATCCTGGAGAGTCATACGCCGGCGCCGCTCCCGGCCGACGTGCAGCGCGAGATCGAAAACATCGTCCAGCGCGAACAGGCCTGGATTGACAGCCGCAAATAGGAGACAAGTGATGCACGAGGAAAAACCGTTTTTCATGCGCGATCCGTGGGTATACAAACCGGACGCGGCGCGGCCCGTCCGTGCGGATGCGCGCCTGGGGTTCGACACGCGGGCGCTGCACGCCGGATTTCACCCATTGGAGGGGTTGGAAAAGTTTCGCTCGTTTGTCCCGCCCATCGTCCAGTCTATGACATATCCGTATACCGAGTTCGGCCAAGTCCCGTACCCGGTCTACGGGCGCACCCAGACGCCGACGACGGCGGTGCTGGAGGAGCGGTTGGCCTCGCTGGAGGGCGGCCAGGCGTGCGTGACGGCCGCGTCGGGGTCGCAGGCGCTCTTCAACCTGATTTTTACGCTGGCGCGTCCCGGCGACAACGTCGTCACGACCCTCAACACCTTCGGCGAGGGATATAAGCAGGCCGCGACCATCTTCCCGGAGCGGTGCGGGGTCGCCTTCCGCTTCGTCGAGCATCCGTCCGATCCGGACGCCTGGGCGCGCGAGATAGACGAGCGCACCCGGTTGGTGTGGGTGGAGACGCCCAGCAACCCGACGCTCTTTGTCACCGACATCGCCGCCGTGGCCGATGTGGCCCACGCCCACGGCGTCCCGCTGATGGTGGACAATACGACAGCGACGGCCGCCTTGCAGCAGCCGCTGGCGCTGGGCGCGGACATCGTGCTGCTCTCCATCACCAAGTTCCTGTGCGGGAACGCCACCGTGCTCGGCGGCGCGGTCGTCGGGCCGGACGCGCTGGTCGAGGACATCCGCTGGAACACGACCGAGTTCATCGGCGCGGTGATGCAGCCGCTCGAATCCTGGCTGACGCTCCAATTCCTGGAGACGCTCTCCCTGCGCATGGCGCGTCATAGCGCCAACGCCCAGCGGGGGGCCGAATTTCTGTCTGGTCATCCCCAGGTGGAACGGGTGAACTATCCCGGCCTGCCGAGCCATCCGCAGCACGAACTGGCGCGGCGGC
>DSDT01000137.1 GCA_011048615.1 Chloroflexota bacterium | reverse complement strand
GTGACCTCGTGACCCCGGGCCGCCAGCGATTGGGCCAGCGGCAGCGCCCGCACCGCCATCGTGCCCCGGGGCCGCAGCCCAAACGGCCCGACCATGACGACGCGCATCCCCCGCCCTCAATCCACCGTCAGCGTCTTGCTCAGATTGCGGGGAAAGTCGGGGTCATACCCCCGGGCCAGGCTGAGGCGATAGGACAATACCTGCAAGGGCAGCGTCGCCAGAATCGGAGACAGCAGCGGCCCGGCCTCTGGCAGCCGGATCAGGTCGTGGGCGTTGTTCCGCAGCCGATCGTCCTCCTCCCCGATGGCGATGGCCCATCCCCCCCGGCAGGTCGTCTCGTTGACGCCGCTGACGATCAACGGCACGTCCTCCGGCCCGGCGACAAAAATGACCGGGTAGCCCTGGTGCACCGCCGAAAGCGGCCCGTGCTTGAACTCGGTGGAGAGCATGCCCTCGCAGTGGGCGTAGGTGACCTCCTTCAGCTTGAGCGCCCCCTCCAGCGCGATGGGGTAGGTCAGGCCGTACCCCAGGCAGTAGAGGTCATCCCTGTCCGCCAGATTCGCCTCCAGCGCCGCCGCCTGCGGCTCGATCAGGTCCAGCGTCTCCTCCAGCAGGCCCGGCAGACGGGCCAGGATCGCCGTGTCGCGCCCTCCCATGCGCAGCGCCAGGTACAGAAACGCCACCACCTGGTTGGTAAAGGTCTTGGTGGCCGGCACGCTGATCTCGTACCCGCAGGCCAGGGGCAGGTAGCACTCGCTCACGTTCATCAGGGTGGACCCCAGCACGTTGACCAGGCCGAGGACGTGCGTCCCGCGCTCCTGGGCCACCTCCAGAGCGTTGAGCACGTCCTTCGTCTCGCCGCTCTGGCTGACGAACAGCCCCACGTCATCCTCCCCCAGGGCCGGCCCGTACTGGGCGATAAATTGGGGCGCCAGGATCGGTATCGCAGCCCGGCCGGCCAGGCGGGCCATATAGACCGACCCCAGCATGCAAGCGTGATAACTGGTCCCACACCCGACCAGGTACAGGTGGCGGGCCTTGGCCATCCGCTCCACCATCGGCGCCACGTGGGCCGAGGCCTCGAACAGGTTCAGCAACTCCCGGACCACCCCCGGCTGCTCGTGGATCTCTTTGAGCATAAAGTGGGGATACCCGCCTTTCTCGGCCACCTCCATGCTCTCGGCGACCGTTTCCACTTCGCGCTCAATCACTCCGCCGTCCTCGACCCGCCGCAACTCCACCCGGTCGGCCCACAGCACGACGATCTCGCCATCCTGCACCCGGAGGATGCGGCGCGTGAACGGCAGAATCGAGGGCAAATCGGAAGAGACGCACGAACTCCCCTCGCCCAGGCCCACCACCAGCCCCGACCCCTTCTTCAGGGCGTACAGCCGGTCCTCCCCCACCCGTCCGATGACGAAGGCGTAATCCCCCTCCAGGTCGTGGCAGGCCCGCCGGATCGCTCCCACCATGTCGTACCCCTGGTCCACGTATCGCTCCACGGCGTGCACACAGGATTCACCATCGTTGGTCGAACGGACGGTCATCCCCTGGGCGATGAACTGCTGCCGCAGCTCGACGTTGTTGACCACGTTGCCGTTGTGCGCGCCCACCAGGTCGCCATCCGAGTCAAAATGGGGCTGAGCGTTGACCTGCGAGGGCGTGCCAAAGGTGGCCCAGCGCAGTTGCACCATGCCCCGCCGGCCGGTCATCTCGAAAAAGCGCAGCCGCTCTGCCACCTCGTCCACCTTGCCCACGTCCTTGCGCAAATCAATGGACCCATCCTCGTGCAGCGTGGCACAGCCGACCGAATCGTACCCCCGGTAGGAAAGTCGCTTCCCCGCCTGCACCAGGATTTCACCCAGAGGCTGTTCCTGCTCTACTACGATGCCGAAAATTCCGCACATAGGTCTCCTTACTCCACTGTCACCGATTTCGCCAGATTGCGGGGCTGGTCCACGTCGCAGCCGCGCCGCACCGCCAGGTGGTAGGCCAGCAGTTGGAGCGGGATGACGTTGACCACCGGGGAAAGCAGGTATGGCGTCGGCGGTACGAACAGTACGTAATCCGCCTTGGTCGCCATCTCCTCGTCCCCCCGGGTCGCCAGCGCGACGACGATCCCGCCCCGCGCCTTGACCTGCTCCACCTGGCTGAACATCTTGTCGTAGACGTGATCCCGCACCGCGATAGCGACCACCGGCATGGCCTCGTCAATCAAGGCGATGGGGCCATGCTTCATCTCCCCGGCCGGGTAGCCCTCGGCGTGGATGTACGAGATCTCTTTCAACTTGAGCGCCCCCTCCAGGGCGATGGGATAGTTGATGCCGCGCCCCAGGTAGAGGGCGTGCTCGCGGTCGTAGAACAGGTTCGCCAGCCGTTGATACTCCCCATCCAGTTCCAACACCCGCCCCACCAGATCGGGCAGCCGCGCCAGGTCGTCCACCCGCTGCCGGAGCTGCACCCGATCCAGCACGCCCCGCAGCTCCCCCAGGTAGCACCCCAGCAGGTAGAGGTCGACCAGGCTGGACGTGAACGCCTTGGTCGAGGCGACGCCGATCTCGGGGCCGGCGTGCATCAGGATGTAGCCATCCGCGATCCGCATGGCCTGGCTGCCGATGACGTTGACGATGGCCCACAGCCGCGCTCCCTTCTCCCGCGCCTCCTCCATCGCCGCCAGCGTGTCCACCGTCTCGCCGCTCTGGGTGATGGCCAGCACGGCCGTATTCCCGTTGATGATGGGGTCGCGGTAGCGAAACTCGGAGCCGTAATCCACCTCCACCGGCACACGGGCCAAAGCCTCGATCACAAATTTGCCCACCAGCCCGGCATAGGCCGAGGTGCCGCAGGCCACAATGATCACCTTTTCCAGCGCCCGAGCCTCCTCGGGCGTCAGCTCCAGGTCCTCCAACCGCACGTGCCCGGCCTCCAGCCTGGCCCGTCCCCGAATCGTGTCGGTGATGGAGCGGGCTTGTTCGTGGATCTCTTTTTGCATAAAGTGGCGAAAGGTCCCCTTGGCCGCCGCTACCGGGTCCCAGGGGATGGTGTGTACCTCTGGCTCTACCGGCTCGCCGTCCAGCCGGGTCACCCGCACGCCGTCCCGCGTCACCACCGCCATCTGCCGGTCCTCGACAAAGACCATGTCGCGCGTGTACTCGAGGATGGCCGGGATATCGGAGGCGACGAACATCTCCCCCTCCCCCAACCCGACGGTGATGCCGCCGGCGTTGCCGATGCGGGCTGTTACCAAGCGGTCCGGCTCCCGGCTGTAGAGAAACACGAACGCATTCGCCCCCTCGACGTGAGAGAGGGCGCGGAGGACCGCCGTCTCCAGGTCCGCGCCGCCGGCCAGGTAGGCCTCGACCAGATGAACCACCACCTCCGAGTCGGTCTCGGAGGCAAAATGCCGCCCCTCGGCCTCCAACTCCTGGCGCAGGGCAAAAAAGTTTTCGATGATGCCATTGTGCACCGCCGCCACCTCGCCGGTCACGCCGATGTGGGGATGCGCGTTGCGACGGCTCGGCTCGCCGTGGGTGGCCCAGCGAGTGTGCCCGATGCCCACCTGCCCGTTCACTGGGTCGCCGTCCACCATCTCGAGCAGGCCGGTCAGCTTGCCCACCTCGCGCCGCACCCCGATCCGTCCATCCGCCTGCACCACCGCCAGCCCAGCCGAATCATACCCCCGGTATTCGAGTCGCTTCAGTCCGCCCAGAACGATAGGGGTCGCATCCCGCGGCCCCACGTAACCAACGATACCACACATAAGGGTTTCCTCCTGTCAGATAAACAATGTCTGTACGCAACCACCGCAGGCCCCTTTGGCCCGGCCGTCACCAGCCAGTTTTGTGCGAACCTGCTCACATCTCAGGAGGAGGAAGAGTCAGGGCGTGGTTTGCCCTGGGCGGCATCCGCCGAACCCTCGATTTTCCCGCCCCGGCTGGAACCGGAACGGTTAGCCCCGCCAAGCGGTGGGGAACCGCCACCTCGTCACCCGACCTGCCATCCAACCGGTCGGGCCTGGCGCTTTCTTCCTCCTATGGACCTATCCCCTCCCCACCACCTCCTTCCAGTCTCTACCGGTCACCCCTGCTGACCCCACCAGTAGCGGTACACCGCCAGCCACTCAGCGCTCTCTGGATCGGTGCCCACGGGGTCCACATCCGCCAGCGGGACCGTCTCCTCACCGCCGCCCTTTTCCACCCGCGCCATCACCCCCACATCCACGTTGCTGGTCGGCCCATCCACCCCCACGAGAGTCACGGCCTCGCCCCCTACCTGAGCCGGGATCGGATAGGCGACCCGCCCCACCAACGTCGAGAACACGGCCCAGAATTCGTCCTCCTCGTCATAGGAATGGGCTGTGGCCTCCTCGAGCAACGCCT
>DSDT01000010.1 GCA_011048615.1 Chloroflexota bacterium | reverse complement strand
GAGCAGCGCCCGATGAATCGGGCTTAGGAGCCCCGTTCACGGGGCGAAAGCTCTGTAGCCGGGGCACTTTATGCCCCGGCGGGCCTTGCTAGGCCGCCAAAGGTAGAATGTGCCATTGTCAAGGTAGTTACCAGTTGGGATGGTTAAGGTACAAGTCCCATGACTCTCGTGTACCTCGTCGTGGCCTGGTTGGCCGGGATTGCACTCGCTCAGGCGGTCCATTTTCCCTGGCAGGTGCTGCCGCCGCTGGGCCTGGCGGCCTGTCTCGGTCTCTTGCTGTACCGGGACCAGCGCCACGTGCGACTGCTGGCTGGATGCGGATTGATGCTCGCCCTGGGCGCGGGCCGCTTCCTGCTCGCCCTACCCCACTTTGACGAGAACTCGTTATCCACCTACAACGACGTCGGCTGGGTGACGCTGGAAGGGGTCGTGGTGGGAGAGCCGGACGAGCGGGCGACCTACACCAACCTGCGCCTGCGGGCTGAGCGGCTGACGCTGCCCGATGGCGCCACACTGGATGTGGAAGGGCTGGTGCTGGTCAAGGCGAACCGCTACCCGGAACGGCGGTATGGGGATCGCGTGCTGGTCGAAGGGGCGCTGGAGACGCCGCCGATTCTCGAGGACTTTTCCTACCAGGACTATTTGGCCCGCCAGGATATCTACTCTCTGGTCCCCCGCGCTCGGGTTACTCTGCTGACCGAGAACCAGGCCAATCCGATCATGTATTATCTCCTCGCATTCAAGCGGCAGGCGCAGTCCACCATTGCCAGGATTCTGCCAGAGCCGCAGGCCGCCCTGCTGACGGGTATTCTGCTCGGTGTGGAGACGGGCATCCCGAACGACCTGATGGACGACTTTTCTGCCACCGGCACCACCCACATTATCGCCATCTCTGGATTCAATATAACCATCATCAGTGGCATCTTTGCCGGATTGGCGCGCAAGGGATTCGGGCAAAGACGGGCAGTCTGGGTGGCTATCGCGGGGGTGGCGCTCTACACCCTGTTCGTCGGAGCATCGGCGGCGGTGATGCGGGCCTCCCTGATGGGCATCCTGTACCTGTTGTCCCAGCACCTGGGGCGCGCGACCTATGCCCCGGCCTCCATCGCCGCGGCCGCGTTCGGTATGACGCTGCACAATCCCCACGTGCTGTGGGACGTGGGCTTTCAACTCAGTTTCGCCGCCACGGTCGGGCTGGTGCTTTACACGGAACCGCTGGAACGGGGATTGGAACGGATCCTGAAGCGGTTCATCTCTGCCCAGGGAGCCAAACAGATCGTCGGCTGGGTCAATGAGGCGCTCATCGTGACGCTGGCGGCCCAGATCACTACCACGCCTATCATCCTGGGCTACTTTGGTCGGCTATCCCTCGTCACACTGGTCACCAATTTATTGATCCTGCCGGTCCAATCCTGGCTGATGATTTGGGGCGGCGTCGCCACGCTGCTGGGCCTGATCCTGCTCCCCTTGGGAAAGGTGGTGGGGTGGGTGGCCTGGGCGTTTCTCACCTATACCATCGAAATTGTGCGCCTGACGGCCCGGCCCTCCTTCGCATCGCTGCCGCTGCCGATGGATGCCGGGTTGGTGTGGGCCTATTACGTGCTCTTGGGTGCTTTGACCTGGTGGTTCACCCAATCGCGGGAGCGGCGAGAGTCGCTATGGGCCGTACTCTCCACCCGGTTGGAGGCCAAGGTGCTGGTCGTCTCGGCGGCCGTGCTGCTGATGCTCGCCCTGTTTGCCTGGCGCACGCTGCCCGACGGCCGGCTGCACGTGGTCTTTCTCGACGTGGGGCAGGGGGATGCCATCTTTATCCAGACCCCGACGGGCCGCCAGGTGTTGGTGGACGGCGGCCCCGTCGAGGCGACGCTGCTCTCCCAGTTGGGCCGCCAGATGCCGTTCTGGGATCGCTCCCTCGACCTGGTGGTGCTGACGCATCCTGACTCTGATCACATCAACGGGCTCGTGCCGGTCTTGGAGCGGTATCGGGTGGACGGGGTGATCTTTCGGCATCTGCCGTTGGAGGCCGAGGTATACGTGCATTGGCTGCGCCTGTTGGAGATGGAGCAGATCACGGTCTACCAGGGTGAGGCCGGGCTGGAGATCATCTTCGGCGATGGACCGGTGATGACGGTATTGCACCCCGGCGTGACTCTGTTCGGCGGGGCGAATGTTGACGTGAACAACAACTCGGTGGTGACTCGGCTGGTCTATGGCGACGTGTCGGTGCTGCTGACGGGCGACATCGAGGCAGTGGTGGAGCAGCAGTTGGTCGCGGGGGGCGCTCCGTTGGAGAGCACGGTGCTGAAGGCGGGCCATCACGGGAGCTGCAGCTCGACGACGCCCGAGTTTCTGGGGGCGGTGAACCCCGAGATAGTGGTCATCAGCGTGGGAGCAGAGAACCGGTTCGGCCACCCGTGCGCCGGGGTGTTGGAACGACTGGCCGATCTGCCGGTCTATCGCACCGACCAGCACGGGGTGATCGAGGTGGTCAGCGACGGCGCCAGGGTATGGGTGGAGACGGGGAGGTGAGAGGGGGCGTGCTTTGACGTTTCCCGGCATCTGTGGTACATTCGCCGGTGTTGCAGCGCTCCATTTGAGTCGGGCATGGCGGCTGCTCGGTGCTCCGGTGTGGGTTGCTAGAGTTTCACAGAGGAATAAGGAGAAAAGATTGTGATCGTTGCCGTGATTGATGGTATGGGCGGGGGCATCGGTGCGCAGATCGTGGACCAGTTGCGCCAGGAACTGCCATTGGAGATAGACATCCTGGCGCTGGGGGCCAACGCCGTCGCCACCCAAAAAATGATGCAGGCCCGCGCCAGCCGCGGCGCCAGCGGCGAGAACGCCATCCGCATCTCCATCGGCCTGGCCGATTTCATCCTGGCCCCCATCGGCGTCGTCATCCCCAGCTCGATGATGGGCGAGATCACCCCGGGTATCGCCGAAGCGGTCGCCGGCGCGTCAGGGCGCAAGCTGCTCCTGCCCATCAACCAGCCCCACTTTGAGATTATCGGCATCGAGTGGAAGGCGCTCACTAAGCAGATCAGCGCTGCCATCGAGGTGATCCGCCAGACGTTGGAGGGTTGACACTTGGACTGTTTGTGGTATAGTATCTCTCGCTGACATGAAATCGGCGCGACAGCGTATCATGAAGATCGCCACCCCACCGGCCTGAAGGCCCGGCGCGTGGCGATTTTGTTTTGGGAGGTGCAGAATGTGCGAGGCCAAAGTCTACATTGCCAAGAACGGAGACGAAGAGCGGATCATGGAGGACGTGGTGCTGGTGCAGCCGGAGGGGGATGCGTACTTGCTGGTCAGCCTGCTGGGCGAGCAAAAGCTGGTGAAGGGGCGCATCGCCAAGATCGACTTTTTGCGGCACATCGTTCACTTGCAGCCGCTGCCCGAGGCGAACATCGCGCATTGATCGCGGGCATGCCGTTCTAAAACTGGAGTAAGCGTTCAGGTGCGACGCACTTTTGCCACAAAATCGGGCTGATTCGATGCGTAACCGGTGTTGGCAAGCCATCCAAATCGCGTGAACAAGTGCGTCGCACCGGGTGTCTGAACTCTTTGACATCCAAAATTCTTTACAAATGAAAGATTTTACCGCAGAGCTCAAAGAGAGCCGAGTTTTCTCGTGTTTTTCTCAGCGCGCTCAGCGTGCTCTGCGGCGAGTTTCAACCTCGTCGGCTTGAGGCGTAGCTTTGTTAGACGGTTACAAACTGGATACTGTGTTAGTGCTATATTAGGCGCCGATCAGGGCTATCAAAACGCCGAGCTTGACAAACTGCTTGCTGAACAAAGGGTAGAAGTGGATCCCGAAAAACGGAAAATACTTTTGTTTGAAATACAGCAGATTCTAGCCGAGGATGTACCAGAAATTCCGCTATTCAACAATTACTACCTATATGCATATAATTGGACTTTGGACAAAATGACTTTTAGGCGATTTTGACGGGCTAGAGCACATTTCGACCACCATATATAGGCGATTCCCATCGTGAACCTCTATATATGGCACTAAGATGGGCCAAAGATGCCCTCGAATGCAATTTGTCCAAAGTCCAACACGGATGGGGAGGTTGATTAAATAGTGTCGGCAAAAGATGAGACGATCGAACACAGTGAGAGGGAGAAGTAATCCGCCATGTCCGAATTTCCAGATCAAGCTTTGCTAAAACAGCGCCACCAATTGCGCGAGATGGCCCAGGGATTCCGACCAGCTCGAATTCTGCTAACCTGTGTCGAACTGGGGATATTCAAAGTCTTGAAAGACGGCCCGGCCAACGCCGGGCAGGCGGCGGCCATTGATGCGGATCTGCGTGGAACAGAATTGTTGCTCAATGCCGCCGCCGCGCTCGGTTTGCTGGACAAGAGCGCCGATCGTTTCAGCTAGCGCGGGTGCTCATGCCCGGTGGG
>DSDT01000177.1 GCA_011048615.1 Chloroflexota bacterium | reverse complement strand
TATTCCCGCCAGGCCCAGGCCCGGCGTTTGGCCGCGTTGTTGGAAGGGTTGGGTGTGTAGCTGTCTGGATCGCACCGACGAGTTCGGCGCCCGCGAGATGGTGCGCGACATCGCGGCGCTGTACGAGTGCTTGCTGACGGAGCGCACTCCCCGATAACCTCCAGTTGCAGCATTCCCCTCCTCGGTTTATAATGAGCGATGAGCGAGTCGCTCGCGGTGAGAAGAGCGTACATCAAGTGAATGACGCTGATTTTAGCGTATGGAGGAACCTGAGCAGATGAACGAAACTATGGCGCAAGTAGAGCAGATAAAAAAGGCTGTCTTGAATTTGCCCCAACCCGAGCTAGAGGCGTTTAGAGAATGGTACGAGGATTTAGAAGCTCAAGAGTGGGACAGGCAGCTTGAAGAGGACATCCAATCAGGCAAACTAGATGAATTGGCCCAGGAAGCTCTGGCGGATTTTGAACTTGGCTTATGCACTGAGTTATGAAACACTACGCCAGCCCCCGGTTCTGGAAGCATTATTTCGATTTGCCTGTACACATTCGCCGGTTGGCGGATAGAAAATTTGAACTGTTAAAGCAGAATCCGAAGCACCCGTCCCTCCACTTCAAGCGAGTAGGGCGTTTCTGGTCGGTCAGGGTTAGCCTTAACTATCGCGCATTGGCGATTGAAGGTCCAGAAGGGCCGATCTGGTTCTGGATAGGCACGCACGATGAGTATGATAAACTCTTGAACTGAAGGAGACCTGTCTGTTCATTGTGCCGTCAAGGTGACGGCGCGTGAGTGCGCGAAGCCAAGGCGTTGAAATGGAGATCTACCTGCGTGGACATTGTACAGGCCATCGATAACCTGACCGCATCGGGTATGCCGATTGAGGGCCTACTTCATGTGCTGAACCATTGGTGTGGGTAAAAACCTCTACACGCTCAAGGGCGATCCCCAGGCCTTCGCGACCGCGCTGCTGGAGCTGCTGGATGCCTCGGAACTCGCCGCCAAGATGGGCTGGGCCAGGCCGGCCTGGATCGCGTCGAAGAATTCAGTGCCCGCCAGATGGTGCGTGACATCGCGGCGCTGTACCGGTAACTGTTGGCCCGGAAGAAGATCCATTCTCATTGGCTTACCCGACGCTGTGTGTTATCATATAGCCACAAGTGATAACACTAACAGGAGGAGCAATGATCCGTACACAGATTCAGTTAACCGAGGAACAATCCCGCCGCGTCAAAGAGGTCGCCGAGCGGGAAAATGTCTCTATGGCCGAGATCATCCGCCAAGCGGTGGATCACTGGATCGCCACGTATGGCGATATGCCATCCGAAGAGCGAAAACGACGCGCTTTATCGTTGTTTCAGTAGCGGCGTTAGCGACTTGGCAGAAAACCATGATGCCTATTTAGCAGAAGCCTATGGCGACTATGAACCCCGCGACGATCTTTCTTGACACGTCCGGCATCATCGCCGTGCTTGATGAACAGGATGATTTTCATCCCCAAGCCGCGAGGCTCTGGCCACAGTGGATCAACGAGGATGTCTCGCTCCTTACCAGCAATTACGTCGTCGTGGAATCGACCGCCGTTGGGCAGAGGCGCCTGGGATTCGATGCTGTTCCGGCAATCTACCACGACATGCTTCCTTCAGTGCATGTCGTTTGGATCACCGAATTGATGCATCAACAAGCCGTCGATTTGCTGATAGCAACACGACAACGCCATCTCAGCCTCGTCGATTGCACCAGCTTCGAGATGATGCGCACCCTCGGCCTGCGCAACGTCTTCACCTTCGACCGCCGCTTTGCGGAGCAGGGATTCACCTGTTTGCCATAGCAGCGCACTGTTTTCTCGCTCCCCTCCCCCTTGCTCTGATTCATGGTTATGGTACAATATATGCAGTGACAAGCAAGTCAGAGAGGTGATGATGGTGGTAACGAGTCCCCCAATGGAAATCCCTTCTGTGCTGCGCCACAAGCTGGGCGAAGACGGCGCGACGGCTCTGACCGGACTGATGGAGAGCTTTTGGCAGGGCCGGATCCGCGAGTTGGAGGATGCGGCTTGGCGGCGAACAGAGGACCGGCTGGACCGGGTCGAGGCCGCCCTGGAGCGGCTGACCGAGGCCCAGACCCGCAGCGAAGCGCGGCTGGACCGGGTCGAGGCCGTCCTGGAGCGGCTGACCGAGGCCCAGACCCGCACCGAGGCACGGGTGGATCAGTTGGCCGAGGCGCAACAGCGGACCGAAGCGCGCTTGGAACAGTTGGCCGAGGCGCAACAGCGGACCGAAGCGCGCTTGGAACAGTTGGCCGAGGCGCAACAGCGGACCGAAGCCCAGGTCTCCAAACTGGTCGGCGCCATAGATACGCTGCGCCGGGAGGTCGGCAAACTCTCGGAGAACATCGGCGCCGGCTTGGAAGGGATCGCCAAAATCACGTTGCCCGGCTACCTGGAGCGCCATCTCCAAATTCGGATGCTAGGCCCCTTGGGCGAGGAACTACAACCCATGGTCGTCGGCCCGGAGGGTCGAGAGCTGGAAATCGACTTGGCGGGGACGGGGATCCAGGAAGGACAGACCCAGATGGTCGTCTGCGAGGTCAAAAGCCGCATCTACAGCGACGATGTGTTTCGCTTCCAAGACCGGATCGAGCAGATGCGCCCCTACCTGCCGGAACGGATCGTGCCGGTTCTGTTCGGTCACCGCATCCACCCCACCGCTCAGGAAGCTGCCGAGCCATTGGGCGTTCTGCTCGTCGGGTCGTATCAGCGGTAGCCGGCGCGCGACTATCCCCTTATGACCATCACCCTCGACGTCTCCGCCGCCGTCCACCGCCGCGCCGGGCTGGGCCGCTACGCTGAGAGCCTCGCCCGCGCCCTCGTCGCCGCTGACCCCGACGGGTACGCGCTGTTCTACAACGCCGAGCGGGGCGTCGAGCCGCTGGCAGGGTTGGAACATCTCCCCACCCGCACCGTCGCGCTGGGCTACAAGCCGTGGCGTGTGCTCGTCTGGATGGGCCAGCTCGCCGGCCTTGGATTCGACCGCCTTGTCCCCGGGGCGACTCTCTTCCATGCCACCGAGCACCTCTTGCTGCCGCTGCAGGGTGTGCCGACGGTGCTCACCGTCCACGACCTGATCTTTCGCCATCTGCCGGAGCACCACAAGCCGCTTAACCGTTGGTACCTCAACGCGACGATGCCGCTCTACTGCCGCCGCGCCGACCACGTGGTTGCCGTCTCCGAGTGCACGCGGCGTGACCTGAGCGCCGCTTACGGCCTCCCGCCGGAGAAGGTCACGGTGGTTCACGAGGCGGCCGATCTCCGCTTCTGCCCTCAACCCCCAGACGTGGTTGCCGCTGTCCGCGCCCGCTACCACCTGCCACAGCGGTATCTCCTCTCCGTCGGCACCATTGAACCGCGCAAGAACCTGACCCGCCTGCTGGCGGCTTTCGAATCTCTCCACGCCGCCGGCCTGACCGCCGGATGGGTGCTCGTCGGCCGGCGCGGCTGGCTGACGGACGACTTTTTCGCCGCCCTCGAACGTTCGCCAGCGCGGGAGGCGGTTCTCTTTCCCGGCTATGTCCCCGACGATGACCTTCCTGCCATCTACACTGGGGCGCAGGCGCTGGTCTTTTCCAGCCTCTACGAGGGGTTCGGCCTGCCGATCCTCGAGGCGATGGCGTGCGGCGCGCCCGTCGTGGCCGCACGCACGTCCAGCCTCCCCGAGGTGGGCGGCAAGGCGGCGCGTTACTTTGACCCCACCGAGGTGACCGAGATGGAAGGGGCGATCCGCGCCGTCCTGGAGGACGCCACGCAACAGGTCGAACTGCGGGAGCGGGGACTGCGCCAGGCTGCCCGGTTCTCGTGGCAACGCGCGGCCTCCGAGACACGGCGGATATACGAGGCTGTGCTGGCGGCGTGGGGAGAATCGCGTGAATGATCTGTAATGCTCAGCCCGGTCTGTTCGGTGATTGGCGCATGCAGCACAGGTGAATGTCATCCATTCAGAGGGGTGGGCGACGGAGGGACGAGTTACAACGGCGTCGACCGGTAGGCGCACGGATTTGGATACACTGCCCGCGGGACTTTTGTCATAGTCCACACTGCCAGGCCAGCGACACGTTCATCGGACACGGCGCCTACTGGCGCAAAGCGCTCGACCGGTGGGAGGACTGCCGGATTCAGATCAAGCGCTGGCTGTGCAAGACGTGCCGCCGCACCGTCTCGATACTGCCCAGCTTCCTGCTACGCCGCCGTCAATACCTGCTGGCGGTGATCCAGGACGTGGTGACCGCCCGTTTCAAGGAGGACGCCTCGTGGGGGCAGATCGAGCAGCAGGGAACGAGCGAATCCGTGGCCGATGTCCCCTAGAACTGGTGAGCTACCAAGTCCAGAAACTGCCAATGGCTCAACTCTTTCGCGGCTTGGCCCTCCAATGGGCAGCCT
>DSDT01000102.1 GCA_011048615.1 Chloroflexota bacterium | reverse complement strand
GGTGGGCCGCGTTGGCGGGGGGACTGCTGTTCGCCCTGGGGTTGGTCTATCCCTTCGCCCTGCCGGTGGCCTATGGGACGATGGGCGGGTACGTCTTGTGGCGGCTCGAGTTCAGGCGGAGCGGAAGCTGGCGGGCGCTGGCGGCCGCGCTGGTCGCCGCCGCGATTCCGGGCCCGTTTCTGCTCTATTACCTCAACACCTTTTTCTTTGATCCCTTCTGGAAAGGGACCCACGTGGTACAATTGGTGATCCCGACGCCGCCGCTCTGGTGGCTGGCAGCCGGATATGGACTGCCGCTGGTCTGGGCGGTGTGGGGGCTGCTTCCGACTCGTGAGACCTGGCGCCGGCGACCCTCGGCATCCATCACGGGGGATACCGCTTGGACCCTGCTCGCTGTGTGGGGACTGGTGAATGGCGTACTGCTCTACCTGCCGGTTGCTTTCAACTGGCGGCTGGCGAACGGCTTCCATTTCGTGCTGGCGCTGCTGGCGGCGCGGGGGTTGGAGGAGCGGGTGCTGCCCTGGTTGAGGCGGCGGGGGGGCTATCGGGCGCTGCGCCGCTGGTCCCCGTTCCCGGAGCAGACCTGGCGGCGGATGCTGCTGGCCCTGACGGTGCCCTCCACGTTGGTGGTGGCGTTGTTGACGGCCCGCATCGCGTTGACGGAGCGGGGTTTTCCCTACTATGTGCCCCGCGCCCAGTTGCGGGCCATGGATTGGCTGGCTCAGCGCGTGGATTGGGATGATGTGGTGCTGGGAGGCTATCCCACGGGCAACGTGCTGCCGACCCGGTCGCTCTGCCGGGTGGTGGTAGGGCACCAATTTTTCACCCTCGATCCCGGGGAAAAGCTGGAGGATGTGATCCGCTTTTTTGCCGCCGAGACGCCGGACGAGGCGCGGCGGGCTATCTTGGAGCAGTACGACGTGACAGTGGTCTACTATGGGCCCTGGGAGCGGGAGTTGGGGAGCGGGCTGATGGACCGGGACGACCCCTCCTACCTGCGGGAGATATATCGGGATGAGGAGACGACCATCTACCGCGTGGTCTCCCCGGTGGCTGGGGGAGGATGAGGTGAGGGGGATCTCTGCGCTCACCCGACGTGTCTGTCGGCTGGACACCCAGCGGCTGGCGGCGGCGGTCTTGTTCGTCGCCGTCTTTGCCATGGCCGCCCGCGTGCCCACCGATACCGACGTGTGGTGGCACCTCAAGGCCGGGCAAATGACCGTCGAGACGGGTCGCATTCTGCAAACTGACTTCTTTTCTCACACCCGGCAGGGCCAGCCGTGGATCAATCACAGTTGGCTGACCCAAATCCTGCTCTACCTCCTGTTTCGCCACGGCGGCTACCTGGGATTGGGGCTGTTCCAGGCCCTGGTCGCCACGCTGGCCATGCTGCTGGTCTACCGGCAGATGGAGGGCAGCGTCTTTCTGCGGGGGTTCATCGTCGTTCTGACGGTGATAACGGCGGCCGTGATCTGGAGTGCCCGCCCGCAGCTGCTCTCCTTCCTGCTGACGGCCCTTCTGGGCTACCTGTTGTACCTGTACAAGTGGCGCGGCGTCAACCGACTGTGGCTGATCCCGCCCCTGTTCGTGCTGTGGGTCAACCTGCACGCCGGTTACGCGCTCGGGTTCATGCTCCTGGTGGGGTTCGTGGCGGGCGAGGTGCTCAACAACCTGCTCGCCTGGTTCACGCGGGAGGCGCCGGCGGACCCCATCCTGCCGTGGCGAGGAGTGGGGCTGGTGACGCTGATTGGACTGCTCGCGGTCCTCTGCCTGGCGGTCAACCCGCACACGACCCGCATGTGGACCTATTACCTGGACACGGTCGGCATCGGCGCGCTGCAGGACCTGATCCCCGAATGGGCCTCGCCAGACTTTCATCCCCTCTACACCCAGCCCTTTATCTGGATGCTTTTGGGCACTCTGGCGGTGGTCGGGCTTTCTGGCCGGCGGGTGGACGGCAGCGACCTGGTGCTGGTGGCTGGCTTTGCCTACGCCGCGCTGTTGGCCCGGCGCAACATTGGCCCTTTCGCGCTGGTGACCGCGCCGGTGTTGAGCCGGCACGCTCACCCCATCGTGGAGCGCTGGCTGCGGGCCGCCCGGGCGCGGGGCTGGTTGCCCCTCCCCCGGCCCCCGCGCCCGCCGACGGCTCCCCTGGTCCTGCTCAATTGGTTGCTGCTGGCGCTGGCGCTCCTGGCGGCCGGGGTCAAGGCCTACCTGCCGCTGCGGGCCGAGTTCAACGTCGCGTACGAGCGCAGCACCCTGCCCCTGGACGCCATCGAGTGGCTGCGAGCCGAGCGGCCGCCGGCGCGGCTGTTCAACAGCTACAACTGGGGCGGCTACCTGATCTGGCACCTGTGGCCCGACTACCAGGTGTTCGTGGATGGGCGGACCGACCTCTACGGCGACGCGGTGCTGGACGAGTACCTGCGGGTTTGGCGGGCAGAGCCGGGGTTCCAGGCGGTGTTCGATGAATACAGTGTCAACACCGTCCTGATCGAGACCGGGGGCCCCGCCGACAACTTCCTGGCCCTGGATGGCTCTGGCTGGACGGTGGTCTATGCCGACGAGATTGCGACCATCTATGTGCGGGGGGAGGCGCGGTGAAGCGGTCGAGGTGGGTGCGGGTCCTCCTGTGCGGCGCGCTGGTGGTCGTATTTGTGCTCCAGTGCTGGCTGATGGTCCGTTACGCCCCCCGTTTCATCAGTGGATATGATTTTTACCCCCGCTGGGCCGGGGCACGGGCGCTGTGGGTGGAGGGCCGGAATCCGTACAGCGACGAGGTCACGCGCCAGATCCAGCTCGGCTTTCTGGGTCACCTGGTGGAGCCGGGCCGGGACCAGATCCGGTTCGCCTATCCCCTGACCATCGCCCTCCTGATGGCCCCCCTGGCGCTGCTGCCCTACGAGCTCGCCCTCGCCGTGTGGACGACGGGGCTGTTCTACCTCTGCCTGGTCAGTGCGTGGCTGGCGATGCGGTTGGTCCGCTGGCAGCCGCCCCTCTGGTTGGGCCTCGTCACCGTCGTCTGGTCGGCTCTCTTTTACCCCAACCTGCGCTCGATCCTGGTCGGGCAGCCGGGGCTGCTGGTGCTGCTTACCTTGCTGCTCGCCCTGCTGGCCCTCCGGGAGGGGTGGGACGTTGGGGCGGGGTTCTGTCTGGCCCTCTCCACCGTCAAGCCCCAGATGGCCCTGCTCCCGCTCCTGTGGCTGTTGTGGTGGGGGGGCTGGCAGCGGCGGCGGCGCTTCCTGTTCGCCTTTGGCGGGACGCTGGCGGGCCTGTTAGTCGTCTCTTGCGTCGCGCTGCCGACTTGGCCGGTGGATTTCGTCCGCCAGGTGCTCGACTATCCCTCCTACATGCACCCGGCCTCCGTCGTGGACTGGGTGGCGCGGGCGGCCTGGCCCGGGTTGGGGCGGGCCGGAGAGCTGCTGCCGACGCTCGGCCTGATCGGCTGGCTGGGTTGGCTGTGGTGGCAGGCGCGCCGGGCGGCGACCGATTCCCCCATCTGGCTGTGGACCACCGGGGTCACGCTGACGGTCGCCAACCTGATGCTGCCCATCACGGCGGCCACCTTTTACACCACGCTGTTGATGCCGTTGATCTACCTGTTCTACCGCATGGAGGGATGGGAGGTCCGCTGGTCCGGCACGGCGGTCCTGGGCTGCCAGGTCGCGCTGCTGGTCGGCCTGAGCGCGGTTTTCGTCGCCACCATCGGCGGCGCGCTGCCCTACGAGGCGGACCTGATCCCGTTGCCGGTGCTCCTGTTGGGGGCGTTGCTCCCGCTGCGGCCGGGACCGACTTTTCAGTAGCAAAAGAAACCAGATTGTTGCGCTAGGCAGGTAAGGAAACCTGCCCTTTTGCCTCGCGACGATCAGTTCCGCAGCACCAGGGGCAGGTAGACGCTGCTCCCCCGGTTGGTGTCCGTCAGGATGACGGTGGCGTCGTTGAAGGGCCCTCGATGGCCGTTCCAGTCCACGATGGCGACCCGCCAGTAGTAGGTCTCGCCGGGGGGGTAGGCGGCCTGCGGCGTGTAGCGGCTGTTGTTGGTCGTGACCCAATCGTACAACTGGCCAAAGTTTTGGTAGAGGGAGACCTCCAACCGGTAGGAGGAGGCCCCGTCCATCGGCTCCCAGACAAAGGTGGGGGTCTCGCCCGATTGACTGCCGGTGGTGGGACTGATCAGGGTCGTGATCGGGTACTGCTTGGTAAAGGTGATGGGATCGCTGTAATCCCCGATTCTACTCTGTCCATCCCGCATCGCCACCCGCCAGTAGTAATTGGTCAGGTCGGGGTAGCCGCTGATGGGCGTCCAGCAGGACTGCTCCGTCTCCACCCAGTCATAGATGGCGGAGAAGGTGGGGTCGCCGGCGCTGATCTCGACCCGGTAGGAGTAGGCGGCCAGGATCGGGCTGCCGGTCGGGGTGACCAGGGGGGTCCAGCAGAGGGTGGGGGCGCGGCCCACCACGCCCGG
>DSDT01000203.1 GCA_011048615.1 Chloroflexota bacterium | reverse complement strand
CACTTCACAGGCTGTCGCCAGCACGGGATAGGGCGACTGCCCGTCGTTTAGGCGGCCGAACTCTTTGTAGAACGTCGCCCCGGCCAACGGGGAGGTGTTCAACGTTCCCAGTCGCTCGGCGACGTACTTGTCTTTCGTCGAGCGGTTGGGCGCGTGGACGTCCGCCGTCACCGTCCACAGCGCCGCGCTCAAGTCCAGCGCCCGCTCCAATCCACTGCGTTGACCCCTCTCGCGCCCATACAACGACACGAAGTCGGTGCGCTCACCCAACAGACCACGCAGCGCTGGCGGCGGACCGTCCAGCGTGATCGTCGCCTTCAACTCGGCAGGATCAGAGATCGGCAGGTAAGGCCGCTCGGTGACATAGAGCTTGCAACTGGTCAACCCGCTGATCACCACGGCGGCAAAGACCGCCTTGGTCCAGGCCTCAGTGCGGGTGGCGATGCGGGCGTCATCGGATTCGCTGTCACGGGCCGCCTTCTCCCAGGTGATGAGATAATAGTGCGGCTGGCCGACGATCCGGCCCAATGACACACGCTCACCGACAAAATCCCGTCCGCCCCACCCGGCGATCTTGGCCGCCTTACGGGCCAGCACCTCTTGCAAGTCCTCCACCCATGTCTGGTCCAAGGCGCGACGTTCCAGCCAATAATGGGGCAGGCCGGGGTCATCTTTGCCATAATCGCGGATGGGCAGGCTGGTCACGTGGTGGAACGGCTTTAGCAGCGGCTCGAATAGTCGGATGTGATCCGGCGTGAAGGAAAAGGTGGGCAGCACGTAGAGGTAAATGCGGCGCGAGTTCTTATAGTGGGCGGTCGAGGGCAGTCCCATCCCTGTCACTTTGCGCAGGATGAACTCTAACTGGCAGACCGGACACCATAAGCGATTGCCCTGGGGAGCCTCGACCGCCGGCAGCACCCGATTGGAGAAAACGCGTCCAAAATCATCCAGGATACCAGTCCGCAATTTATCCGTGTACTCGCTATACCGGTTACAGATGGAACAGATTCTGCCCGTGTGCCCCTTGCGCTTGGTCGCCGTATAACTTGCCAGTCCGTCGGCCTCCAAATGGCTGACCGGGGCAAAGGAGAGATACAGATGCTCACGCAGGTATGCTTCCAGGTCCTGACGCAGCCCCAACTCGGCCACGGCGGCCTGCCGGCCGGCCCGGGTGTCTATCTGCCGCATCGCCTCCAGCACGCGCCGGTGCAGCCGTTCTACGACCATCTCGGGGGGCAGCGCCTCGGCCGGGCGGTCGGCAAAGTCGGGGCCGCGCAGAAAGTGGTAGGCAATCACCAGCACATATTTGCCAATCCCCCCTTTGGCCCAGATGTCGGCCTCCTGGCGCAGATGGTCTGTGGTTTCCTGGGGCAGCGCAAATGTGCGTATGAACCACTCCAGTCGGTTCTCCGTTGGGTTCAGATCACGCAACAGCGTGTCCACGTAGAGCAGATAACGCCGCACCAGGGACCACAACTCGTTGAATGTCCTGTGCTCTTTGGGATCCAAGAGTAGAATGCCCAGGCGCTGTTCTACCGTTTCACGCCACTCGTCTGTCAGCTCCTGGCGCTTGGCGACCAAGCCGTCAATCTCCTGGACCGCCGTGCGGGCGTCAGGCTTGGACGTGACCGTCTCGTCGCGGACAAGTTCCAACAGCGCATCTATACTGCTGAAGGCATAGACGTAGCGCTCAAAGTCGAACTTTTGACGGCGTAACCCGTCTCTGGCAGCATCCGCGCCGCTCCCTTGCGCCAGAGAACCGAGCACATCACCGGACACATCCTCTATGAACCGAGCGTGATCCGTTGCTTCATGGCAAGCCGGCCCCACATAGAGTGTCCCGGTGGCAAAGTAGAGCAGCGGAAAGAAACCCATCCCGTCCGCCAACTGCTGCGCCACGGCCTGGTGGATGGTGTTGGTCAGCACACCGCGCACATCCTTGATCTCGTGATAATAGAGCACGTATTTGCCCGGCGGGCTTTGGGGGACAAAGACCGGCCCCAGATCTGCCAGATACCCCTTCAGCGAGGCGACGGCCTCCTCCGGCGTCTTGACGGAGGCAAAGGTATCGGCCAGGCGCACCAACAGCCACAAGCGCGAGGCCGTTGGGTCGTCGCTCACCAGCAGGTCGCCGTGTCTGGTGCTGCGCTTGTGGACGTTGGCCGCCCGCATCAGGTGTTCGTCCACCCGGGCAAAGCTGTCCAAGCCCAACCGCTCGTACTCCTCGCGCAGTCGCTCTAGCGGGATGCTAAACTGGGACGCATCTATGAACTCGACGTCTTGCTCTTTATGCACCTCGTGGACGGTATACAGCGCCAACGCCTTGCGGAACGCTTCCACGTCCAGGCCTGGTACCCACACATCGTGGATGACCAGAAACTTGACCAATTGGGTCAACCCAAAGACGCCGTTCACAATGTGGGCCAAATGGGATTGCTCGGGCAGATGTGGATAGTCTGGTCCGCCTTTGACCAGGATCAGATGGTACTTCCAGCGCAACATGGCGGGAATGAATCGCTCTATGTACTCGTCCAATGCTTGTTCAACGTCTGATAATGTCAGCATAACCTTCCCCTTTCTGCCCGTTGTCACCTTTATTATACCACACCCATCCCCCCACATCCGTGGGGGTATCAACCTCTACACCGACGACCTCTCTACCTCCCCCGCCCCGCCGGGCGCTTCGGATGCGGCAGCGTCCCTTCCCCCAACCCTTGCAGCGTGTGATTGATCGCCGTCCGCACAGCCCGCACCTCGTGCGGGAACCAGGCCCGCAGCACCGGGGCCAGGTCGCGCCGGCCCCGCTCCTCCACTGCCTCCAACAGCAGGAACTTGATCTCCCGGTTGATCGTCTCCAGCCGCGGCCACACCCGCTCCGGCTGCCCGGCGGCCTGCCAGTCCTCGAACTAGACCAGCAGCCGCTCCACCCACAGCCTCTTCACCCGCTCCCAGCTCTTCTCCGTGTGGTAGAGCAGCGGAATCCCATCCCGGTTGTGTTCCACCCGCAGCCACCTGTGGTGGATGCACCAATCAATCTTGCGCGTGATCTGGTCGGCCGTCAGGCGCCGGAGCGCGCCGTAATCGGGCAGCCGGTCCCACTCCCACTCCAGCGCCTTTTTGCTGCGCGATCCGTTCAGGATCAGCGTCACGCCGCTCCGCCCGGCCTGGCCGATGATCGCGTCGGTGGCCATCAGCACCGCGTCGATCTCCTGCTCCGTCGGCGGCTCAGCCGGTAACACCAGGTTCACAGGTATCGGGGGTCGTTTTCTCCTGCCCATCGCTCCTCCTTATTCATCCCTCACGTGTCGCTTCGTACTGCTGTGCCATCTCTCTCACCACGGCCTGCATCTCGCGCATCACCTCCGGTCCGCCCAGCACCCGGCAGTTGGGGCCATAGTGCAGCAGCGTCCGCACCGCCCAAAAGAGATTATCCGTCTCGCCGCGCACGATGGCGCTGCCATCCGCTCGCTGCTCGACATCCCGTACCTCGATGCGTGGGTGGCGCGTGACGCCCAGGCGGGCCACGGCCGCAGCTAGCTCGTATGCCACCTCATAACGGGGAGCCGGCAGTCGCACCGGCGATAATTTCTGGGGCAGCACGGTCAGCTCCCGAATGCGCCCCAGCCGATAAGCGGTGTAGCGCCTCCGCGTCTCTCGGCCATCAGGCCCTATGGCATAGTGACAATAGCCATACAGATAATAGTGACCCCGCGTGGTATCAAAATACCGCTCGTAGGGATCGACCACGTAGCGGCGCGGCTGACCATCCGCGTACCGGGGGGAGAGATATACCAACTCGACCTGCCGTCCCTCCAACAGCGCCTTGGTCAGCCCGTCCCACACCGTGGGAGCAATCTCGTCCTCGTCCCGCTGGCCCAAGTCCACAGCCAATGTGGTACGGCAGCGTTCGATCTCCTCCCGCCGCCCCAGCGAAAGATACGACCGCAGCCGGCCCAGCAGACCGTGGACCTCGTCGTGTTGGGGAGAATCGTGATCAAAGGTCTGCTCCAGCCAGGCGATGGTCGCCAGGTCCTCGTCCGGCAGATCGAGCAGCGGCAGCCCTTGGACATGAATCACATAGCCGCCCTGCTGCCGATCAAAGGACAGGTCTATACCTAGATTCTCCCGGATGCGTTTTCGGTCCTCCCCTAGCCGGCGATGGAGGAGCTCCCCCTGAACTTGACCATAAGCCTCCGGCCCCTCCTGCGCCAGGACTGCCTCGATCAACGCATCCCGATTGGCCAGGCCGCGCTGAACACGCCGAATGATAGCGAGGCAGCGCCGTATGACTAACCAATGACTCTCCCGTCTTCCACGTTCCATTAGCCACTTTCCATCCTGTTGTCTGAACCACTGACGATCCCAAATATCATTCCCTTATCTCCGCCTATACCCCCCCGATCATTGAACTGCAATACAGAATCCTTCACGCTCGTCCTACAGCAATTCCCGTTATGGAGTTCGTAGTAGCGACTTT
>DSDT01000091.1 GCA_011048615.1 Chloroflexota bacterium | reverse complement strand
TGGCGATGGTCTAATCCTCGATGAACGCCGCGGCGCCGGTCAGCGCCTTGAGCAGATCGCGCCGTTTGAGCGCTCGCTTCCGGTCAATCTCCACTGCGCTGGCCTTTTCGCCAGCCATCTTGCCCAACGTTTCGATCCACGCTGCGCTCTGCACCGGCGTGTGACCGACCCGCCACCGTTCGACCACCACGGGCAAGACGTCTCCATTCGTCATACGCTGATGGACCACGGTCTTGGTCACGCCTTGTGACTCGAAGGTGACCTCATAGTCCTCGTACTCGGCCTGGATCGGGCATACTTGCATACACGTGCCGCACTTGATGCAGTAGTAATCGGCCAGCACCAGTTCCCCGGCGTCGTCTATGTGGAGCGCGCGGGTGGGGCAGATGTCGGCACAGGCCAGGCAGCCGGCGACGCACCGCTCGCGATGGAGCGTCACCTGGCCCTGCCACGGCTGAACGACCTGGAACGCGCCATCGCTGGCGACTTCGCACTGCCGGCAGCGGATGCAGTGGGCTTGATCCACCGTCAGCGTGTCGGCGGCCTCGTCGTAGCTGATGACGTTCGTGGGGCAGTTCTCGATCACAAAGTCCTTGCGGCGCCAGTCGAACGCCGCCTTGTTGAATTCGGTTGCCTCGACCAGGTGCGGAAACGCCCCGTAGGTCTGCACCGGGTTTTCACGCTTGCCGTTGATGGTGAGGGTGATCGCATTCTTGGGGCACATCACCTCGCACATGCCGCACAGGACGCATTTTTCGGCGTCAATGGCGACCGACGGCTTGCTCACCAGCCGGCCGTCGGCAATCTCACCTGCGACGTGCGTGATGGCCTCCTTGGGGCAGACCAGCGGGCCGATCTGGCAGCCGACGCAGCGGTCGAGGTCCCAGGTCATCAGGTAATGGCGGGTGACCATCGCGCGTTCGAGGATGATTTCGTGTTCGGTTTGGGTCTTGCGTGTCTCTCCTCGTCGTGACATCCTGGCGCTCCTATCTGCGAGTGTGTGAATCTGACATTAGCTGACTCCCACGTCTGTCCATTCGCTCTCCTGGAAAGTGATCAGTGGGAGCGGTTCCTCGACGCTGCGACCGGGTTCGTATTCGAACGTGCGCTGCACCTGCTGCCCGATGGTGCGAAACACCAGGCCGACCGGCAGGTCCGCCGGGCAGCCGTCGGTGCACATGCCGCAGCCGACGCAGGAGAGCGCCATGTGGTTGAGGCGGGTCAGGTGAAACAGCGTCGTATCGGACGGCATGCGGTAGGCCCCTTTGCGGCGGCTCCAGTTCAGGTACTGCACCGGCTCGTGGTCGTAAAAGGCGCTGTTGAAGAGGCAGGTCTTGCAGTAGCAGATGGGGCAGACGGTCATGCAGTTGTGGCAGCGCACGCAGGCCGCCAGAACATCTTCGATTCCCTCTTGCTCTAGCCGCGCGCGCATCTCGCCAAAGCGGGCGTCGCGCGCGTTGATGCGCGCGGAGGTCACTGCCTGAATTGCCGAGGCCCGCTCCCCGTCTGCATTCTCCTCCGCTGGCTCCAACCCCAGCCGCTGGGCCATCTCGTCCGGCAGGCTGACTGGAATGGCGGCGCTCAGGTCGGCGCCGAAAAGCGCCAGCGTGACGTCGGCTTGTTCCACGTGCGGCCGTTCGCACATCTGGCAGGCGTCGCGGAGGTCGGTCGCTCGAGTCTGTGGATCTGCCGTCATCCGCTCGTACAATTCGCGCCACAGCCCGCTTCCTGCGTCTGTGTCCTTCTTTCGTCCCCTTTTCTTCTGCGCTTTGGCCCGGTAGGTCGGCACATCGTAGGTGCCGAAACAGTCCACTCCGATCGTCACCAGGTCGTCCAGGCTGGCCTGTTGGAGCTTGACCAGTTCCACCAGCGCGCGCAACTCGCAGGGACGCAGCATCACGCCAATCCGCCCACGCGGCTCGCGGACCGAGACGTTGCCTGCGACTGTGGCCGCATTGAGGCCCAACACTGGGGCCAGGGGATGGGCCATGCTCAGCCGATTGGGGTCGGCGATCAGGGCGGGGGTGATCGCGCCCGAGGCGGTTTCGATGGGTAGCAGGAGCATATCTACCTCGTGGCTCTCCAGCAGCCGTCTCAAGAAGCCGCGCACCGCCGCCAGTACGTCGTTGTTCTCGACCGGGAAAGTTCTCATTCTTGTGCCATCTCCTTGATTAGCGTTCCAGCGTTCGACGTTCCTTGGTCATTCCTGGAGCGCTGCTGCCACGGCGTCCAGCATCTCATAGATCTGCCCGACCCCAAATCCCTTCTGCTGGCTGGCCTTGTTCGGGCAGGCGACGACGCACGCGCCGCAGCCCTGGCAGAGCACTTCGATCACCTGAGCGTAGGGCACGTCCGGTTCCAGAATGCGGGCCCCATACGGGCAGGTCTCGACGCACAACCCGCAGGCAGTGCACAACTCGGGGTCGACGCTGGCGACGATGGGGGTCGCGTCCAGCCTGTCTTTTGCCAGTGTACAGACGGCGTGTACTGCCGCGCCCTGCGCCTGGGCGATCGTCTCGTCCAGGAAATGGGGCGAGTGAGCCATGCCGCACAGGTAGACGCCGTCGGCCGCAAAATCGAGCGGCTTGAGCTTGACGTGCGCTTCCAGCAGGAACCCATCCTCGTTCAGCGGCACCTTCAGTAGTTGCGCCAGCGCCTCATTCTGTGGATCCGGTTCGATGCCGGCGCTCAACACCACCATGTCGGCGGGGAGGGTCAGCGGGTCGCCCTCCGGCTGCGCCAGCACGGCGACGTGCAACCGCTCGCCATCGCGCGTCACGGTCGGTTTGGCGTCCTTGTCGTATTGAATAAAGGTCACGCCCTGCCGCCGCGCCTCGCGGTAGTACCGCTCGCGGAATCCAAACGTGCGGATGTCGCGGTAGAGCACGTAGACGTCCGTTTCTGGACTGTGCGCCTTGATTGCCAGCGCGTTTTTGATCGCCTGCGTGCAGCAGATGCGCGAGCAGTAGGGGTGCGCAGCGTCCCGCGACCCGACGCACTGGATCATCACCACAGATTGCAGATTCGAGGTTGCAATCTGTCCGTCTGTAATCTGTTCCTCCAACTCGCGCTGCGTGACCACCCGCTCGTCCTGTCCGTAGAGATATTCGGCCGGTTCGATCTGCCGCGCGCCGGTGGCGGCGACGATCACGCCGTGCTCGATCTCTTGCTGGCGCCCGTCGGAGAGTTGCACCCGCGTGCGGTATTGGCCCAGATAACCGCCCACATCCACCAACTCGGCCCCGGTCAAGACGGTGATGTGCGGGTTGGCGGACAGCCTGGCGATGGTATCCGCGAGGAGTTGCTGCGGGTCCGAGAGCGAACGTTCGCCGTCCGCTTCCCGTCCATTCCCCGGCAGCGGCACGAAAATGTGGCGCAAATTGCCGCCCAGCTCGCGTTCTCGCTCGACCAGCGTCACCTCGAACCCCTGATCGGCGATGGAGAGGGCAGCGGTCATGCCTGCCAGTCCGCCGCCGACGACCAGCGCGCGGTGGTTCACGTCGAACGTGCCGCGTTCGATTGGGCAGAGCTGGCGCGCCTTCGACACGGCCATAGTCACCAATTCCTTCGCCTTGTCCGTCGCCGCCTGGTGGTCGTCTTTGTGCACCCACGAGTCCTGCTCGCGGATGTTGGCCATCTGGAACAGGTGTGGATTGAGACCAGCGCTGCGCACGGTCTCTTGAAAGAGCGGCTCGTGGGTGCGCGGCGTGCAGGAAGCCACGAGCACCCGGTTCAGCCGGTGTTCCTCGATGCGCTGGCGGATGATCTCTTGCGTGTCTTGCGAGCAGGTGTACAGGTTCTGCTCGGCATAGACCACATCGGGCAGCGTGGCGGCGAACTCGACGACTTCCGGCACGTTCACTACCGAACCGATGTTGATGCCGCAGTGGCAGATAAAGACGCCGACGCGCGGATCCTCGTTGCTGACGTCCCGTTCTTCCGGCCAGACGCGCGCCTCGGTCAGCGTGTTGCGCACGTCGGACAACAACGCCGAGGCCTGCGCAGCCGCGCAGGATGCCTCGACCACCGTCTCGGGGATGTCCTTCGGCTCGCTGTACGCGCCGGCGACAAAGATGCCGGGCCGCGTCGTCTGGCTCGGCCGCATAGCCGGCGGCTCGGCGAAGCCGTACTCGTTGAGCGCGATCCCCAGCCGTTCGGCCAGTTCGCGCGTCCCGCCGGGGGGCTGCAGACCCACCGACAGCACCACCAGGTCGAACTCTTCGGTGACGCTCTTGCCATCGGGCGCGGCGTACTGCACCCGGGCGTCGCCGGTGGCGGGCGACTCGGTGACCGTGCTGACCATGCTGCGCACGTAGCGCACGCCGTACTCGTGCTCGGCCCGCTCGATGTACCGCTCGAACCCCTTGCCGTAGGAGCGCACGTCCATGTAGAAAATCGTCGGCTCGATGTGCGCGTCGTGCTCCCGCGCGATCACCGCCTCCTTGGTCGCGTACATACAGCAGACCGCCGAGCAGTACCCC
>DSDT01000379.1 GCA_011048615.1 Chloroflexota bacterium | reverse complement strand
GTCAGGCCCTGCTTTGAGACGTCACGAGCCAATCGGCTTGCCCAGTATTCACCGGGCCTCGGTGGATCTAGGGCTCCGTCAGCCCCAACAGTCCTGCGATCCAACTGATGCCATAGTAACCAGCCCAGGCCGCCACGACCGCCTTGATCGTCTTTCCGGCCCAGGTGGCCAGCATAAACCGCCAGAGGGGATATTCGACCACGCCCCCGGCCATAGCAGCCAGGTCGAAAAACGGCACCGGGAAGAGGGAGAGGGTAAAGATGGTCAGGTCCCCGTTGCGCCGCATCCACTGCTCCAACTTTTGGTAGAGCCTGGACCGTTCCGCCAGGTCTTCTATGGCATAGCCGGCCGCGTAGCCAGTGATTTCCCCCAGCCCATCGCCAATCCCCCCGGTCAGCCCCACCAGCCACGGGTTGAGGACCGCGCCCATAGTAAACGTAAAGGCCAGATGGGGAATGGGCAGCAGGACGGTGGAACTTCCCAACAGAGCGAGCAGGAAGACACCGGGGTATCCCAGCGCTCGGAACCAGTTCACGTCCAGCCGATTCATGTTCAGGGCGACCAGCAGTGTAAATAACGCCAGGGCGATCACTATAGCCAGCTTGAGGCATTTGTGTCGGATGGTGGTTTTCTCCACGGCGCATACTATACCATTTCTGCACATGATCGTCAACCTGACCCCTATTCTCGCATCACCATCGGCAAATAGACTCGCCCGCCGCCAACCAACAAACCCACCCTGACTGCATCCGTGAAGCCGCCGCCGCTGCCGGTGATGGGGATGGCGTGCCGCAGACCGGGCAGGAGCGCCGATCCGCTGTGCGAATCAGTGACGGTCAGCGTAGCGTCCCCACCGAGCGCGACGACCGCCGGGTCCAGCACAAGGGTCAGGCTGGGCGATGGGCTTGCAGCGGTCAACGTGACGCTGTGCGGTAGATCGGGCGGGTAGAGACGCAGGGTGTAGGTGACCGCGCCGCCGGGATCCACTGCCCGAACCGACGGCCTGGGGAGAATGGCGAAACCTGCCTCGTAACGGCCGATGTCGAACGCGGTTCCCCGGTAAAAGTCGTCCACGTCAAAGGCATCTAGCAGCGCCGCCAGCGAGCCCGGCAAGGCCAAAGTTCCCCTGTCAATGGCGTGGATGCTGGCCGCGGTGAGGTGGAAATCGGGCCAGGAGCCGTCGTCAAGATCGTGGTCGCCGAGGTCATAATCCCAAAAGGCCGGATCCCCCACCACGCCGTGATCCTCCCACGGGGTGTTGGCCTGCACGTCGGCCAGGGTCTCGTAGGGATCATACGAGTCTCCCTCGCGCACGACCATCGGACCGGCGCGCCACATCCCGCCGTCCTCGTAAGCGCGCCAGCCATTGTTGTGGTAGAGGTTGTGGTCCACCGTCACATTCTCGTAGCGGCCATCGGCATAGCTCAACGAGATCCCAAAGCCCTCGTTGTTGATCAGGATGTTGTTCATCACCCGGGTGGCGACGGAGCCGTGGGTGTCGTACTGTCCGCCTCCCAGGATCATGCCGTAGAGCGAGTTGGCCGCCACGTTGTTGACGTAGACCATCTCCCCATCGCGCCAGGCGCCGCTGAACATGAAGGCGGTGTACGCGTTGTTATAGGAGACGTTGCGATAGGCGTGGACGCCGCTGGCGTGATCAACGTAGAGACCAAAGCCCCCCAGCCCTCGCACCTCACTGCTCGATCCGCCGGTCCAGCGCCCGCGCTTTGCGGAGACATAGGTCCAGCCAAAGGTATCACGAAAGACGTTGCCGGTGACGAGCAAGTCTCGAAAGATGTGGTTGTCCGGCCGCGAGCCCCAAATCTTGAGTCCGCCACAGTCGGTGGTGAGTTGGCAAGCTTTCTCAAAGACATTGTTCCTGATCAAAATCTCGCCAGTCTTGATCTCGTCCGGCGCAAAACCGTATTCTTTGGGCGACTGGATGACCGACTTGAGAAATTGGACGCCGTTGTGAGCGACGTGGTGCACGTGATTGCCCTCGAAGCGCAGCTTGTTGGCGAAAAAGAAGGATGCTCCGATGGCGTTATCACCGTCGGTGCGAAAGCCCAGGTGGTGCAGCTCGTTGTCCCGAATCAAAGTGTTCAGGATACCGGAGCGCACGAACAAATCGGGATCGGCGCCGTTCTCCCACCAGTCAATCAGCCGGATGGCGAGGGTGTCCATGTGCGCGATCTCCGAGTCCTGCAGCGTAAAGCCGTCAATGACGTTGCCCGCCGGCGCGTCAGCGCGCACCGACTGCTCCAGGTAGACGCCCCAGTTGGCGTAGCGCAGGGTCAGGTGGCGCAACGTGTCGCCGTAGGCCTTGTGCGTCTCCCAGTTCGCCAGATAGACCGCGCTCCCGTCGAGCAGCTCGATGATCAGGCCGTCCAGGGTGGTATAGGAGCGGTTGCGCAGGTTGAAGCCAGTGTCGCGCTGCGAGATCTCGATGTTCATCGTCGCCGGATCTCCCGCCGTGCGCGGCCACAGGTAGAGCTGTTCGTGCACGTCGTCGTACCACCACTCGCCGGGGGTGTCCAGCAGGTAGGGCGCCCCTTCGACATAGTACTTGGACCCCCAGCCCAGGCCGGGGTTGCTGGAACCGGTGTCGTGCTCGCAGATGCGGTCCACGGTGACGCGGCCGGCGCCGACGTCGTGGGCGGTGATAGCGCGCCGGTAGACGTAATGACCCTGGAGCGTGTCTATGGCGACCAGCGTCGCGCCGGTCAGGTCGCCCAGAGTAGTCAGGTTGCCGGATTCGACGCCGCCGGGATCGGAGTCGTCCGTGCGGTCGGTCAGTTGCGTCATCGAACGCTGAGGCAGGTCGCAGTTCGGGTTTGGGTCGGTAGCGGGGTCGCAGCCCGCCACGTCAGAGCCGCCGTCGGCCGCCCACCAGAACTCGTGGTGCTTCCATTCGGTATCCACGCGCCAATCCGGCTCCCGGGCCAGGGGCAGCCGCGCGACGACCTGGTCATCTGCGTCCAACTCGACGACGAAACGGGGCGCGCCGTCCAGTTCCCAGGCCGAGAGATCAGCGTAATAGATGCTGGTCGGGTCCACGCCGGGCGGCAGGCCGATGGTGTTGGCCGTCAGTTGCGTCCAGCTGAGGTCAGCGGAAGGCTCGGACCCGCGGATGACCGCCGTACCCGGGCCGTTCTCAGCCCGGTAGAGGACTGGCTCGGCCGCGCTGCCGCTCAACGCCGGGTAAACTGTCTCACGATAGACACCCGGCAGGATATGCACCGTGGTGCCCGGCCCGGCCAGGTCGGCCGCTCTCTGGATGGTCCGAAAGGGCGTCCCGGAGGTCAGGCCATCCTGCGCGTCGTCGCCGTTGACGGCGTCCACCCACAGGTCGTCAACGCGCGGCACCTGGAAGGCCACATCGTCCAGGCGGATCGAACCGCTGGGGGTGGAGCTGGAATTCGCGCTCACCTTGCCCAACTCGATCACGTCGCCGGAAGGGTCGTCGTGAACGACATCGGTGGTGACCTGACGCACGAGCACGTCATCAATCCACACGGCCACCCACGAGTCGATGCGATAGCCCAACGTGACCTTTTGCCAGCCGTCCACCAGGTCAAACTGGCCCTGCTCGTAATCGTAGAAATAGCCATCGGCCCTGGGCCAGGCGAGGTAGCCCTGGTAGCTCTCCCCAGCCGGCTGGCGCACGCAAAACTCGACCAGCGGAGGCCACCAACCGCTGTGCGAACTGCGAACGCGAGCCACGCGCAGCGAGCTGCCCGGCGGCCAGTAGTTGGGCGAGGGTTCGGGAAGGGCGACGCCATTGGGGTGGAACCAAAAGCTGAGATAGCCCTCCACCGCATAGGCAACGCGGGACTGGTAGATGTAGGCTTCGCCCTGGCTGACGGCGACCGCCAGCCCCGTCGAACCGTTCCGCCCCCCACCGGGCACCAGGCTCAGGCTGCCCGGCGCGACGGTTCGCCAGGCGTCCAGGCCACCGCTCTCAAAGTCGTCGGCGACAATATCCCACGTTGGCGGGATCTCTGTCGGCCCAAGCGACGAGAGATGGGCCACCACAAGGGCGAGGATCAAGCCACAAGAGAATCTCGATTTCATCTTTGACGCTCACTTTCCTGAACCGATCATACATGACTCCCCACCGGAGCAAGGCGTATCCAGTCCCCTGCACCCGCGTCGACAGGCCAACTGTACCACTGAGGAGTTCTTCACCCAAGAAGGGCAGCCTGGTCAGTCCACGGGCAGAGGTGACCAGTGCGCCCTCCCAAGTGCCCTGGCTGCTGGCGAGATAGGCCAGCCAGGGCAAGCCCAGACGATAACGAGCAACGCCAGGACCAGGATACAAGAGGCTCCCCCAATGGGGGAGCCTCTTGCAGTTGTGAACCTGTCTGTCACCGCTGCGGTGAACAGACCGCCTGACCGAACGAATCGAGCCCATCACCACAGGACATGTTTACCAAGATGCCAGGCAGGGTTTCCACCCCCGAATCGTAGACAGGGAGAGTGGGGG
>DSDT01000411.1 GCA_011048615.1 Chloroflexota bacterium | reverse complement strand
TCGGGCTGGAGAAGGCGGCGTTGTCATCCTCCTGCAAGGTGTATGTATTGGCCAGCTCTGCTGCACTCCAACTCACCGTATAGTTCCCGTCGCCGTCGGGGTTGCTGATGGCGTTCAGCACGGGGGTGTAGGGAAGAGGGGGCCAGCGCTTGACCACCAGGGGCAGATAGACCATAATGGGTCCAGATTTGCCCAGGGCAAAGAGCGAAAAGTCATCCACGTTCTGCGCCTCGACGTATTGGGCGTCGCCAATGCCGCCCCGGGTGTAAGGGCCAGCCTCCTCGACCCACTCGCCATCCGCATAGTGCAAAACAAGCAAGTCGTTCAGGGGCTGCCCATTCCGCTCGGCCTCTTGGAAGTAAAAGCGCACTGTGGCGCTCAACGGAGCCGACGGGCTGACGTCGAAACAGCGCTTCACGCCGGTGGCGCGGCCGGCGCAGAACTGGTTGCCGGAGACGGAGACGGTGATGTCGGCCAGCTCACCAGAGACGGTCACGTGCATGGTGACAGGGATCGTCACCGGGTTCTCGTCGGGGTCATTGTTGCTGATGGTGAGATCGGTGGAATAGTCGCCTGCGGCCAATCCTGTGGCGTCGAAGGTGACGTTCACCGGCTGCGCCGCCCCGCCTGCGACCGTGCCGGCGATGGGGTCCTGAGAAAGCCAGGCGACGCCCCCATCATCGATCACGAATAAGAGGTCGTCCACGCCGGTATTGCTGATGGTCAAGGTGCGGGTCAGCGTTTCGCCCTGGGGCACGCTCTCGTCGAAGAAAGTCGGCGTGACCTCGATGTCGGCGAATTGGCCCACCGTCACCAGGAAGGCATCGGTATCGGACAGGCCGCCGGGGTCCGTGACACGGATGACGACGGTGGTCTGCCCGGTCCAGCCGGGCGTCGGGACGATGTTGACGTAGCGGTTGGACTCGATGCTCACGCCGGCGTTGGGATCGGGGGTATTGTCAATGGCATCGGCAGGCTGCAAGGATTGCACATTCGGAGTCGGCCTTGTATCAAGAGTAGCGTCCTCAATGGCGATCAGTGTAAATCTAGGTGTCTCTTCTGTGCTGTAGATCTGCCCTGCGCCAGAGGGCGTGATGTCCACGCCGTAATACTTGGTCTGGTTGCCCGCCTGATTGGTGATGCGCAGGAATTCGGTCGTGTCGCCCGTTGCGACGCCTTGCGTCTGCTTGAGCGTGCCGTTGTTGGTCAATGTGCCCTCGACGGTCAGCGTGCGGTCGGTCAGATCGAGCACGGCGCCCGGATCAATGATCAGGCCGTCCACCTGGGCGTCGCCAGCGGAGATGACGGGATCGCGGGCCACATTGGGGATGAGCACGTCGTCGCCAGAGGTGGGCACGCCGGCCGGGGTCCAGTTGTCGGCGGTGTGCCAGTCGGTGCTGACGCTGCCGTTCCAGGTCTTGTCGGCGGCGGCGGAGACGGTGACCCTGAACGTGTCGCTATCGGTCAGGCCGCCGGTGTCCTGCACCTGGACCTCCACGTCGGTCTGCCCGGTCCAGCCAGTGGTGGGGTTGATGTCAATGTACCGGTTGGCATCAATGGTCACGCCGGCGTTGGGGTCTGGCGCGTTGACGATGGAAAAGGTCAGGTCGGCGTCGGCGTCCTCGGCGTCGTCGGCGTAGGCCCACAGGTCAATGGCGTCATTGAGACTGGTGTTGACGGGCAGGCTTTGATCCGGCAGGCCTGAGATGGTGGGGGCGGTGTTGGCGCCGGCCGGGGGAGCGCCCAGGTAGAGCCGGCCGTGTCCGTAAATCGTGTCCATCCCGGCGGCTCCCATGTCAATGGCACGCCCCTCCAGGAAGGATTGCAATTGATCGGGCGTGTGGCTGGGATAGGCGCTCAGGACCAGAGCCGCGGCGCCGGCGACGTGCGGGGTGGCCGCCGAGGTGCCGTTGAACGTGGAACCTGAATAGCTCTCGGTGGCGACGTTGGCAAAGGCAGCGATGTCGGGCTTGGTGAACCCCCCCGTCTCCGCACCGCCGGGGCCGTTGGTGGGGCCTTCGGAGCTGTAGGATTCCTGCGGATAGGGAGACGTCACGTCCAGCGCGGCGACGGTCATCGCACCGGGAGCGTCGGCCAGGTTGGCCAGGCTGCGAGCGTACAGCAGTTCGTCAAGGGGCGCGACTTTGGGTACAAACACTTCAAAGTTGACGTTGCGGTTGCTGCTAGAGCGCACAATGACGAACCCGTAGGCCGTATTCGTGCCAGAAGTGACCGCATAGGCAAACTCTGTAGGGGACTGGCCAGGGCTGCCATTCTGTACGTCTGTGCTTGCCGCGATAGTGTCCCAACTGGAGCCATTCCAGCGCAGCAGATACAGATTGTAATCCTGATTCACGTGGGTCCAATCATCCCAACGCAGGAAGGCTCTAACGACATAACCTGAGGGGATACTGTAGGCATTGCCATCGCCGGGACCAAAGTAGTTAATCTCTTGCGTATCGTTAAAGTTATGAACATCGTTGGCGTTGGGGTCGGAGTACAACCCGCCCCAGTGCGCCTCGCGGTCGTTACCGGCGGCGGTGGCCCACAGGATTCCGGCGTTGCGGGCGCTCTGTACCAGGTTGGCAAATTCGCCGCTGCCATCGCCCGGTGTCAGGTTGTACCAGCCCAAAGACGTGGAGATGATGTCCACCCCGTGGGTATCCTTGGCCCAGGCGACAGCTTCGGCCAGATCGAGGTTGGTGTTCACCTTGGCCAGGTACAGGGTCGCATCAGGGACAATGTCGTGGATGATCTCTGCACAAGCTGTGCCGTGCTTGGTGGTGCCGTCGACTTGTGAGTCGTTCTCGCCATCCACAAAGTTCTTGACGGTGACAGAGGCAGGCAGATCAACGCCGAGCAGGTCAGTATAGCCGATGAACCCGCCGTCTATGATGGCGACCTTGACGCCAGAACCGGTGTAGCCGGCTGTATGCCAGGCCGGGCCATTGATCACAGCCAGACCTTCCGTCGTCGAGTTGCCCACCTGCAGATTTTCGAACAGTTGGACCTCCGCCGGCCGGCGAATGAAATAGACGTCGTCCTGGGCAGCGACGGTTTCCAGGGCATCAACTGGCAGCCAGCCCTGGATCAGCGTGTCGTCGTTGCCAACTTTGGTCACTTCGCCACCGGCCCTGGTCGCTGCCCGGATCGCTCCCTGCAATCCAGCGGCGTGGGTCACGATCTGGACGTGCACCCGATTGCCGGATAGCCTGAGGGATTGAGAGCGGGCCAGATCTGTAGCTTCCCGAGTAGAGACCCGAGCTGCGGCCACCAGGTCGGCCATCGTCGAATCGAGCTTGGGATTTCGTGATGCCGGTGATCGGCCAACCAGGCCATCTGGCGCCAATTGAGCCTCGGGTGGGAGGATAATCGCCTCAAAAGCTGCGTCCTCCGGGGGCGGCGGCGCCGCAATGCTGCGCGATACACTGGTCAGGACCAGGCTCGCTATTAGAAAAAGTGTCACGAGTTTCGATCCATACCCCAATTTTGACTTTCGCTTGTCGTTCATTTTCTTTCTCCTTTCTCGAGTCTAGACAACTAATACGAGTGACTTGTGACTTGCAAAATCGCCCATTACGTCAATATCCCCTCAGCACGAGGGGCAGGTACGTGTCGTACCGTTCATCCTGATGACAGGTAAAGTACCAGGCCTTGTTCGTCTCCACCTCCACGTTCCCGGCCCCGTCCACGGCCTGCACAAAGTACGCCAGCGTCTCGGTGTAGGGCACGGCCCCACTCCATATATTGGGATTGGCTGTGGAACGCGCCATGTCTACCACATCCCACCGGCCATCGCCCCAGGTGTAGCCTGCCGCGACACGCTTGATGTCCGATTGGTCGGTCACTTCCACGGTGATGTGCTGGCTGTTGCCCACCGTCGCATCCTCCACCAGCCAGAAGCTGGGCGGCATCCTGTCCTCGGTGTCCGAGTAGTAGACGGTGTACGTCATCGTGTCAAAGACCCGCATCGTGCCGGTCACTGCCGAGCTGGCGCTGTACTGCGCGGGCAGGATGACCAGGCGCTGCCGCAACCCCTCCGGTGTCTGCACGCTGTTGACCAGGTCCCACGCCGCCGGAACCCATTCCTCGAACGCATACGGCGGTTCCACCCGCCCGACTGCGGTGTCGGTGATCAGGCGAGCGATCATCGGATCGAACGGCGTGTAGGTCCGGTAATACCCACCCTCGAAGAACGCGCCGCGCGCTTGTTCGCCCGGCAACGCCAGGGTGCCGCCTGGTGGTATAGGCTCGGCAGGCAGCGTCACACTGACGCTGGTGCGCGGCATGATCGGCATTCCGGCTACCACTTCGACCTCATCGTTGACGTGAAAGTATGTGCCGTCGGTGATGGTCTGGGAGGCAAGCGGCAGGTCGAAGGTGACCCGCTGCGCGGTCAGGCCGGTAACGTCAGAGATCAAGTGGCGCGTAGCGAGTTGGCTTTCCATCTGCTCGCCCGCGACGAGCCAACGCGGCCCTTGCAGCGGCCCGGTAT
>DSDT01000257.1 GCA_011048615.1 Chloroflexota bacterium | reverse complement strand
GTGTCTATGGGCAGATCGGTCAACTGCCACTGCCAGGTGGCGCCCACGGCCGGCTGCCACCAGCTCATCCCCTGCTCCGACCTGCGGAGGATCAACGGCAGGTAGAGCCAGGCCGTCGGTTCCCACTGTTCGTACGCGCCGAGGTCGGGCTGGGCGTCGCGGGGGCGCCCCTCGGCGTCGTCGGTCGGAGCGCCGGTGACGCTACCAGCGTCAATGGCGGGACTGTTCTCCTGCAGGTGCACGTCCACCCCCGACCAGCCGGACACGAAGAGCGGATCGGTCGTCAGATCGTTCTGGCCCTGGCCGGTGTAGGTCGTCCATGTACCGTCGGCGATCTCGGCGCGGGTAAAGTTGGGATCGTGCCCGCTCACGAACTCGGCCGTGATCTCGCCGTCCTCTCGGCTGTAGTATAAATTGTGGTGCTCGGTCAACTGCACGCCTCCGCCCAGATAGATGCCTGTAGGGCCGCCCTCGGTGGGATCGGCGTTGAAGGCAAAGACGTTGTTGACCAACGTCAACGTCACGGGCGGATAGGGGAGGACCTCCTCAGGGTAGCCGGCGACGAAGACCCAGTTGCGCTCGCTGTAAGTCGGGTCCCACATATCGTAGGCAATGGTGTTGTTATACACCTCCAGGGTGCTGGTAAAGGTGCCCACCCACACTGCGCTGTTGCCCTGTCCCCAGACGACGTTGTTCTCCATGCGCCCCCCAGCCCACAACTTGATGCCGTTCAGGTGGTTGCGCACCACGCGGTTGCGGCGCACGATGACGCCGCTTGCATTTCCGGCCCGATCGCGGGAATTGAGGTCAATCCCGTCGCCGCCGTTATCGTGTACGTAGCAATCCTCCACCAGGACGGGATAACCCCGGGCGAACTCCAGGCCGTCGGAGCCGTAGAAGGCCTCGCCCACCAGGCCGGTGCTGTAGATCTCGGTGCGGCGGATGACCATGTGGTTGCAGGGGCCGGGCGTGCAGTCCACTGCCGAGTACTGGCTGCCGTGGATGGTGCTATCTTCCAGGGTGATGTGCTCGACCGGACCCTCGGCCGGGGGTGCTTCGGTCTCGCCGTAGGTGAAGTGGATGCTGGCCTCACCGCCCTCAATGTCCAGGTGGTCCAGGTAGACGTAGCGATTCTCGCCCGAAAGTTCCATCCCCCAGATGGTAAAGTTGCGCAGGGCAAAGCCGCTAATGCGCACGTAGGAAGTGTACTGATCCAGGATCAGCAAGCCCCCTGCCGTGCCCCCACCGTCGAGGATGGGCGCCTCGCCGGGATAGGCGATGAAGGTGATAGAGGCGCTGCTGGTGCCAGAACGGGTCAGGTGAATCTCCTCGGTGGGGTAGGTGCCGCCCCGAAAACAGACGGTGTCGCCAGGTTGAGCGGTGTCGGCGGCGTGCTGGAAGGTAGCCCAGGGCTGGGCTTGGGTGCCGGGGTCGTCGTCGCCGCCGCCGGGGGCCACGTAGTGGGTGCAGGTGACGGCCGTTGTTGCTCCTGACGTGGTCGGGGGGCGTGGCGCAGGGCTTTTCGTCGCCGATTGGGTACTGACCAGGGCGGCGGAGGTTGACGTATCACCGCCAACAGTGGGGGATGAGATGGCACAGGACAACAAGATTCCGATCAGCATCATCAGTGTCGGTAGGACGATGGAACGAGTGTTTTTAGAGTTCATCACTTTCCTCCTCGAGATTTAGATGCGCCCCAATGCATCTCAGCCTCGCAGATTTTACCATCGGGAAGGCGAATTGTGGCACGCCCTTAACAGATGCGCGGTAGCAGTTCGCCCACTGGCATGTCCACCACCCGCCGCCCGCCGATGGCGGTGCGGGCCAGCACCAATCGCGGGTGTTCCTCGGTCACGACGCCGATGTGGACGGCGTCCCGCCCCAATGGGTGACTTTGCATCGCTGTCAGCGCCGCCTCCGCCTCCCCGTTCTCCTGTGGGACGAAGGCGATCAGTTTGCCCTCGTTTGCGACGGTCAACGGGTCGAATCCTAGCATCTCGCAGGCCGCCGCCACCGCCGTGCGGACGGGCACAGCGGCCTCCTCGATCTCGATCCCGCACTGCGCCGCGAGCGCCAATTCGTTCAGCGCTGCCGCGACGCCGCCCCGGGTCGCGTCCCGCATGCAGTGGGTGTGCGGCGCGGCGGCGAGCAGCGCCTCGACCAGCCCGTTCAGCGCGGCGCTGTCGGAGCACAGCGTGGTCTCAAAGGCGAACCCCTCCCGCTGGCTGAGCACGGCGATGCCGTGGTCGCCAATGGGCCCGTTGAGGAGCAGCGCGTCGCCTGGGCGGATACAGCGCGGCCCGACCTCGACGCTCGCCGGCACAACGCCTATGCCGGTAGTGTTGATGTAGACGGAGTCGCCATATCCTCGCTCGACGACTTTGGTGTCGCCCGCGACGACCTGCACGCCGGCGGCGCGGGCCGCCTCGGCCATCGAAGCGACGATCCGTTCCAGCACGGCGATCTCCAGCCCCTCCTCCAGGATGAAGCCGGCGGTGAGCCACAGGGGGCGCGCGCCGCTCATCGCCACGTCGTTGACGGTGCCGTGGACTGCTAGAGAGCCGATGTCGCCGCCGGGAAAAAAGAGCGGCCGGACGGTGAAGGAGTCGGTAGAGATAGCCAGTCTCGGGGGGTGTGGTTGCGCGTCTGGTTGAACGACGGTGGAATCGGCCATTTGGCGCAGGTACAGATTGTCCAGCGGGATGGCAAAGACCTCGCGGATCAGGTCGTACATCAGTTGGCCGCCCGCGCCGTGGGCCATGTGGATCACTTCTTTTTCCATCACACGGTTTCCTGCGGTTCACTACCGGACACTTTGGCCACGAATTTCACGAATTAACACGAATTCAAGCCTAAAATTGGTGGAAATCCGTGCAATTCGTGGCAAAAAGATTGAGATTTTGTTTCGTAGAAGCTCGCTTTGTACAAAAGTGTCCGGTAGTGAATCCTGCGGTAGCATCATGTTGGATGGCGAGTGTAACACATTCGGCGGCGTGCGCAAGTCGAGATTCTTGCGCCGCCGCCAGCTTTATACTTCCCCTTCTTCCAGGCCCAGCCCTTCCTTCGGCAGCGACTCTGGCCAACTGGCCGCCCATGCGGGCACGTTCACTTCTCTCACTCGGTCACAGGATGGGATGTACGCTTAAGTCCAGGATTGGTGTTCCATCAAATGCATCTATGTTGACGATCTCGACCCGGCCGGTCTCGTGGTCCACGTTCAGAATCTGGGCGGTAGTCAGCCCAATCGGATTCGGTCGGACCGGCGAGCGGCAGGCGAACACGCCCAAAACAGGGGCGTCGTACGGCGCGTGCTCGCTCTGGGTCACCTGCCTGTACATGTCGTCGTCGTACCGGCTGAACCACCAGAGTACCTGCACGTGACTCAAGTGGTTCAATTCCTTCAGGGCCGGGATGTACGGCTGCAGGATGTCCAGGTACGTCCGCCCATCGTCTGTGCGCACGTGCCCGATCGGATAGATTTCAAAATGTTCTGCTCTCGGCTGATTCATTTGATCCTTGCTCTATTGCCACTTCCACAAACACCTCAAAGTGTCCCTTGGAGGCCGTCTCCTCGTTTTCGACGTGCACCTCGTAGGCGATGTGCTTGTCCTTCACGTGTCTGATTCTATCGTCGCAGCCAGCCATGTAGGACGTAATCGGTTCCACAGGCGGCCAATCTCGTTTTCCTCGGTCCACCCGCTGCTCTCAGCGAATGGGTCTCCGAAGAAGCTGAACCCGACTAAAATGATCTGGTCTAGCTCTCGTATCGTCGGTTCCATAGTCCCTCTCTACTCGTTATGTTTGAGGTATCACATCCGGTAACTATTGCCACACCAGTATACCACAAAAAGGCGATCTTATGAAAACAGGCTTCTCCCTGTCGTGACCTTTTGAGGCCGACTTGTTCGGGTTGGGGGGATTCCCCTAATTGATTTGGGGGTAAATTCTGGCTGAAAGGGGGGGAAAAGGAATTGAATTTACCCCAATTCTGTGGTTGAATTGAACACTAGCGGAGAGTCCGTCAACGCATTCACCGTAGTCGAGAGTCGTGTGGCAGCTATCTCGCCGTGTCCAAAGGAGGTGATTGTAGAGAAAGCCTCAGAGAACAAACCCAATCGAATTTCCTGCATATCAAACTAAAAGGAGGATTGTCATGTTGAAGAAAAATCTGTTTCTAGTATTGACTGCTTTGGTCATAGTCGCCATGTTCCTATCCGCCTGTGGCGGAGCAGCGCCCGAGACAGCGGGGCCGGTAGCACCAGCAGCGACCGAAGCGATCCAGCAGCCGACCGAGCAGCTGGCTGTGGGGATCGTGCTGCCGACGAAGGACGAACCGCGCTGGATTCAGGACGAGACGCGCTTCCGTAACGCGCTGGCTGCGGCGGGATACGACGTCGAGATTCTGTTCAGCCAGGGGTCTTCGGCGAAGGAGAAGGAGAACGTCGAGGCGCTGATCACCAAGGGCGTGCAAGTCATCATCATCTGCCCGCACGACGGGACGGCGGCGGCG
>DSDT01000162.1 GCA_011048615.1 Chloroflexota bacterium | reverse complement strand
TCAAGGCTGGTGACTAGCTCCTGCTCGGTCTGGCTCAAGTCACCCAGGGCCAAGTAAATCTGCCCCAATACGCGACGAGTGATGCCTTCCTCCAAGCGCATCTCGTGCTGTTGAGCCAGGGCCAGGGAGCGTTGGGCATGATCCAAGGCGTCACCATATTCCTGTCGACCCAAATGAGCTTGAGCAATTTGGCGGTAGACCTCGGCCAAATAATCCTCAGAGCCGATTTGCTGGAACATGTCCAAGCTTTGTTGTAGGAGGGCTAGGGCTTGGTCCCAATCATCTCTCTGCAAGGCTACAGCACCCATATTGTTGTGTAGCAGGGCAATCACATAAGTGGATCCCAACTCTTGCCACATGCTTAGGCTCTGTTGGTAGTAATTATCTGCTTGATCCAGATACCCTTGCTTCAGATATACCCCGCCCAGGTTGACCGTGATAAACCCCTGATAATACACGTCGCCAATCTTGCGCTTGATCTCCAGAGCCTGTAGGTAATGCTCATTCGCCTTGGGCCAGTTGCCTTGCTCAAAGTAGGCGTTGGCCAGGTTGATATGGGCCTGTGACTGGCCAACGATGTCGTCAATCTGCTGGTAGACGTGCAGGCTTTCAAGGCAGTATTCGACGCCACGCAATAGATCGCCCTGCCGGGTGTAGATGCCGCCCAGGTTGTAGTAGGCGTGTGCGACGACCTGTTGGCTCTCGCGCGTCTTTACCTGTAACGCGATGTGCAAGCTCTTTTGGCACCATTCGATCGCTTCTTCGTTCCTGCCCTGGCGGCGATACACACCTGCTCCCAGAAGGTAGATGCGAGCCGCCTCGACCGCATCCATACCCTCTAAAGCCAGCAGCCCTCCCCGCAGACTGTCGAGGGCGGCGTCGTAATCGCTCCTTTTCTCGTGGATGGTGGCCGTCCTGCGGCATAGATCGGCCAGGCGGCGGGCTTGCTCCTCCGGCGAAAAGTCGTCCATGGCCATCACCAGATCCTGGGCCCGGTAGATGTGGGCCAGTGCCTCGTCGTACTCGCCCAGGGTGTCCAGCACCTCGCCCAGTTTCTCGTGGGCCGTCAGTTGATACCCCTCACTCCACTCTACCCGTTCCGCTGCCTTGAGGGCTTGACGGAAGTGGTGAATGGCATCCTCGTTGGCATAGATCGCCTGGGCTTTGTGTCCCGCCTCCAGGTGGTAATGGAGCGATTTGTCCCACTCTTCGGCCAGGCCAAAGTGATAGGCCAGGACTTCGACGTATTCGGTCAGCCGGCCGGCCTGCTGGATTTCGATGGATTCCCCGATGCGGCGGTGCAATCGGCGGCGGTCGGCGTAGAGCATGCTCTCGTAGGCCACCTCGCGGGTCATGATGTGGCGGAATAGGTACAATAGATCGGGGTATGGGCCCTCCAGAATCTCGCGCTGTGAGAGTTCATCCAGATGTTCGCGTAGTTCTCCCTCGGCCTGGCGGTAAGGGTAGACGGCGCTGAGCAGCCAGTGCTCGAACTCTTGCCCGATCACCGAAGCGACCTTGAGCACGTTGCGACTGCTCTCATCCAGCCGGTCTATGCGGCTCATGATCACCCGGTTGACCGAATCGGGGATCTCGATCTCCTCTGCCTCCAGGTCTGCCCTGGCCCGGTAGGTCCCACTCTCCTCGTCCAAGGTCAAATAGTTTTCGATCAAAGAGTGGGCGACCTCTTCGATGAACAGCGGATTACCCTGAGCATTTTTGAGGATCAATCGCTTGAGCTGCGGGGGCATCGCGGGCGTGGTGGGCAGCAGGGTGTCCAGCAGCTCCAGGCTGGATTGGTCGGAAAGCTCGTGCAGCCGCAAGTCGGTGTGGAGGGGTAGATCGGCGACCTTGAAACTGGAATCCACTATTTCGTCCGGGCGATGGGCCACGGCTACCAACAGCGGTTGGTCACTGATTTGGTGGGTCACGTGGTTGATCAATTCGATGGAGATGTCATCGGCCCACTGAAGGTCGTCTATAGATAGCAGCAGGGGCTGCTCGCCAGAGATGTGGTTCACCAATCCGGTCACAATGAGGAAAGTGATACGCTGGCGGGTTTGAGCGTCCAGGGCCTGCATCAGGTCCGTCTCTTGCATCTCTAGCCCCAGCAGTCGGCCGATCAGGGCGGTCCAATCGCGCCAGGTGGGGTCTATTTCGATCAGCAGGGCGCCGATCTTTTCCAGCTTGATCGGATCGGGGTCGGCCGGATTGAAGCCGAATAGAGCGCGCAGCAGGTCCAACCAGGGCAGGTAGGGAGTGTGGCGGCCAAAGGAGGGACAGGCGGTGCCGATGCTCAATGCGCCGTGCTCCTCGGCCCAGTGAGCGGCGATCTCGTCCAGCAGGCGTGACTTGCCCAGTCCGGCGTCGCCGACGATGGTCAGCACCCGAGTCTCGCCGGTCAGACTGCGGTCAATCAGGGGGTGGATGGTCTCCCACTCCTGGTCGCGTCCGATCAGGGGGCGGTGTTCGCGGGCCCGTTTTTCCTGCAAACCCAGGACGTGATAGTTGTGGACCGGCAGAGATTTGCCCTTGACCTTGACCGGCTCTTGCTCGTGCAACAGGAAGGCTCCTCCCGATTGCCGGGCCGTGCTCTGGCTGATGATCACCTGCCCCTCGGTGGCTACGGCCATCAGGCGGGCGGCCAGGTTGACCCCATCTCCCATCACCGAGTATTCCTGGCGCGTAAGAGAACCGACGTTGCCGGCAAAGACCAGGCCGGTGTTGACTCCGATGCGCTGCTTGAGACAGAATTGGCCGCACGAGGTGTTCAGTTCGTTGAAGGCGACCATAGCCTCTTGCATCTCTAGCGCCGCCCGCGTGGCCCGTTCGGGGTCGTCAATGTGGGCCCGGGGAGCGCCAAAGAGGGTCATGATGCGGTGTCCCACAGCGTAGGTATCTACCTTGTTCACTACGCCGCCGTACTTGGCGATGATCTGTCGCATAGTCTTGAAATGGGCGTTGAGGATGGCGGTGATCTCGGCGCTGCGGGCCTCTCCCAGCGTTTCGATGATCTCGTCAATGCCGTAAAAATTGGCGAAAAAGACGGTCACCGGGCGGTACTCGCCGCCGATAGCGATGCGCTCTGGCTCTAGCTTGATCTTGTCCATCAGGCCGGGAGGCATAAAGAGTTCCAGGGCACGGATGCGCTGCAGCGTGTCGGCGATCCAGGGCCGGGCATCCCCATCCGACGGCGGCGGGGGCAGGCTCGCCAGGGGGTTCGCCTGCGCATGGTCCAGGTCGAGTTCGGGGACGGCGTGCAAATCGAGCAGTTGGTAAAAGCCATCCTGTGTATTGCCCACCTCTGCTTGGGCTGCCACCGGCTGGAACGTCTCGGCGTCCACAAAGATCTGGCCGGCTGAGGCGTAATCCTCTGCTTGCGCCATCTGGGCCAGTCCGCGCCCCATCACGGCGAATTCCATGCTCTCTTCCGAGCCGAGCCGGGCCATAAAGAGGGGGCCGGTACCCAGACCGATGGTCATTTGCAGCCGGAAGACACCCTGAGAGGTTTCGGTCTCGGAGAAGCGGGCCATGTTGCTCTGCATCCGCAGCGCGGCCAGGCAGGCGCGCAGGACGTGGTTCTCGCCCCCAAAATAGACCAGCAGCGCGTCCCCGCCAAATTTGAGTAAATCCCCGCCGTGCTGGTCCGTCACTTCTAACAGAGCGGTGAACAGGTGGTTGATGATGCGGGTGATCTCTTCGGCGCCCTCTTTGCCCAGCAGGGAGAGTTTCTCCGACATGGCGGTAAAACCAGAGATGTCGGCGAACATGACGGTGCCATATGCAAAGTGGCCCTCGACCTTGCCCAACTCGGGATGGGCGATCAGCGGCGTGACTACCTGGCGGGGCAGATACGTGGAGATGGCGCGCAGCAGGGCGGTGAGGTGGCGAGTGCAGGGTACGGTGGCCCTGATTTGATCTCCCAACAAGCATTGACGTTCCAGGGAGGAAGGGAGATAGCCGCGCAGGGTGGCGGTCAGTTCAGATTCGGTTAGGATATGCTCTCGTTCTGATGACATAACCACCTCTGAGATTGTTCCCGTGTAGATGGTTGCAGCGCGGGGTTGCTTTGTTGGTTAAAGTGGATTATAGCGCAGAGAGACTGTTTTGCCAACCTGTTGCCAGCGGGAGTGGTGCGAGTTTCAATAGTGGATGTTGACCATCGTGCCCACCGAGGCCCAATTGTAGAGCCATTCCGCCTCCGATGTGGGTAGGTTGACACAGCCGTGGCTCATAGGGTGGCCAAAGTTGGCGTGCCAGTAGGTGCCGTGCAGGCCGTATCCACCGTGAAAGTACATCACGTAGGGCACGTTGCGCAGGTAATAGCCCGGCCCGCTCATATCGTCGTAGCGCAGTTTGATCCAGATGTTGAATTGGCCGACGGGTGTGGGGGTGCGGGGCAGTCCGGTGGAGACGGCGGTCATGCGCACCAGGGTCTGGCCCTCGTACGCGGTGAGGAGTTGGCGGGTCAGGTCCACATCGATCCAGCGTACGTTGCTGGGGGCGGAGGAGATGGGC
>DSDT01000208.1 GCA_011048615.1 Chloroflexota bacterium | reverse complement strand
GCTGGGCTATGCTGGCGACCCAGGCGCAGGATGCCCAGGCAGGCGCGGTAGCCCTGGACCGGGTGGGCGCGGGAGGCCAGCACTTGCTCCACCAGCTGGGCGCAGGCCGGACCAGTCTGCTGGGCCCAGCGGACCAGGCGCTGGGGGCTCCACTGCACGTACTCTCGGTGGTGGCGGGGCATGTGCTCGGGCACCGTGGTATGCCGACCCCGGGCGAAGGAGCGGGGATGAGAGGCCACCCGTCTGCCCCGGTGCAGGATCTCCACCGTCCGGGCGCTCAGGCACACCTCCACCTGCTGGCGGATCAGGGTGTAGGGCACCGAGTACCAGTGCCGATCCACCTCCACATGGTAGTCGATGCTGACCCGCGCCTTCTTCCACTCGGCGTATTCGTAGGGGTGCGCGGGCAGCGGCCCCAGCGCCGGCCGGTCCAGGGAGAGAAACAGCGATTCCCGGCAGCCCTCCAGCTGCTGGAAGGGCCGGCGGTTGTACTCTCTCAGGAGCTGTCGGATCGCCTCGTTCAGCTCCCCCAGCGAGAAGAAGCGCCGGTGCCGCAGCCGCGCCAGGATCCAGCGCTCGGCTCCCTGCACCCCGGCTTCGGCTTCCGCCTTGTCCCGAGGGCGCTTGATTCTGGCCGGCACCACCGCCGTGCCGTAGTGCTCCGCCAGCTTCTGGTAGCTGCGGTTGAGGTCAGGATCGTAGAAACAGGGGGAGGTCACCCCGGACTTGATGTTATCCGGGACGATCAGCGTCGGCACCCCGCCCAGCTGCTCGAAGCAGCGCCGGTGCGAGCCCAGCCAGTCCGCCAGCCCCTGCGTCCAGGTCGCCTCGACAAAGGTGTAGTTGCTCGCCCCCAGCACCGCCACGAAGATCTGCGCCTGGCGCACTTCCCCGGTGTGCCGGTCCACCACCGGCACCGTCTGGCCGGCGTAGTCCAGGAAAAGCTTCTCCCCTGCCAGGTAGTGCTGGCGCAGCACCGGCTCCAGGGTGCTGGCCCAGCGCCGGTAGCGCGCACAGAACTGGCTGTAGCCGTAGCCCTCGGGGTGGACGGCCCGGTACTCCTGCCAGAGCAGCCCCAGGGTCATCCCCTTGCGCCGCAGCTCCTGGTGCACCGCCGGCCAGTCCGGCAGGGGACGCCCCACCACCGAGGGAGCCGGCCGCGGAAACAGCCGCCGCTCCAGCTCCTCCTCGTCCATCCCCTCCGGCAGGGGCCAGCTCAGCCCCGCCGCCTCCGCCCGCAGCAGGTAGTCCCCCACCGTGCTCCGACCCATCCGGCAGCTACGGCCAATCTCCCGCTGCGACAGCCCCGCCTCCCACCGCAACCGCAGTACTTCCCGAATGGTGCGCATGGATAATCGCTCCCTGGGCATCGGCACCTCCTCCCTCCAACCAAGGAGGCCCAGCTACCCCGTGCTCGGTCGATTATCCCGCGTCGCGCCTCACTCCAGCCTGGCCGGATTGCCCCGGAATGGGTGGCCGGATTGGATCGGAATCAGTGGCCGGATTCAACCGGAATCGGTGGCCGGATTCGCCCGGAATATGCATCACGCAGCATGGGAGCCCCCTTCCAGCAGCTGATCGTAGCGGCTACAGTCAGCCAGCGGGAGGTGCCGAAGTGTCAGATGCTCCGGGAGAGACTCCGGGGGCGGCGGCGCCGGAGTCTGCGTCTGCCGGGAGAGCAGGTTGAAGATCACGTCGAAGCTGACCGCGCCCAGGGCGATGGCTTCGCGGGCGGCCTTCTCCACCGCCTCGCAGCCATGAGTCTTGATGGCGCACAGCACCTCCACGAATTCCCGGTCGCCTCCGGGGCGTTCCTTGAGCTCCGCCCAGACCGCCTGGATCGGGGCGGGCAAGTCCCAGTCCCGGAAGGGGGCGCCATTGCGCAAGGCCCCGGGCTTGCGTTCCAGCACCGGGAGATAGTGCCAGGGGTCATAGATGGTCTTGTCCCGGCCGAATTGGCGTCCGTGCTCGCCTACCACCTGCCCACCGCTGACGATCACCACGCGGTCAGCATAGGCCCGCACCTGCGCGGTGCGCTTCGCTCGGGCCGCATCGACGCTGTAGTGGTTGCGGTCGAAGGCCACCAGAGAGGTGGTGCTGACGCGGACCTCCCGCTCCACGAAACCATCAAAAGCCAGATCCAGCTGGGTCAGCTGGGGTCGCTCCTCCTGCTCGTACACCTCCCAGATGGTGCGCCCCGAGTCCTCTGGGTGAGGCTGGGTCCGGGCCCATGCCAGGCACTCCGAGAGCAGATACGCGTTGAGCTCTGCCATATCCTCGAAGCGCCGCCGCCCGCAGAAGAAGCGCCCCCGCGTCAGCCCCACCTGGTTCTCCACTTGGCCCTTCTCCCACCCCGCCGCCGGCGTGCAGGCCACTGGCTCGAACAGATAGTGCGAGGCCATCGCCAGAAAGCGGGGATTGAAGGCGCGCTCCTTGCCCAGCAGGATCTTGGCGACCACCGTCTTCATATTGTCGTAGATGCCCCGGCGACACACGCCCCCGAAGAAGGCGAAAGCCTGCCGGTGGGCATCCATCACCATCTCCAAGCTCTCTCGCAGATACCCCACGCAGATCGGCAGCCGACTGTGGCAGAGTCGGAAATGGGCGATGCTCACCTTCGTGGTTCGCCCCCCAATGATCAGCGTCTCTTCCCCCCAGTCAAACTGGAAGGCCTCTCCCGGCTCGAACCGCAGGGGAATGAACACCTCGCTGATCGGCCGGCGCCCCGCCCTCCAGGCCTTCGTGTGCCGGCGGACGCTGTCATAAGCCCCTTCGTAGCCCCGCCGCTGGAGCTCCTCAAACAAGAGCAGCGCACTCCGGCGCTCCCGCACAGGCCGCTCCAGATCCTCCGTCAGCAACTGCTCTAGCGCCGCGACAAACGGCCCCAGCTTGGGTTTGACCTCCTGCCGGCGCTGATACTTAGGCTCTACCTCCTCGCCCCGCAGGTACTTGCGCACGGTGTTGCGGGACAAACGGTACCTCTTCGCGATCTTCCGTAGCGACAGGCCGTCTCGTTTCGCCAATCGTACCTTCAAGACAGTTTCCACGGTCAGCATCTCCCTTGGCTGCTCCCTTCTACCCCGGGGTCTTTCCCCAGTTCGGAAGCAGCTCCAAGGGTGGGTCAGTTTTCGACGCCGATTACCCCCCAAAGTGGGTCATTATTGCACGCCGACTAACAACAGTGTACCTGGAGTGAACCCCTCTGACTGGACAGTTCAGGGGGTCGAGATAGGTACCCCCTGGCGGGCTGTATTGTGGCCCGCCACCGGCGGGCATAGCAGCTCCTCGAACTCAGCCGGGGGCCGGTAGCCCAGGGCCGAGTGCAGCCGCTCCCGGTTGTAGATCTCCTCGATGAAGGCGCCGATCGAGCCGACCGCCTCCTCGAAGTTCCGGTACTGGGTGAGGTTCACCTCCTCGTGCTTCAGGGTCTTGAAGAAGCTCTCCGCCTGGGCGTTGTCGAAGGGGTTGCCCCGCCGGCCCATGCTGATCTCCAGGCCAGCCTCCAGCAGGAGCGTCACGTAGTCGTCGCAGGCGTACTGCACGCCCCGGTCCGAGTGGTGAAGGCAGCCGGCCAGCGGCTGGCGATCCTGAAGCGCCGCGCGCAGCGCCGCCACCGTCAGGCGGGCGTCCAGGCTCCGGGACAGCGCCCAGCCCACCACCCGCCGGGAGAAGGCGTCCAGGATCACCGCCAGGTACACGAACTCCCACCGCAGACGCACGTAGGTCAGATCGGCTACCCAGACCTGGTTGATCCCGGTGGGCTGGACCTCCCGGTAGCGGTTGGGCCAGACCCGGAAGCCATGGCGGGACTCGGTGGTGGAGAGCCATTTTCGCTTGGATTTTACTAGCAAATCCGACTCTCGCATCAGCCGCAGCACCCGCTTGTGGTTGACGGCCCAGCCCTCTCGCTGCAGCTGCCGAGTCATCCGACGGTACCCGTAGCGCGGAAAGCGCAGAGCGATCTGCTCCATCCGGTCCCGCAGGTCCGCGTCCGCCTCCAGCTTGGCGGGCGACACGCCCCGGGGCTGATAGTAGTAGCTGCTGCGCGCCAGCCCCATCAGCTCACACCCCCTCCGGACCGACCCGAACGCGGCCCGCTCACCGGCGAGGAAGCCTCGCTTCTCCGCCGCAGTGTGAAGCGCACGGCCCTTTTTAGCAGGGCATTCTCCATGGTCAGCTGTCCCACCATCCGCTCCAGCTCCCGGATCCGCTGCTCCTGGCTCTGACAAGTCCCCTCGGGGTCAGCCAGCTCCCCCTGGGCGTACTGCTCCTGCCAGCGCCGCACCACCGTCGGGCCCAGCTCGTAGCGCCGGCACACCTGCGCCTGGGTGCTCGCTCCCGACAGCAGCTCCTCCACCACCTGCCGCTTGAACGCCGCGCTGAATCGCCGTCTCCTCGCCATGGTGAGACCCTCTCCTTCCCGCCTCACCAGAGGATGCTACATCTCGCCCCATTCTGTCCAGGCCCAGGGGTGCAGTCCATCCTCCGTCAGCAACTGCTCTAGCGCCGCGACAAACGGCCCCAGCTTGGGTTTGACCTCCTGCCGGCGCTGATACTTATTGAT
>DSDT01000214.1 GCA_011048615.1 Chloroflexota bacterium | reverse complement strand
TCCGCCTCCGCTTCCACGACCTCGACCCATCTCACTCACCTCCTCCCATCATACATGCCGACACGTGCTCCCCTCGGAGCAAGGCGGCGCTTCACACCGCTCCTCTCGACCACAGCAGGTATGTCCGGCCTGGCGGACCGTCTGCCCGCTCGATACAAAAGGAGCCGAGATCAACTTGTCCAACGACGCACTGCCGCAGTGCGGACACGTGATACCATCGCTGCCCCGCACCAGCACTTCAAACGTCGCGTCACAACTGAGACACCGGTACTCGTAGATTGGCATCGCCAACTCCTCATCCCGCTGCAAATTGGATGTCCACCTCTGGCGGACGGGTCAACGTGTTGACCAGGGTGGCGTGCCTCGCCACACCGATCAGCCGGCGCTTGACGTCGTCGGCTGGTTCCGGTTCAATGTGGATGGTCGCCTTGAGCGCACCGACGCGCCGCGGAAGCTCCAACTCCTCAAAGGTCAATTCCAGGCTCAACCGCTCGAACGAGATTTCCCGCAGCCGGCAGGAATTGACCACAAACTCGAGCATACACGCGCCCAGGGCTGCCGCGAACAACTGCGGCGCGCTCAACGCGGTGCCCCCTCCCCCATCCGCCAGCGTGGCATCCACAACCACGGAATGCCCCTCCACGGTCGCCAAAAAGCGCAGGCCATCCACGTGCTGCACCATTCCTCTCATTTCTTTCCTCCAGCCCTCACGTCAACACTGGTCATCCGCCACTCCTCTCATCTCCCCCGTCGGCGCTGGCGCGCTCTACGGCCCCGGCCTGCCCTGGCCCTGCCTTCAGATGATGACACAGATCCAGCCCGGGATACGGTGGGCATTCTATTCGCAGAACGCTGCGTCAGCCAGCGGCCCATCGCCTGGACCAATGTCCCGGCTGCTCTTGCCAAAAGCCCCACACCGGCGGCTACGACGGCCGCGCCGGCGGTCTCTGTCAAGGAAACGGGCTGCCGGACGGCGGGAACCGGTCGCACCGGGGCAGGGACAAGCTCCCCCTGAACTACCAACTGGATAGCGCCCTGGGGGCAAGTATCCACGCAGATTCCACACCCGGTACATGCCCTCTCGACGATGCTGGCTCGCCCCCCCGTCAGAACAACAGCCCCGGCGGGGCAGACCTCTACACACCCACCACAGCCCGTACAACGAGCTGCATCTATCCACGCCACGTGTCCACTCATCCTCCCGTCTCCTGAAATTTGCGTTCCTCCTGATGAAAGGTATAATCATACGAGCCGACCGGGCGGGGCACCGGACAACTCCTTCGGGATTGTCACACAGCCCTACACGGTTCGGTCACCGGGGCGGGTGGCCAAGCCTGTGGTGCTGTCACCCGCCCCGATGCACGTCCTTCGCTACTCTTGCCGTTCGAGTTCCGCAATGCGCTGGCTGATGGCGTCCAGTTGATCCTTCAACCACCTAGCCTGCTCCTCGAGAAACCCGGACTCTTGCTCCGGGGTCGGCGGCGCGGCATACGGGCCATACGGCCCAGCCGGCGGCGCGTACGCGAAGCGTGACCAACGAGGCATACCAGTGGCGTAATACTGATGCCGCCACCCACGACCGCCGCCCCGGCCCCAGCCCATGCCAAAGCCACGACCGGGCATCGGGTTTGCATAACCCGGGCCGCCGTACCCGGCGCAATAGCCGGCTCCACGTCCGGTCATCGGTCCCATACCCCTCGGTCCAGTTCCATCTCCTGCTGGCATCTCGTCTCACCTCCTTTCCCGCAATTTATGTCATCATTCCCTATCAACTTGATCTACACACCTGCACCTACATCCCTCCCTGCTTGAGCAGAATGCTCCCCACCGGTACACCCGCGTCGCGGGCGATGACCGGGCACTTGACTTGCAGCAGAAAGAAAACCTTGGCGCCCTCCGTACTCAGCGTTTCATAGTTGGCCTGCCCCTTGGCAATGACCAACTCGGCCTCGTCGTAGAGCCGCCGGAACTCGGCCGAGCAAGCGCGTCCCTGAACGCTGTGCAAGATCGTGCCCGGAGCATCCACACCGGTGTCAACGATCTCTGCCACCCGATCCAGCCCGGCCACCTGCGCGTCTTCCCGTGTCGCATCGTTCAACGTGGGGCCGCCCTTGACCGCATAGGTGACCGGTACATCCAATGTCTCGATCAGCACCCGATCAAAGACTGTCTCCCCCGTATTGTCGCCCAGGTAGAGCACGCGGTCAACTCGAGAGAGGGCCTCGCGGAACGCAGCCCCATCGTCAACGGCAAAGGATTGAGCCAGCACCCGCTCCACCGTCTCCCACAGATCATACTCCCGGTCGAAAGCGGCATCCATGATGTTGCCGGCGATGCTCAGCCGCACCGCCACGTCCAGCGGATCGTCCGCCTCTTCCAGCAGCGTCCTCATCCGGGGATACAGTTCCAACGCTCGCCGGGTGCTGGCCTGCTTCATCGCCCGGTACGGATCACCATCACCCACCTCCTGCCGCACGATGCGGTGCACCTGATCGCCAATTTCCGGCGGCAAACTGGACGAATCCACGCCTTGGAGCAGAGCGAGCACCCGGCCGAGCACCTCCTTCTGCTGATTTTGGTCGGCTCCGGCCAATCGCGCCGCATCCAGCGCCTGGCGCAGGAAACAGGGATAACAATCCAGGTAGGTCTTCATCTCAGAATATCGGCGTGCTCGGACGCACAGAGACCCGCTCCGTGATCTTGACCGCGACAGATTCAAACTCGTCCATGGCGTACCGTGCGATCTCGCCGGCATCGCAGCGGCGGGCCAGTTCAGGGTCCAAGGGCAGTTGTCCCAACAGCGGCACGCCCAATTGATTCGCCGTGCGCATAGCCTGGCTGGGACCGAAAATCTCGATTCGCTCTCCGCACTGGGGGCAGGTGGTGTAACTCATATTCTCGACCAGCCCGATGATGGGCACTTTCATCTGCCAGGCCATTTTAGCCGCTTTGCGCACCACCATCCCAGCCAGGTCCTGCGGCGAGGTCACCAGCACCATCCCATTGAGCGGAATGGACTGCATCACCGTCAGCGAGGCATCCGACGTGCCCGGCGGCAGATCCACCACCAGCATGTCCAGGTCACCCCAGACCACGTCTCCCCAGAACTGTTTGATCGCTCCCCCCACCAGCGGCCCACGCCAGATGACGGCGTCGTCCTCACTGGGCAGGAGCAAGTTGATGGACATCACCCGGATGCCGGTCTCGGTCTCGGCGGGCAGAATACCCACCGGGCCCATAGGCGGCGCTCCATCGAGGCCAAACATCTTGGGGATGCTTGGCCCGGTGATGTCAGCATCGAGCACCCCTATCCGCTTCCCCTGCCGCTGCAGTGCTACCGCCAGCATCGCCGCTACCGATGATTTGCCCACACCTCCCTTGCCGCTCATCACCGCCACTACGCGCCCAATGTGGTTCAGATGCGCCGCTACCCCAGGCTCCTGCTTTTGTCCTTGCTGAGGCCAGATACGCTTCTTTTCCTCCAGCGTCATCTCGCGCAGTCCGATGTGCGCGTCTTCGACCCCCTCCAATGCCAACAACGCACCGCGCGCCTCATCCAGGATGCGATCCTTGAGCGGACAGGCCATCGTGGTCAGCGCCAGCGTCAAACGGACCTCGCCGCCCTCCACCTCCACGTCGTGCACCATCCCCAATTCGACCAGACTTTTTTCCAGTTCAGGGTCGTTGACCCCCTCCAGGGCTTGTAAGACTTGAGCTTTGCTTATCATGTTCTCTCCCTATATCTAATGATGTTCACCTTCTCCCTCCTCCATGTGACGTTGGTACGCCCTCACCAACCGGTCAAGCAACCGGCGAGTTTCATCCAACTCTCGAATCCACGCAGCCAAAACCTGATTCCCCAGAGCCGTGATGCAGTAGACACGGCGCGGCGGCCCCTGGGTCTGTTCCTCATCCCACGTCGAAGCGACCCAGTCCCGAGCCTCCATATCGCGCAATGCCCGGTAGACGGCGCTGGGGTCAATCTCTCCCAACCCGAACTCGGTCAACTGCTCTAACAACGTGTACCCGTGAGCCGGTTCTCGGTGCAGGAGCAAGAGCAGCGCCGATTCCCGCATCCCGGCGGCCCGACGACCACGCCTTCTCCTTCCCTGGCCTCCTCCTCGCATCTCACCTGACCTCTCACAAAAATACTCGCGTCTCTTGAAACGACTATAGTATAACACACTATATGTAATTTGTCAATAGTTAAATATCATATAGGCCGAGTTCACATAGCTAAATGGTGGCTTTTCCCGACGGACTAGGGGCCGCCCTGAACGCGGGGGGAGCATGGTTCGTCGTGAGCGCTTTAGCGCCGCCGCATCAACCTCAATCCGGCCAGTAGCAGCACCACTCCTATGAGACAGACCGCCAGATTGACGCAGGCATTGGCCGGGAGCACATGTTCCGGCGCAGCGGGGAGAGGCGTCACGGCCAAGCTCGCGTCCGGCCAGCCATTGGGGATCAACAGCACCTGATCCTCACCGCCGTCCTCGCTGGACGTGACGAGCAGCAGATGGCCCTCCGTTCCCACGTTCGGATTGACAGCGATCACTCGCAGCGGCACCTT
>DSDT01000220.1 GCA_011048615.1 Chloroflexota bacterium | reverse complement strand
GCTGTTGGACCAGCTTGCGCAGTTCGTCGGCGATAAAGATGGAACTGGAGACCAACACGATCAGGCCCCAGTCCGCCAAGCTCAGCGGCACCGTCCCCAAGGCCGCCTGCATGAACGGCACGTGCTCGGCAAAGATTTGCAGCAGGATCGAAACCAGGATCGCGCCGATGAGGTAGGGGTTCTTGAAGAGCCCCAACTGGAAGACGGATTTATCCCGCGAGCGGCAGTTCAACGAGTTGAAAACCTGGAACATTGCCAGCGTGGTAAAGGCCAGGGTCTGGGCGTATATCAAATTGTCGTTGCGATTCGCGCGGCTGAACATGCACAGCGTCCCGGCCGCCATAAAGATCGCCACAAATATGATGTTTTGCAAAATCTCCTTGTTGATGATGCGCGCTTCGGGCCGGCGGGGCGGTTGATCCATCACGTCCCCCTCCTTCGGTTCCATCGCCAGGGTGATGTCCAGGATGCCATCGGTCACGAGGTTCACCCACAAAACCTGCACCGGAGTGATGATCAGGCCCGTGGACGCAAACAGAATCAGCGAACTGAGCAGCGTCAGATCCTCGCCGATGTTGGTCGCCAACAGGAACTTGACGACCTTGCGGACGTTCTGGAAAACGACGCGTCCTTCTTCCACGGCGTTGACGATGCTGGCAAAGTTGTCGTCGGTGAGCACCATCTCGGCCGTCTCTTTGGTGACGTCGGTGCCGGTGATACCCATCGCCACGCCGATCTGGGCCGCTTGCAGTGCGGGGGCATCGTTCACGCCATCGCCCGTCATAGCGACCACGTGACCGCGCCGTTGCAGGGATTCGACGATGCGGTGCTTGTGTTCTGGCGCGACGCGCGCGAACACGGCCGTGTCTTCGATGACAGCGTTCAGCTCCTCGTCGTTCATCTGCCGCAGGTCCGGCCCGGTCAACACCCGGCCATCGCCTTCGAGGATGCCCACCTGCCGGGCGATGGCCTCTCCCGTCACCTGGTGGTCACCGGTCGCCATGATGACGCGGATGCCCGCGCGCTTGCAGCGCGCCACGGCCTCTGGTACTTCCGGGCGGGGCGGATCCATCATTCCCGCCAGGCCCACAAAGATCAGCGCGGCCTCGTGGCCGTATTCCAGTGCCTCTTTGAAGGTTTCTACCTCTTCCGGCGGAATGATCTGGTAAGCCAGCCCCAGCACGCGCAGGGCCTCGCTCGCCATGCGGTGATTCTCTGCCAAAACGTGTTCCCGGTCGGTCTCTTTCATCGCCCTCGCCACGCTGTTCTCTACGATCTGTGGGCAGAGTTCGAGGATCGTCTCCGGCGCCCCCTTGACGAAAACCCAGACCTGGCCCTCTTGTCCACGGTGGAAGGTCGCCATAAATTTGGTCTTGGAGTTGAAGGGGAGTTCATCTATGCGGTGCATTTTTGTTTCCAGCGCCTCTTTATAGTGCCCGGCTTTTGCCGCCGCCACGACCAACGCGCCTTCAGTGGGGTCGCCGCGAATCTCCCAGGTATGGTCGCCATCTTGGTGCTGGTGTCGTACCAGCCGCGCATCGTTGCACAGCGCGCCGATGTGCAGCGCCAGACGTAAATCGGGCGTGGCGGTGGGGTCGTAGGGTTTGCCATCCCGCAGGAAACGTCCCCGCGGCGCAAAGCCGACGCCGGTCACGTGGATCGTCTTGGCATCTGCCATCACCTGCTGCACCGTCATCTGATTGGTCGTCAGGGTGCCGGTTTTGTCGGTGCAGATGACGGTCGCCGCGCCGAGGGTATCCACGGCCGGCAGACGGCGGATGATGGCATGACGTTTTGCCATGCGGTTGACGCCCACCGCCAGCGTGATGCTCATGACCGCCGGCAGGCCTTCGGGGATCGAGGAGACCGCCGAGGCCAGCGCAAACAGGAAAATCTCTTGGAGCGGCAAGCGGGTGATCAACCCCAGGATGACCGTCAACGTCGCGACGCCGATGGCCAGAAAGCCCAGCTTTTTACCCAGGTCGAAGGTCTGCTGCTGCAGCGGCGATTCCGCTTTCTCCGTCTCCTGGATCAGCGTGGCGATTTTGCCCATCTCGGTCTGCTTGCCGGTGGCATAGACCACGGCCCGCCCACGCCCGTTGGTGACGATGGTGCCGCCATACACCAGGTTGGTGCGGTCGGCGATGGGCAGGTCTTTGTCCGTCAGCGGCGCGAGGGTCTTGCGCGCAGAGAGCGACTCGCCGGTCAGCATCGCCTCTTCCACTTCCAGGTTCGCCGCTTCGATCAGCCGCGCATCGGCCGGGACCTTGCTGCCCGCATCGAGCAGGATGACGTCGCCGGGCACGATCTCGCGCGTGGGGATGCGCAGTTCGATGCATTCCCCCACGTCGGGACAGTCGCGCATCACCTCGGCCTCCGGCGCGGCCTGGGCCTTTAAAGATTCCAACGCCTCCTCGGCGCGGTACTCTTGGAAGAAGCCGATCAGCGAGTTGACGACGATGACCACGCCGATCACGATCGCATCGGCGGTTTTGCCAGCGAGGATCGAAATGGCCGCGGCTGCCAGCAGCACAAAGACCAACGGGTTCTTGACCTGCGCCCACAGGATAGCGAGTTTGCTGACCCGGTGCACGCTTTCGATCTCGTTGCGGCCGAGCTCGGCTAACCGGCGCGCGGCCTCATTCTGTTTCAGCCCGCTGGGGTCAGAATCGAGGGCGGCAAAGGTCTCCTCAAGATCGAGCGTGTGCCACGAACGGTTTTCGATTCTCATTTTGCAGCTCCTCGGCCTGGATTGTTACACATGGGAGCGTATCTTGGCAATGTCAGGCTAGAAAACAGGACACGGATTTTCACGGATGCACGCAGATACCTGCGATTTCTGCCCCAACCTGCAGGAGGGCGAGCAATGAGAATGCGCCCTGCTATTCCCCCTTCATCATGGCTTGGATGTCTTCCTGCACGGTTCCAATCGGCTTGATGTCGAATTTCTCCACCAGCACCTGGGTCACATTGGGGGACAGAAAGGCCGGCAGGGTGGGCCCCAGGCGAATCCCTTGGACGCCCAGGGAGAGCAGAGCCAGCAGTACGGCCACTGCTTTCTGTTCATACCAGGCAATGTCGTAGGATACCGGCAGTTGATTGATATCGTCAAGCCCAAAAGCCTCCTGCAGTTTCATGGCGATCACTGCCAGGGAATAGCTGTCGTTGCACTGGCCAGCATCCAGCACGCGAGGGATGCCGCCGATCTCTCCCAAGTCCAGCTTGTTGTAACGGTACTTGGCGCAGCCGGCGGTGAGGATCACCGTATCTGGGGGCAGTTGTTCGGCCACCTGGGTGTAATAGTCGCGGCCTTTCTGCCGACCGTCGCAGCCGGCCATGACGACAAACCGTTTGATGGCCCCCGACTTGACGGCGGCGATCACCTTGTCGGCCAGGGCCAGGACCTGGTGATGGGCGAATCCCCCCACGATCTGGCCGGACTCGAGCTCTTCCGGCGGCGGGCACGTTTTCGCCTGCGCAATGACCGGGGAAAAGTCCTTGGCCCCACCTGCCGCCCTGTCCGCGACGTGTTTGGCTCCGGGATAGCTGACCACGCCGGTAGTGAACAGCCGGTCCAGGTAGGTGTTGTCCTTTTTGATGGGAACCAGGCAGTTGGTGGTCAGGATGATGGGGCCGTTGAAGGATTCGAATTCCTTGTTTTGGCGCCACCACGACCCGCCATAGTTGCCGATGAAATGGTCGTACTTTTTAAAGGCCGGGTAATAGTTGGCCGGCAGCATTTCCCCGTGGGTGTAGATGTCTACGCCGGTGCCTGCGGTTTGCTCGAGCAGTTCTTCCATGTCTTTCAAATCGTGGCCAGAGATCAGGATGGCGGGATTCTTCCCAACGCCGATGTTGACCTCTGTGATCTCGGGGTTGCCATAGGTCGTTGTATTCGCCTCGTCCAGAAGGGCCATGGTCTTGACCGCGGTCTCGCCTGCCCTCATCACCATGGCGACCATCTCATCCGTCGAAAGGTCCCTGGTGGTGGATGCCAGAGCCTCCATGAGAAAGCCATAGATATCGTCGCTCTCGTACCCAAGAATTGCGGCGTGATCGGCATAAGCGGCGATGCCCTTGCAGCCGATGATGAGCAGCTCTCGGAGGGAGCGCACGTCCTCGTTCTGGGCGGCTGTGATGCGAACCTCATCGGACGTGGCCTTGGCCACGATCTCTTCCTCCCCCGTCCAGGTGGCGCAATCCGGCAGGTCCCCAGACATGGCGGCTCCAACCCTGGCCCGAACTGCTTCCCGAACCTGGAGGCCTTCTTTGATCCGGCCGATGATCACATCATCGTCCCAGGCCGCGTTGGTGATGGTGGTAAAGAGGGCCTGGCACACGAAACGGGCCGCGTTTTTGTCTAGCGTGCCCTGTTCCTTCAACTTTTCTCCATAGACCGAGATGCCCTTGCAGACAAAGATGAGCAGGTCCTGCAGGTCCGCGGTCTCCTCCGGCTTGCCACATACACCTTTGACAGTGCATCCCTGGTTCCTGGCTGTTTCCTGGCATTGAAAGCAAAACATTTGAATCTCCTTTCATCGAGGTGTTAACGATAAGGAATCACGCGGGGCGATGACCCACGTGATCTGAGGTGCT
>DSDT01000326.1 GCA_011048615.1 Chloroflexota bacterium | reverse complement strand
CTTACTTTTACACTCATATTGTAAGACATAAGGCGAGATGTGTCAAGCGTTTGCCTGTTCCCTGCTCCAGTCGTCGGCGGACAGGACATAGCCGCTCTGGTCGTGGACCTGGGTGGAGAGGGAGTAGTCGCCCAGGGCCAGCCACTGGTAGAAGAGGGCCTGGGCTTGGTCGGGTTGGGGGGGAAGGTTAGGGCGTGGGGCATTCTATGACCACTTGGGGATATTCAAGACCGCTGCGAATCCGGCCACGGCCAGCGGCGTAGCCACTGCCTCGACGAATTTGAGCAGCCGGTCGGCCCCGGCCTTCCAGTTCTCCCAGTCACTCAGGTCGCGCTTGACCTGGGTCCAGAACTCTGGCTTGATGTATGGTTTGAACGCCACTTCCCATTCCAATGGCTTTTCATCACCACCGGCCACTTTGATCGCGACCTCGACCGCATCTTCTATTTCCGTACCCTGAAAGATCTCGCGCAGTCGTTTAGTCACCTCTTCAAACGACGCCTCGCGTTGTTCCTGCAAGGTTTTCAACTGCCGCATTTCGACATCCGTCACTGCCCGCAGGAGCGCCTCTCGCGCCTCCGGTCGTTCTGCCAGAACTTGGCCCAGCCGCCCACGGTCCCAAAGTGTGTCAAAAGGGGCCAGTGGGATAGAGACCAGGCGACGTTGATCGGCAGGCGGGTTCAGAATCTTGATACGTTCCGAACGTCGCATATTCAGCAGTTGGGTGATATCACCCTGCTCCTCAATTTTCTCGTCCACCCAAAGATGGTAGATTCCGGCTGCCCCATAGACGTAGGCCGAAAGCGTCGCCAACGCCCCCATACTGCTGCGCCCACCAGAAATACCGATATAAACCTGATTGCCATCGGCGCGGTTGGCGTGATCCAGCACAGCATTCGCCAGGTGGATAAAATTCAAAGCTGTTGCAACATCGTTAAAATCGTGGGAAGGCTTGTTCTCAGCGGCTCGCAGTGGCAACACTACTACCTTGTCTGGACCAAGTGCCTCCCCGACCATCTTGGCAGCTTTTTTTACCTGCGGCATAGCCGTGGAGAGCAATACCACCGTGTCAATCTGAACCGCATCCTCTTGCTCCGCCAGCGCGTAATAGATGCCGGTAACAGCGCCAGGTGAACGCCCAATGGGGGATAGCAATATGTTGGTCATGGGTTATGCCTCCTGGTTAGACTATGGCATGGGCCGGTCTTGCTCCAGCACGGCCCAGCGGGTCGCGACGGGAACGTTGTCCACCGTATAATCGTATCCTCGGATCACGACCCGCAGCAACGCCCGCTCCGTCTCTGGTTCCTTTGGACGTTGGAGATTGTCAACAGGATAGTGCAGCGGTCGCGGGATACGTACTTCGATCCATTCTTCAGGCGAGTCCGGGTGTTCTCCCAGTTCACCCCACAGCAGAATCGTGCGTTCACGAAAGCCATCTACGTCTGGTGCTGTACGCTTCCAGCCCTCATCGGGGGAAAACACATTAGAATCCTCGGTTAGCACATCCACACGGTAGTGATCGTCGATCTTTTGCCAGCGCACCTCCCGCTTGGGGCCAAAGGCACGACCATGCTGCCAACTCTCTGGCAATCCGGAATCGCATCTGACAATTTGCGCCTCGTCGAGGCGGGAGACGTAGGCCCATTTGGGGCCAGAACGCAGCAGGTCTCGGAGCGCGTCCAGGCTCACATTTCGGTGAGTGTAGATGGCAATGGATTTATCGTTCGGCATCATTCACTTTCCTCCCGGTGGTGGTTGCGGGCGGCCTGCCAGCGCGCAATCATATCTCCAGGCAGGTCAATGGCGTGGAAGAAGGCCGAGATCAAGCCAGTGCGCCGTTCAGTTGACCACGTCGTGGTCGGCGTATCGCCGCCTATGGCTCGATTCCCCAGCACCTCGAGCGCATTACCCGGTGTGATTTCTTCGACAGCGTCCCATTCCACGTTCAGCACGACGTCCCCCAATCCACGCGAGCGCGCCCCGCCCAATAAGATTTGTCCGTTGTTGATACCCTCCAGGGTCAAAAGGAGCAAACCCAGTTCGGCGTCACTCGCGCCGTCCACCACCAGGTTAAAGTCGAAACTCGTCTCCTCCGGCACCAGCTCGAAGGTGTACCGTTTCTGACTCTGCGCCGTTCCCTTGTCACGATTAATGCTCACACCGTCACGATGTCCAAAACGCTCAAACCAGGTATCCTCCCGCACCGGCAGATCCTTGACCAACATCTGTGAAGCCAACCACGGTGCGCCAAATAGCCGGCAGCCCCAACAACTCTTTTCCCACAGCTTGTCATCGGCGTCTTTCTCTTGTTTGAGGGCCGCCACCTTGTCGTTAAAGAGACAGGGTTTCGTCAGTGGATAGCAACTGAGCTGCGGTTTCCCGTTCGACTGCACTATCGGTTCCAGAGTTCGCAGCAGTGACTCGGCATACGCCCGCAACGCGCCTTTGAGGCTGCTGCCGGGAATCACCGGCCGGTCTAGCGTGTCCTTCACCACCGGGAGATCGTCACCCAGTGCGTCATAAGAGCGCCCGGCGCCGATGCGCAGCGCGGTGCAGGTCACGAGTTCACCGTGCAGACGTACCTGTCGGGTCAGCGTGTGAAAACCATTGCGCCTGTTTTTCATAGTGACGTCACCTCCTCCCTCTCGTGCTCTTTGAGCCGCCAGGCGAAGCAACGGCGCAGCGCAGCCAGAAACCGCCGACTCAGTTCAACCCAGGCCCGCCGTTCTTCCTCGTCTGTAGCCACCGCCGACGCGCCCCGCACCCGCTCCGCCGCGCACTGGGCGGCGTTGTGCGCGTTCGCGCGAACGTTGCCCTCCAGTTCCGCAATGATCTGCGCTCCCACGTTGGCGTACTGCCAGCCCTGGCCCTTTTTCGAGCGGGCGATCTGGTAGCGCAGATAGTTGATCAGCGCCGGAACCGACTCGGTCTCCTCGGCTGCCGCCACTAGTTGAGTGAATTGGTGAGGCGACAGGTCCGCTTCCTGCTGTTCTGGCCCGGCGCCCAGTGGAAGTTCCATCTTGAACAGGCCCAAGTCCTCCAAAATCCAGCCGGTGATGGTTTCCTCGTCCCGTTCCATTTCCCGTTTTAGCGCCAGTGTATAATGCCAATCGCTCATCGCGCTGCCTCCTTCTCCGCCGTCCACAGGTGAAATGGCGCACAAGGCAACACGGCCCCGTATCCCCGCTCGCGCAGGTGGCCGACCCCCTCGGCCCGCAGAGTCTCCAGTTCCCGACTCAGGCCTTCCAGGTTAACGCCGGACGGCGCTTTATACAAAAAGATGCTGCCCTCCTTGACTGCCAGCGCGGTGGGGTGCGGCAACCGGGCAGCGTTCCACCAACCACCCACCACCTCCGAAGCGACAAAGCGGCGCACCAGGTTGACCTCGAATGAGAGATTCAGGCCTTCCGGTTCCAACGTCGCCGCGACGCCACCCCCAAAGACCGCCGGAGAAAGCAAGTCCAGGGTAAAGTAAACCCCATCCGGTGGTGGAACTGCCTCACCGGCAAGGCGGGCGTACAAAGCTCGCTCTTTTTGAATCAGTTCATTCAGCGCCTTGATCCGCGCCAGAGTGCCATCATTTGATTCCTGTGGCAAGGGGTCAACCATCACCCGGCCGCGACCGCGGGTGATGCCCCGCCCCAACCGTTTTATTGTGCTCAGCGCCCCCCGCACCCGCTCAACCTGGTCAGGTTCCACCCACACCTGCCCCCGCAACAGCGTGCCGGGTTCCATCGTCTCGACGGTGAACAGCATCCCGTCCTCCGCCACGCTTCGCGCGCGGTTGATGGCGGTGTGCGTGTGACGCACCAGGCGCACGTCACTGGCAACGCCGGGGTGTCCCTCATCCTCGTCCCAGGTATATACACCCGCTACCGGCTCCACGCTCCCCCAGCAGTGCGGGCAGAGTGGTTTCTCGATAAAGGGTACTGAACCAGAGCCCAGTTGTTCCTCGAAGACAACCTGGCTGACCAAAACATCAAAGGCGCCGTGGTAACGCTCTCGTTCTGCCTGGGGGGTATCGAGTTTGGGAAATCCACCGTGAGCCTTGCATTGACGGGCGGTCAGGGGAAAGGGATAGCCCCATTTCAGCGCAGTTGCAGGGTAGGCCGGTTCGAAGCGGATCGCCTCCGCTCCCTCAAAGAGCCGGTTGAACTCACTCCCCGGCCCTGGCTTTAAGCTGTATTGATTGATGAACACCTCGGCCAGCGCGCCTCGGAGCGCCGAGCCGGGGATGTGACGTTGGGTGAACATGTACTCCCCCACGCCCAGAGGGGCTTGACCTACGTGAAGAGCTGACTCGATCTCGATCTCAAAGGGTATGCCTATCTTTGCCATGCTGCCCTCCCTCGCGCCCGAGCGTCTGCGGTGATTGGAAGCCACTCTCCGTTGCTCTGTAGCTCGGTCTGCGCCCGGATGGTACACCAGCCCAGGCCGCCGGTCTTGGCGCGTCCCAACGCGGTGATGGCCCCCAGCCCGGCCTCTACCAATATCAATTCCTGCAGGCTGAGTCTGGCTTCCCAAACACCAGAAAAGATCAGCGGAATCCCTGGCAAAAAGAGTTCGGTGGTAAAGAGACGTGCATCTTCCGCTACCCG
>DSDT01000232.1 GCA_011048615.1 Chloroflexota bacterium | reverse complement strand
TATCCGCGAGGACGAGTTGGCTGCTGAGAGTATCGGCATCGACTCTTTCCGTTACAAGCAGGTTGTCTTTGCCATCAATGCGGCGTTGGGCGGGTTGTCCGGCGGGCTGCTGGCTCACTACGTGGGCTTTATCCAGCCTTCAATGTTCAGCATCATCAAGTCGACCGAGTTGATCGTGATGGTCATCTTTGGCGGCATGCACAGCCTGACGGGAGCGGTTTTCTCGGCTGTCATGCTCACCTCGTTGCCGGAATTGCTCCGCACCGCTCAGGCCTGGCGACTGGTCGCTTATGGCGTTTTGGTGGTGCTGATCATGGTCGCGCGCCCCGAAGGATTGATGGGATCGTGGGAACTGACGCCGGCTAACGTCAAGGCTCTGTTCAGTAGAAAGGGAGAATAGATATCATGCCCTTGCTAGAAATCAAAAATCTTACCAAAGACTTTGGCGGCGTGCGGGCTGTGGACAACTTTTCCCATCGCCTGGAAAAGGGAGGTCTGTACGCCATCATCGGGCCTAACGGGGCCGGGAAAACCACGATCTTTAACCTGATCACCGGCATCTACAACCCCACGCGGGGACAGATATTCTTCGAGGGAGACGAGATCACCGGTCGCATCACCCATCAAATCGCCCAGAAGGGCATCGCCCGCACGTTTCAAAACATCCGTCTATTCTCCGATTTCAGTGTGCGGGACAATGTGCGCACCGCTTGCCATCGTTACGCCCGCTATTCCATCTGGGAGGGGCTGCTGCCCACGCCGCGCCGCAAACGGGAGGAGAAGGATCTGGCCGAGCGCACCTCACGCCTGCTGGAACTGGTCGATCTCAGCAAGCGGGCCGACGAACTATCCAAGAACTTGCCCTATGGGCACCAACGGCGTCTGGAGATCGCGCGCGCGCTGGCCCAGGAGCCCAAGCTCCTGCTGCTGGACGAGCCGGCGGCCGGTATGAACCCGGACGAGACGGTCGATTTGATGGCCTTTATCAAGCAAATACACAAGACCTTTGATCTGACGATCCTGCTGATCGAGCATCACATGGAGGTCGTCATGGGTTTGGCCGATGACATCGTGGTCATCGACTTTGGCCGCACCATCGCCCAGGGCACGCCGGATGAAGTCCAGTCCAACCCCACAGTGATCGAAGCCTACTTGGGAACGGAGGAGGTTTAAACATGGCGTTGCTAGAGGTCAAGGACATCTCCGTCGCTTATGGCGGCATCCAGGCGTTACAGGGCGTCTCGCTCCACGTGGACAAGGGCGAGGTCGTCACGATCATCGGCGCCAATGGGGCTGGCAAGTCATCCTTGTTGAACGCCATTTCGTCGATGGTGCCCTATCACAAAGGCGAAATCACCTACCAAGGGGAAAAGTTGCCCGATAAACCATACAAGGTCGTCGCGCAGGGCATCGTCCAGGTGCCCGAGGGCCGGCAAGTGTTCGCCAATCTCAACGTGGAGGAAAATCTGCGCATCGGCGCTTACCTGCGCCAGGATAAAGACGGCATTGAGAGAGATTTGGAGGACGTCTACACCCGATTCCCCCGTCTCAGGGAACGGAAGCAGCAATTCGCCGGCAGCCTGAGCGGTGGCGAGCAGCAGATGTTGGTCATCGGCCGGGGCCTGATGGCGCGACCGGGTGTGCTGTTGCTGGACGAGCCCTCCCTGGGTTTGGCCCCTCTCCTGGTGGCAGAGATTTTCCGCATCGTCAACGACATCAATCAAGAGGGCACCACCTTGCTCCTCGTCGAGCAGAACGCCAGGAAAGCGCTGGCAGTGGCCGACCGGGCCTACGTTCTGGAGACGGGCAAGATCATCCGCGAGGGCAGTGGAATAGATTTGCTGTCCGACCCTTCGGTCCAGGAGGCATACCTGGGGACCAAACGCAGCGAATGAGAAGATATTATGGACTTGAACATCCAGCACCTTGTGCAGCGCTACCCCGACCATTTGGTGACCATCGACTCCCACACCGCTGGCGAACCGACACGCTTGATCGTCGGCGGGATTCCCCCTATCCCCGGCGGGACGGTCGCCGAAAAGCGGCAGTACCTGATGCAAGAGTGGGATCACGTGCGGCTGCAACTGACCCGCGAGCCACGCGGTCATCGGGATATGCTGGCTGCCCTGGTCACCGAACCGACCACTGAGGGAGCCGCCTTTGGACTGATCTATATGGACGCCCGGCGATACCCCTACCTGTGCGGTCACGCCACCATCGGCGCCGTGACGACCCTCATCGAGGCCGGCGTCGTGGAGGCGACCGAACCGGAGACGATGGTGATCGTCGATACCCCCTCCGGCCCGGCCGAGGCGGTCGCCCACATGCGGGGCGGGTTGGTCGACTCTGTGACCATCCAACTGGCTCCCTCCTTCGTCTACGGCGAAAATCAGCCCCTGGACGTGCCGGGGCTGGGGCGCATCCGGGTGGACACCGTCTGCGTGGGCGGCTTCTTTGCCATGGTCTCGGCCGAGCAGATCGGTCTGCCGATGACGCTGGCGCACGTCGACCGCTTGATCGATCTGGGAATGTCCATCATCGAGGCGGCTAACGAGCAACTGACGGTGCGCCATCCGACCCGCCCGGAGGTGACCACGGTGGACGTGACCGAGTTCTACGACCTCTCCGGGCACGAGTCGAGGCGTGGAGTGAGCGCCGTGGTCTATGGCGAATCTCACATCGATCGCTCTCCCTGCGGCACCGGCACGTCGGCCAAGATGGCGTTGCTCCATCGCCGGGGACAACTGGCGCTCGATCAGCCGTTCGTCAACGCCGGCATCCTGGGCACCACGTTCGAGGGCCGCTTGGTGGCCGAGACCACCGTGGGAGACTTGCCGGCCGTGGTGCCCGAGGTGCGGGGCAGCGCCCAGATCACTGGGGTGCACCAGTTCGTTCTCGATCCCCGCGATCCGTTCCCCCAAGGATTCCTTCTCTAATTCTGAAACGAGGCGGAGCTGTTCAATTCTGAAAAACCGAGTTGCCATTTCGACCGTTTTCAGACAGGATCAACAAGATTGCCAGAATTTTCACCTGTTTGTACGGGCTGTTTTCATCCTGCAAGTCTTGTAAACCTGTCAAAAATAGAGACCTATTCTGGAAAACGAGGTGTAAGACAATGACCGATCTAGTGCTCATCAACGGAAAACTACACACCCAGGACGCCCGTTATCCTGAGGCGACGGCTGTGGCCATTCGCGGCGCGCGCGTGCAGGCCGTGGGCGACGACGAGGCGATCCGCGCCCTGGCCGGTCCCGGCGCGCGCGTGATCGACCTGGAAGGGCGCTTGCTGTTGCCCGCGATGACCGACGCCCACTTCCACTATTACGACTGGTCCCTCGGCTTGCGGCGCTTGCCCCTGTCGGAGGCGGATTCGCTGGCCGACTTGAAGCAGCGCCTGGCCCGCCGGGCGCGCGAGATCCCGCCCGGCGAATGGATCCTGGGACAGGGATGGAACGAGTCCCGCTGGCCCGAGCCCCGCATGCCCACCCGCGCCGACCTGGACGAGGCGGCGCCCGATCACCCGGTCATCCTGTGGCGCAACGACCTGCACCTGGCTGCGATCAACTCGCGAGCGCTGCAAGAGACCGGCATCACAGCCGACACCGCCAACCCACCGGAGGGCGTCATCGACCGGGATGAGAGCGGCGAGCCGACCGGCGTCCTGCGCGAATTGGCCATCAACCTGGTCACCGACGTCATCCCGCCGCCGACCGAGGATGAGACGGTCGACGCCATGCGCGAGGGATTCGGCATCCTCCACCGGCTGGGCGTGACCGGCGTCCACGATTATCGCATCATGGGGGGCGCCGACGGGCCGCCCGCCTTTCGCGCCTACCAGCGTTTACAGGCGGCGGGCGAACTGGCCCTGCGGATGTGGATGCACATCCCCGGCGAGCGCCTGGACGAGGCGATCGCGCTGGGCTTGCGCACCGGCATGGGGGACGATTACCTGCGCGTGGGCCACGTCAAGCTCTTTTCCGACGGCGGACAGGGCGCCCGCACCGCCTGGATGTTGGAGCCATACGAGGATACGGGCGAGTGCGGTATGCCGCTGACGCCGATGGACGAAATCGCCCGCGCCGTCGAGCGGGCCGAGCGGGCCGGCCTGGCCGTGGCGATTCACGCCATCGGCGACCGGGCCAACCGGGAATTGATCGGCGTCTTCGAGCGGGTTTTAGGCAGCGAGAGAGAGGCTAACACAGCAGCGCCGGCCGCCATGCACCGCATCGAGCACGTGCAGATGATCCGCCCCGAGGACGTGGCTCGCCTGGCCCAGTTGGACGTGGCGGCCTCGGTGCAGCCCATCCACTGCCCCGACGACATTCCGATGGTCGAAACATCGGTGGGGCCGCGCGGGCGCTTCGCCTATCCCTTCCGTGATATGAAGGAGGCAGGAGTGACGATGGCCTTTGGTTCCGACTGCCCCGTGGCCAATCCCAACCCAATCTTTGGCATTCACGCCGCCGTCACCCGGCAGACGCGGGACGGCGCGCCGGCGGGCAGCGGGTACCCGGCGCAGCGGCTGACGGTGGCCGAGGCGATATGGGGTTTCACGATGGGCGCGGCACGGGTCAGCGGCCGGGAGGCGCACCTGGGCAGCATCTCGCCGGGCAAGTTGGCCGATTT
>DSDT01000247.1 GCA_011048615.1 Chloroflexota bacterium | reverse complement strand
GGCCGCCAATTGGCCCTTCTTGAATTATCTCAATTGTTGAGGAACATTACCAATTATCTCAATTGTTGAGGAACATTACCAAACGTTTAGATTGATCAAATAAATGGGCCTATAACATCATCCTGCCCCTCTGGCTGAGCACGGTCCATCTGATCGATCTGCACCGGTTGTGGAATTGGGGGTGAACTGAGATCGAGGGGCCGAACGACCGCTTGCTCTATCTTGGGCCTTGAACTATACTTGAGGCGACTAACTGCAAGTTGGCTTTCCCGATATCGTTGCAATCCGTTGTTTTGGTGGCGACGCCATAGGTTTGCTTTGGAAGGAGATGCTTGAAGTGATGAGCCTTATTCAGATTGATCCTATGGGTTGGATACCTGATCCTGTCAAGCAGCAGATCGTTGACGGCATTGTGACCTTTGTCGCTGACCAGGCCAAGAAGACTCTTGGCGACGAGGTTAGCCGGTCCCTCACACGCCTGCGGTCGGACGCTGCGTTCCAGGGAGCAGTAGATGAGGGGCTAAAGGAGGCCACTGATCGCTTCGTGCGCGAGTATATGGTCGAGGATAAAGACCTGGTCGCCGCTATGGCTCGCGATCCAGACTTCTGGCGGGCCGAGAGCGTGCGTGCCCCAAGTGATATATAAACTCGCACTTCTTCGGAGGTATTTCGCATGCCCAAACTCACCCTAGCCCAACTCGAACGCCACCTCTTCGCCGCGGCCGACATCCTGCGCGGCAAGATGGACGCCTCCGAATACCAGCAGTACATCTTTGGCATGCTCTTCCTCAAGCGCGCCTCCGACGTCTTCCAGGCCCGCTACGAGGCGATCATGCAGGAGCAGATGACGGTCCACGGGCGCAGCGAGGACGAGGCCCGCAAGCGCGCCGAGCGCAAATCCTACTACGCCGACGCCTTCTACGTGCCGGAACGCGCCCGCTGGTCCTACCTGCGCGACGAGGTGCACCAGGAGGTCGGCGACCAGCTCAACAAAGCCCTGGGCGCGCTGGAGGAGGATAACCGCGCCCTCGAGGGCGTGCTCGATCACATCAGTTTCACCCGCCAGGTGGGCCGCCGCGCCCGCCTCGACGACCAGACGCTGCGGGCGCTGATCCAACATTTCAGCCGCATCCGCCTGCGCGACGAGGATTTCGAGTTCCCCGACATGCTCGGCGCGGCCTACGAGTACCTGATCAAGTACTTTGCCGACTCGGCGGGCAAGAAGGGCGGCGAGTTCTACACCCCCCGCGAGGTGGTGCGATTGATGGTCCGCCTGCTCCAGCCGGAGGCCGGGATGCGCATCTACGACCCCTGCGTCGGTTCCGGCGGCATGCTCATCCTCTCCCGCGATTACGTCCAGGAGACCGGCGGCGACCCGCAGGACATCGCGTTCTACGGGCAGGACGCCAACGGCAGCGTGTGGGCCATCTGCAAGATGAACCTCCTGCTCCACGGCATCCGCGACGCCGACATCCGCCACGCCGACACACTGGTCGATCCCCAGCACCTGGACGAGCACGGTGAATTGATGCGCTTCGACCGCGTCATCAGCAATCCCCCCTTCTCGCAGCAGTATGGCAAGGACGGCATGCGTTTCAAAGAGCGCTTCCGCCACGGCTATACCTCGGAACGGTCGAAGCGGGCTGACCTGATGTTCCTCCAACATATGCTGGCGGTGGCCCGCCCCGGCGGGATGGTGGCCACGGTGATGCCCCACGGCGTCCTCTTCCGAGGCGGCGCGGAGCAGGGCATCCGGCGCAGTATCCTGGAGGACGACCTGCTGGAGGCGGTGATCGGGCTGCCGCCCAACCTCTTTTACGGCACCGGCATCCCCGCTTGCATCCTCGTCCTGCGCGCGCCGGGCGGAAAGCCGCCGGAGCGCCGGGGGCGGGTGCTCTTTATCAACGCCGACGCCGAGTATCACGAGGGCCGGGCGCAGAATTTCCTCCGGCCGGAGCACATCGAAAAGATCGTCACGACCTTCCAAAACTTAGAATGTGGCGCGCTACGCCCGCGTGGCGACCGTCGAGGAGCTGGCGGAGAACGATTTCAACCTCAACATCCGCCGTTACGCCGACAACGCCCCGCCGCCGGAGCCCCACGATGTGCGCGCTCACCTGGTGGGCGGCGTGCCCAAGGCGGAGATCGTGGCCCGGCGCGACCTGTTCGAGGCCGTGGGCCTGAGCCCCGACGCGCTGTTCGACCCCCGGCCCAAGCCCAGCGCATACGCCGACTTTCGGCCCGATTTCCGGGTCGAACTGGCGGAGCGGGCCGACGGTCGGGCCGATGGTCGGGTCGAGATCAAGGCGCGGGTCGAGGCCGACCCCGGCGTGGCGGCGCAGCGAGCCGCGTTGGAGGCCGCCTTTGCCGCCTGGTGGGAGGCAGCGGCCCCGCGTCTGGCGGCGCTGGCCGGGAACCCGCAGGCGGATCTCTTGGGCGCCCGCAACGCGCTGCGGGACACGTTCGAGGCGGCGCTGCTGCCCCAGGGCAACCACGAGGGTACGCCCCTACTGAATCGCTTCCAGGTGACCGGGGCGGTGGCGGCCTGGTGGAACGGGATCGACTACGACCTGCGCACCCTGGCCAACCAGGGGTTCCAGGGCCTGATCGACTCCTGGGCGGCCTCCGTCCGCGCGGCGGTCGAAGACGGCGAGAGCCGCAACGGGCTGGAACCGCTGGACCATCCCCTGGTGGAGCGTTTGTTGCCCGGTTACCTGGACAAGCTGGACGCCCTGGCTGCCCGCGACGCCGAGTTGAAGGCCCAGATCGCCGAGGGGAAGCGACTCCAGGAGGACGATGAGGCAGAGGAAGACGCGCCCACCGACGAGGAATTGACCGAGATGCGGCGCGAGCAGCGGGCGGTGCGGAAAGAGCGCCACGAGTTGGCGGCCGACTTTTTGGCTCGGCTGGACGAGGCCCGCGCCGAGGTGGACGACGAGCAGGCCCACGACCTGGTGCTGTCCATCGAGCGGGAGCGGCTGGCGGAGGAGCTGGCGCGGTACGCCACGGCCAAGCGGCAGGCGCTGGTGGAAGCGCTGGAGACGCTGTGGGACAAGTACCACGTCTCTCTGCAGGCTTTAGAGGCGGAGCGGGACGCGGCAGCGGCGCGGTTGGCGGGATTTGTGGAGGCGTTAGGGTATCATACTGAGTAAGCATGAGCATCATAGGGATAGGGAGGGGATAAAGATGTTGAAAGTACGCGATCTTGTGGAGGCCCAGCTTTACGAGGATGAAGAGGCCGTCGTCCAGGACGCGCTGCGCTATCTGCTGCGGGCGCGCGCCGATTTGCGCTTGCGCTTGGCGGTCCATCGCTATGAAACGGAGGACATCTCGCTGGCGAAAGCGGCCGAGTTGGCCGGTCTGAGTTGGGCGCAGATGAAGGATGTCCTGGTCGAACACGGCGTCCAGCCCCGCCTGGGACCGGAGTCTCTGGAGGAGGCGCAGGAGGAGGTGGACGTATTGCGGGATTACTTCGAGGAACAGTCATGAGCATCATCGTCAACACGACTGTTCTATCGAATTTTGCCGCCATTGTGCAGCTTGATTTGTTGCGCCGGCTCTATGGTCACATCTACATACCGACCGAGGTCTACCAGGAGATAAGGGTCGGCCTGGAGGAGGGCTATCGTTTTTATCAAGGGATTGACCGGCTGATTCATCCCCTGGCTGAGGAGGGGTGGATACGCTTGATCGGCGTGAGCGAGGAGGACGAGTTACGGCTTTTCGATGAATTGCTCCAGCGGTTACACCAGGGCGAGGCTGCGTGTTTGGTCATTGCCCACCATCGTGACTGGGTGCTGCTCACCGATGATTTGGCCGCCCGTCGTGAAGCTGACCGGTTGGGCGTTCGGAAGTCGGGCTCGGTGGGATGCCTCGTTTTGTCGGTCGAGCGGGGGTTGTGTACGCTCGAAGAGGCCAATCGTTGGCTCTCAGAGATGATCGCGCAGGATTATCGTTCTCCAGTGACGGATTTGACGCCACTGTTGGGGTAATCTATGTTGATGGTAGGATGGGATGCGGCCGCGGCGCAGTTGATGGAGGAGTTGGGGTATGGTTCCTGACGGGTGGAAAAATCAGTCGCTAGGGGACTTGCTCTCTCTAGAATATGGGGACGGCTTGCCGCAGACAGAACGCACGGGGCATGGTTATGCTGTGTATGGCTCAAGTGGCGTAATTGGTGAGCATTCGGATTATTTGATTGAAGGTCCAGGCATCATTGTAGGCCGCAAGGGAACAGTGGGAGCCGTGGAATGGAGTCAGAACAACTTTTGGCCAATTGACACGACGTATTACGTGCAACCAACTGAAGAACTTGGCTTCCGTTGGTTATACTGGTTGTTGCTTCATTCACAACTTGATAGGTTGGATGCCTCAACAGGTGTTCCAGGCCTAAATCGGTATGAAGCCTATGCTCTTCCTGTTCCTGTGCCCCCTCTCCCCGAACAACGCCGCATCGCCGAGGTGCTGGACGCGGCGGACGAGGCCATCCGGCAGACGGAGCGCGTCATCGCCAAGCTGCGGGAGGTCAAACGGGGGCTGCTCCACGACCTGCTCACCCGCGGCCTCGACGCCGACGGCAACCTCCGTGACCCCGTCGCCCACCCCGAGCAGTTCAAGGACTCGCCGCTGGG
>DSDT01000048.1 GCA_011048615.1 Chloroflexota bacterium | reverse complement strand
GCCTCAAGGCCATCCATATCAGGCATCCTTATGTACCAAACGACTCCCTCCAGGAGGGCAGATCGGGCAGTTGCCCGTATCGCATTATAACCCAGCCCACTGTGCAGGGCAACCCACCGTATTCCGAGATTCCGCAACAAGTCCCCATGGCGATCCAGGACACCGACGAAGCGGGCCGCTGCGCTGTGAAGACAGTCTGCCACTATCGGTGTCCGAGACGGTCATACAAAGAGTGCCGTCTGCTTTTTTGAACCGTTTCGTTGGTGCCTCGTGTGATGCGGATCGGCGATGATTTTGATTTCTGCGTGCTGTTGGCCCTAGTCATGGAGTAATGCGCGCTGGGGAAAGTGCGGAAACCCCTCCAGCGCCCAATTGATGCCCGTTCCTTGACAGGCCGACCAGGTTCCTGTAAGATAAGCCCATCGAACTGGAGCATCCCGATCTCGTTTACAGCCCGTAAACAGAATTTTCCCCTACCGCAATTCGTGGTATACTGTGTGTGGCGCCCTCTTGCAGGGTTGAAAATCGGTCGGGGGCGGGATAGACTGGATAGGGGAACATGCTTTTCGCCCTAATTGCGCCCAGGCCTGCAAGTGGGGAAACAGTTGCCCCAGAATGGTATGGATAATATGAACGATCAACCTCCAACCAGCGCGGCTCTCGACGATGCCGAGGCGCTCATCCGCACCGACACCCTGCCGGAAGGAGCCCTCTTTGTCAGCCCTGAGGGCGTGCTCTACCAAGTAGTCATGGCCGGAGAGGCCGGGTTTCGCAAGGCAGAACCATGGCCGTGGCTGCCCCACGGTTGGAGTGGGGACACCGAAAGGCCCAACGCAGTGGCATTGGTGCCCGGTTCACTCCTCGCTCGTAACTATCCACTGGTATCCCAGGGAAGACCCCTGCCGACCGTTAACCGCTCCGAACTGCTGGATGCCAACGACCAACCGGAACAGTACATCTTTCCCACGGAGCAGCTGGCCAAGCTGGCCTCCCAGTTGGATGAAACCCTGGCTCATCGATCGGGCCTGGGAGCACGCAAAGTGAACCACCGCTGGATACTGAGTGACGGGAAACAACCGTTCCGCGTCTATCATTACCAACGAGACAATCTGGACCTGTCGGTCGATTTAGAGGCCCGTTTTGCCGAGGAGCAGACCCAAGCCCGATGGTGCACCCAAGGACCACCCTACTGGAGATACATACCCGCCTGGCAGAGCGCCCTGGATGCCCTGAGCAGAACAGCAGACACCCCAGAGCCGATGCTTGAGACAGAGGCGGCAGAGGCAGCCAAGACAACACAAGAACTGGCGGCGTCAGAACCACCCCCTTCGCTGGCAGAGAGAGAGCTGTCACCCCAATCTACTATGGAAATACCCAGTTCTGAGATCGAACCACAGGAACATCCCGTACTGGCGACACCAGCAGTGTCACAAACAAGGAGGTCCCCCGCAATGATTCTATCTATTGACATCGGATATGGTTACACCAAGGGAGCTGGCCCTGATGATCTGCGCTTTTCATTTCCCAGCGTCATCGGCACAGCCGAGGAGATCAGCTTTGCCACCGATTTGATCCGAGGCGGGGAGGAACGGCCCATCAAGTATGGTGACTGGCGCTTTTTCTACGGCGATCAAGCGGTGCTTCAGAGCCGCATTCAATCCGCGATTTTCGACCGTAGTCGGGTGCACGACCACACGTACAAGATGCTGTTCGTCGCCACATTGGTGGAATTGTCCAAGGTTATGCCGGATATTCATCGCCTGAACGTGGTCACCGGGCTGCCGGTGGATTTCTTTGGCGACCGTCCCCAAGTTGTTCAGTCGTTCGAGGGCACCTACCGCATCACCGCCGACCACACCATGGAATTTATCGTTGATTCGGTGATCGTCGTCCCCCAGCCCTTTGGCTCCCTCTTCCGAGAACTGCTGAGCGAGAATGGCAAGATATCGAACAGTGAAATCGAACGAGGTCAGATTGGCATCATAGACGTTGGCACGTTTACCACCGATTTTATCGTCTCGTATGAACTGCGCTACATCCAGCGCTTGAGCGGATCGGCCCGCGTTGGGTGGAGCACAGTCGTCAACCGGATCCAACAAGTCCTGGATGATCAGTATATGCTGGAACTCGGGCCCCACGAAGTGGATACCGCCGTGCAGACCAAAGAGGTGCGCGTGCGCGGCGAATCGGTATCCCTGCAATCATTGATCGCGCCAGCCATCACCGATCTCGAGACGGCCATCATCGCCCGCGCCCGTGACTTGTGGGGATCCGGGACCCATCTGGATAGGATCCTGGTCACCGGTGGAGGTGGACCGCATCTGTATGATGCCATCCGCGCCGCATACCCTCACGCGGTGCTGCTCGAAAACGCATTTTGGGCTAATGTGGAGGGATTCTACCGCTTTGGGCAACGCCCGGCCAGCTTTGAAAAGTAACCAACGTATGGCTCTGACCATTCACCTGGATTTTAACCCCTACAACGCCGACCATCGGCGAGCGGCCAAGTGGTTGAATGCCCAATCTGACCCGGCCGAGGCCATCGTGCGCTTGATCCGTGCGGCGAATGAAGGAGAACGCCGCTTGCAACAATGGGAAGAGATGGCCACTCTACTGGCGAATGACCTGCAGGCCGTGCGGAACCAGATGTCCCCTCACTTGCACACCCCCCAGCCCCAGCAGGAGATTCAGGAGAACCCAGAATCGGCCCACCGGCTGGACACGCTGTTCAAGTAGCGCCCGCCGTCTCGGGAACCCAGGCGACGGGCGCTACAGGGACAGCACTCCCGTCTCGATCTGACCCCACAGTTCGGCCAACGTTCCCTGGCCCACCAGCGCCACATCGTCGGTTGGCGGCGTGTGAGTTGGCTCTGCGATCCAATAAGCGGGAATGCCAACCGAGGAAGACTGGAGAATATCCCACTCCCAATGATCTCCGACCATCAGACACTCGTTGGGCCGCACATCCAGCCGCTCCAAAATCTCGCCATAGTAGGCCGGGTGTGATTTGGTGGCGTGCATATTTTCGTAACACGTCAGCAGCGCATAGTCGAACTCGTCCGCCGGCACTCCGGCCCAACTCAGGCGATGTTCGATGGGCAGGCGGGGAAACAGCGGATTAGTCGCCACCACCACCCGCCACCCGCGCTCAAACGCCCACTCGACCAATGGGCGAGCCTCCTCCCGCTGCTGCGTCAGGTGCTGTAAATTGGGGAACTCGTGCAGATAGAACTGTCGAAAGAGCGGTTCCAATACGCTCTGCTCGTAGCCAACCGCGGGGTAAAAGACGTGCGCGAATACCTCCTCGTTGGTCGGACCGCTGCCGTCGTTCTTCTCCATCGCCCTGGTCCCGCGCATCAACTCGGCGATCAAACGGTCTTGAGGAATCAGGTGCGCCATGTAGCGAGTGAGGGCCTCAAAATAGGCCGGCACGAAAACCTCCATCGAGTTACCCAGCAACGTGTCATCCAAATCAAAGAGCACCGCTTTGAGCATGCCGTTACTCCTTCAGCTCCCGCCCGTCCAGGACCGAAGCAGCTCGAGGATGGCAGTGACCACAACCCACGTAGGGGTCCTGCACTTCGACCTGGTATTCTGTACAGACGGCATAGACCTGGACGCGCCGCACCAGACCCAACCAGCGCCGGACGACCTGCGCCTCCAGCACCATGTGAGGACACGAGTTGGCGCGCAGGATACCGGGCACCGGACAGCGGGCGCACAGGCCAGGCGTCCACGGTGTGGAACGGGGATTACGCCCAATCAGGCGGCACTCTTGGGTAGAGTGACCGCGATGAAAATCCTCATAGTAGAAGGTACACTCGGCGCCGGCTGGAGTACGCATCATCACGCCCGCGTGACGTACTCGCCGTTCCGGGTATCCACGCGGATCACGTCCCCCTCTGCAATGAAGAGAGGCACTTGCACCTCCAGCCCTGTTTCCAAGATCACTTTTTTCATCGCGCCGGTCGCAGTATCTCCGGCGACGGCCAGGGGAGCATTCACCACCTCCAGCTCGACCGTCGTGGGCAGCTCGACATCCAACGGCTCCTGTTCATAGGTCGACAATACCAGTTCCATATTCTCCTTGAGATACGGAATGTGCTCCTCCAAGACAGAGGCCGACAGTGTGGTCTGCTCGTACGTCTCTGTATCCATAAAATAGTAAAAGTCACCATCGTTGTACAAATACTGCACCCCTCGCCGCTCAACCCGAATGTCCTCCACGCGATCACCAGAGATAAAGTTGTGCTGAAGCGTGGCCGCGGTGCGCAGATTGCGCAGAGTGGTCCGAATGGTCGCCTTTCCCCGGCCGGGCTTGTGATGCTGGTACTCGAGTACCTTGTATAGCTGACCATCCATCGTGAAAGTGATCCCTTTACGCAGTTCATTGACGTCGATCATTATCCCATCTCCTCATTAAATGTTGCTCCGATTATACCCGTTCTGCCCGCACCGTCAACCTCTCGCAGGAGATCGTGCTCTGTAACCAGGTTGTAACCAGGCTGTAACGCCTGTCCCGGCAATAGCTCGGTACAATAAGTCTGTAACCACACACTTTGGGAAACAGCCATGCCGATCACCGATACCTTACGCCAGGGAATGCGCGCCGTCCGATTGGGCCACAAAGCACAAGCTCG
>DSDT01000098.1 GCA_011048615.1 Chloroflexota bacterium | reverse complement strand
TCTCCCTCCCGCGCCTGGCGTCCCGCGCTCCCCCTCCTGATCGCCGCCCTCCTGACCGGCTGCACCCTCCTCTCCCTCCACCCTGACCGCCTTCCCATCGGCCCCGCCGACGTGACGGTGGAACGGCTACAATTGTACGAGTTGTTCAGCGGCAACATCGGCACCACCATCCGCTACGAGTGGCTGCCCAACACCGCCGAACCGCGCCCCTACACCTCCGACGCGCTGCTCCAGCCGGACGCGCACCCCCGCGCCATCCCACTGGACGGCGCATCCCTCCAGGCCGCCCTCGTGGAACGCGAACCCACGCGCCAGACGTGGCGGGTGTGGGGAGAGGGCGGCGGACTCGCCTTCCCGCTCCTCCACTGGCCCGGCTGGCAGGCACAGGTGGATGGCGCCCCAGTCGCCGCCTGGCCCGTCCCGGGGTCCGGCCGCCTGGCGCTGCAAGTTCCCCCCGGCGAGCACACCGTCCACCTCCGCCTGGGACGCACGCCGGTGCGAGCCGCCGCCGAGGGAGTGTCGCTGGCGACGACGTTGGCCGTGATGATCACAGCGATGAGCCCGCTGGCCCGATCCCACTCGCGCCTCACGCGATCTGACCTGTGTGGCCTGCTTCTCGTCATTCTCCCCGTCCTCCTGCTCTCCCGGTTGCCGGGCCAGAACCCGGGCGACGGAAACCTGACGATGGATTTCATCCAGATGCCCTATCTGCATCCCAACCCCGACGGGGTGGACTGGGGTGCACTGCGGCTGACCGGGTACACCCTCTCGGCAGAGGAACTGTCCCCCGGCGATACCCTGACCGTCACCCTGGACTGGGCCGAGGCGAGCGGCCCGTACACCGCCACCCTGAGCCTCGTCTCCCCCGCCGCCGTCCGCTACGACGCGCAGCCGCTGATCGAGGTGAGCGTCCCCCTGTCCTCCTCTCTCCCTGCCTCCTTGTCCCTTCCCCAGCATCTCCCCCAGGGCGTCTACCTGCTCCAACTGCGCCCTTTCGGCCCCCAGGGGGAACTGCAAGCCCGCACGTCCAGTGGATTGGAGCAGGGGACCGTCCACCTCCGGCCAGTGCGAGTCTCCCCCGGCCCGACGCTGCCCGCCGACGCCGCCGTGTTGGCCGCCTTTGGCCCGTCCATCCGGCTGCACGGAGCCGCCATCGCCCAGAGCGGGACGCGTCACCTGGCCGTGCGGCTGGCCTGGTCGGCGGCCGAGCCGATGGCCGTCAATTACGCCATCTCGCTCCGCCTCCTGGACGGAGCCGGTCAGATCCGCGTCCAGATGGATACGCAGCCCGGCTACGGCTTTCTCCCCACCAGCACGTGGCAACCGGGCGAACTCGTCACCGACCCATACTTGCTTCCCCGGCCAGAGGACCTTTCGCCTGGACCAGGCTATCACCTGGAAATCGTCATGTACCAAGTGCCGACACTAGAGACCATCGGGCAAGCCCGCTTGGGGCCGCTGACGTGGCCGCTCGAAACCGAGTTCGAGGCCCGGCCCGTGCCCCGCACCTTCACCCTGCCGGACCTCTCCCACCCCCTGGAGGTAAATTTCGGCGAGATCCAACTGGCGGGCTACGACCTGGCGCAGGAGAGGGACGCCCTCCATCTGACCCTATGGTGGCGCGCCCTGCAGCCCCCCCAGGCCGACTATACCGTCTTTGTCCACCTCTTTGACTCCCCCACCGTCCCGCCCCTCGTCCAGAGCGACGCCCAACCCCGCGGCGGGAGCTATCCCACCTCCTGGTGGGCCGAGGGCGAGGTGGTCAGCGAGACAGTGACGCTTTCACTGGTAGATGTGGGGCCAGGCGTGTACCGGCTGGCGGTCGGGTTGTACGATCAGACGATGACCCGTTTGACGGCCCGCGACGCCGCCGGCGAGCGCATTCCCGACGACCGGCCAGTGCTGCCGGTGGAGGTGAGGATCGAATGACAGTAGACGCCAGCGCGTGGCGAGCAGCGGTGCTGGACCACTTGATGACGGCCGGCGGTCCCGCCTGTCGGCACGCCGCCCACTACATCCGCGCCCACGACGTCCAGATCCGCTTTGCCCGGCAGAGCACCGGCGCCCGGTGGACGCTGCGAGGCGACATCGAGTTGAACGAGCCGGCCTTCTGCCTTCAGAGCAACCCAACCGACCCGCGTCTGCTGGGGCTGGTGGTCCACGAGGCCACCCATCTGGAGCAGGGGATCGGGCTGGCGCTTTCGGTGGCGGGGGAAGTGCGCGGCTGGCAGGCCGAGTTCGCCGCGCGGGCCGAGCTGAACGCGCCGATCCCGGCGATACACTGGCGGACCATAGCTCAACTCCCCGATCCGCCCACCGACGCCGACCTGCGCTTGGCCCGCGCTGGGATGCTCCGGATGGCCGGCTACCGCTACCTGATCTGGCTGCTGCCTCTGCGGCCCAACTGGTGGACCCGGTTGGCGGAGCGGCTCGGCGCGCGTTTGTTCAGGGGGCGACGCCGTGCATAGATACCGCGCCGCCGCCGTCCTGCTCCTGCTCTGCCTCTTTGCTCAGGCGCTGACCCACGCCCGCAGCGCGTCCATCACCTTCGACGAGGGGCCGCACCTGGCCGTCGGCTACGCGACGCTGTGCAGCGGCGACCTGCGCTTGCAGCCGGTCCACATCCACCCCCCTCTGGCGAACGTAATGGCGGCCGCGCCCCTGCTGCTCCAGAACGACCTGCCCGATCCGCGGACGATTTCCGGCTGGGAGATCGCCAGCCTCTCCGCCGTCACCGACGGCGTGGTCTGGCAGTACTCGCATCCCCGGCGCATGGCGCTCGCCTCCCGCTTCCCCATCATCGGGATGACGCTTCTGCTGGGCGCCATCGTCTTTCGCTGGGCGACTGATCTCTTTGGCCCCCGGGCCGGGGCGCTGGCCCTGTTCCTGCTGGCGTTCGACCCCAATCTCATCGCCCACGGCTCGCTGGTGACCACCGACGTGGCGGTCGTGCTGTGGGGGACGGCGACGTTCTTCCTTGCCGCGCGCGACCTGCGCCGCGCCCGGTGGGGCTGCTGGGCCACCTCCGGGGTGACGCTGGGGCTGGCGCTGGCCTCCAAAGTCTCGGCCATCTCTCTTATCCCGCCCCTCGGACTGCTGTGCCTGCTTGGGCCCCGAATCCGCCCCTGGCGCAGCCGTCTCTTGACGGCCGTGACCTGCTTCAGCCTGGCCGGGCTGATCCTGTGGGCTGCCTATGGCTTTGAACTGCGCCCTCTTCCCGGCATCCCCTTCCCAGTGCCGGCCGCCACCCACCTGGAAATCTACCGCTCGCTCCAAGAGCATTACCAACTGGGCCATCCCTCGTTCCTCCTGGGGATGAACAGCAGCCACGGCTGGTGGACGTATTTCCCGGTGGCTTTTGCGCTCAAGACGCCGTTGGCGACGCTGCTTCTGTTGAGCGTGGCGATTTATCAGCTTGTGAAGGGGCGAGGGCGGAGAATTGGGTGGAGCCAGTGGTGGGTCTTGCTACTCTATCCGGCCCTGTACATCGCATCCTCCTTTTTCAGCAGCGTCAACATCGGCTACCGCCACCTGCTCCCCCTGCTGCCCTTTCTATACATTTTCATCTCACAAATAGCGAACGAAAGTACACGTTTGACGTTTGACGTTTCACGCTTGATGCCTGACGTTTCACGCCTCACGCTTCACGCCCTACTCCTCTCCCTCCCCCTCATCGCCTTGCTTCTCTCCCCTCACTATCTCGCCTACTTTAATCTACCCGAGGGTCACCGCTACCTGGTGGACTCGAACCTGGACTGGGGACAAAATCTGTGGCAACTGCGCGATTGGATGCAAGAAAACGGCGCGGAGCGGGTCTATTACGCCCACTTTAGCCCGGCCCGCCCGCAGGTCTATGGCGTGGCAGCCGACTTTTTGCCACCCGACCCCCGCGCGGTCGAGTTCGCGCCTCTGGCCCCCGCACCCGGCGTCTATGCCATCGGCGCGACAGTGCTGCAAGGGGCGTACACGCCGGATGTCAACACCTACGCCTGGTTCCGCACGCACGAACCCCTCGCCCGCCTGGGCCGCGCCCTGTTCATCTACCGCGTCCCGCCGAGACCGGCGCCCGCCTGGGCCGCCGTCTGTGCTGCCCTCGCGCCAGCTCTCCCACCGGAGACGGTGCGCGCCCGGCTCGGCCAACCGGACCTGCGGGTGGCCCTGCTGGACTGTGACCAGAGCTGGCTCATCCCGACTGGGAGCGCGGTCGGGGTCTACGTGCTGCCGTCCGAGACGGCGCCGCCTCCCGGGGCGACGCTGGAGGCGGCGGCCCGCCACGCCGACGGAAGCCCGTTCTACGCCGCGTACCGGTTGGCGAGCGGCGATCTGGCTTACCCGCCACCATCATCCATCGCCGTGACGCTGGATGGCCCCCTAACCTTCCTGGGCAGCCGCCTGACCGCGAGCGAGGCGCATCCCGGCGAGACGGTCGAGCTGTGGACCTTTTGGCGGGTGGAAGAGGTACCGCACCGCCCCCTTTCGTTGATGGCCCACCTGGTGGGGCCAGATGGCGCGCCCACCGCCGTAGGGGACGGCCTGGGGCTGTCTCCCGACCAATGGCGACCGGGGGATGTGTTCATGCAGCGCCACCGGCTGGCAGTGCCAGAGGATGCCGCGGCCGGCGAGTATCACCTCCTGACCGGGGCCTACTGGCTGGATGGGGTGCAGCGCTGGCCGGTT
>DSDT01000042.1 GCA_011048615.1 Chloroflexota bacterium | reverse complement strand
TCGTCTGCGGCGTTCCAATTCAAAATGATGATTGCCAGATCCACGGTTGGGTTGGTGTGCTCCCATTTGACTTTTGGGGATTTTAACATAGTATACCCCGATGGTCAACGTGTTGTGCCATACCATCACACCACCGGGGAGTAGAACGTTGCGCATCCTGCATCTTGCCCATCAATACCTGCCGGAACACGTCGGCGGCGTCGAGTTGTACACCCGCTGGCTGAGCCAGGCCCAGAGTCGGCGCGGTCATCAAGTCGCCGTCTTCCACCGCTGCAGCGCCGATGGGATGGGACGAGAGACGCGGGCCGAGGGAGCCGTGCGCATTTGGAGCGCCTGGGCCGGCGCCGCACCTCCCCCCCGCCGCTTTCTCAACACCTTCCGCGACCCGCCGATGGTCTCACTGTGGGAACAGACCCTGGTAGAATTCGCGCCCGACCTGGTCCACATCGAGCATCTGATGGGACTGCCGACGGCGTTGATCCGCGCCATCCAACGGCGACGCATTCCCTACGTCATCACCCTGTGGGATTTCTGGTGGGTGTGCGCCAATGCCCAATTATTGACCAATTACGACCAGCAGATTTGCAAAGGTCCGCGTGCCTACCTGAACTGCGCCCGCTGCGCGCTGGCGCGCGCGGGCCGTTCGGGTCTCTGGTCGGCCGCGCCGCCTCTGGCCGGGCTGATGGCCTGGCGCAACCGTCTGCTGCGCCAGGTGATGGTGGACGCTGGCGCCCTCATCGCCCCCACCGAATTCGTTCACCGCTGGTACGCAGCCCACCGCACTCCCCAGGAGCGGCTCGTGACGCTCTTGCCCGGTATGGAACAACCCAATCTGCCCCCACGGTCGTCTCGCACCGACGGCTTGCTCCGTTTCGCCTACATCGGCGGACTTTCCGGGCAAAAGGGCGTGCACGTTCTCGTGGAGGCATTCGGCGGCGTCCGGGGCGACGCCGAGTTGTGGATCGCCGGCGACGAGTCCTTCGACCCCGATTACGTCGCCCGGTTGCGCGAACTGGCGACGCCGAACGTCCGCTTCTTGGGCCGCCTCTCCCGCGAGGCGGTGTGGGAGACGCTGGCCCAGGCGGACGTGGTCGCCGTGCCCACTTTGTGGTACGAGACCTTTTCCTTCATCATCTCGGAAGCCTTTATCGCGGGGCTGCCAGTGGTCGCATCACGCCTGGGCCCCCTGGCTGACCGCGTCCGCGACGGCGTGGATGGCCTGCTGCTCCCACCGGGCGACGTGACCGCCTGGCAGGCAGCGTTACAGAGGCTGATAGACGAGCCGCATCTTGTGGTTCGATGGCGGGACAACGTGCAGCCGCCCATGACGATCGAGGAGCACGCGCTGCACATCGAGTCCCTCTACGCTCGCCTCATTCGGAACTCTTGAGCAGTCATATCCCGGCCCCAGCCCGTCATTCTGAGCGAAGCGAGGAATCTCGCTGTGTGGCTGGCAAATGGCTGCCGTAACGAGACTCCTCGCTCCTCAGTATGTTTCCCCTGGCTCTAGCACGACCACCCCGCCCCGTCAATCGGCCAGCAGCCCCCCTTGCTCCAGGATAGCGCGCAGCTCCCGCTGCCGTTCCGCGTCTAGGGGCAGCAAGGGTGAGCGCGGCGGGCCGCCGTAAAAGCCCACCATGTCCAGCGCCGCTTTCAGCCCGCTGACCCCCCAGCGGCTGGTGATGGCCAGGTTAACGGGCAGCATGCGTAGGTGCAACGCCCGCCCTTCCTCGATCCGCCCTGCCTGGAACAGGTCGTATAGCGCGACCGATTCCTCCGGGGCGATGTTGGCCAGGGCCAGGATGCCGCCCGTCACGCCCAGCGCCAGCGAGGGGTAGAAAAAGTTGGCCGAGCCGGACAGCACCTGAAAGGATGGATCCGCCCGGCGGATGGTCTCGCCCATCTTGGCGATGTTGCCGCCAGTATCCTTGACCCCCACGATGCGGGGATGGTGCGACAACTCGGCCAGCAGCTCGGCCGGCAGATCAATCCCCGTGGCCGGCGGCAGGTTGTAGATGAGGATGGGGATCGGCGCGTGATCGGCCACCGTGCGGTAGTAGGTGGATAGGACCGGCGGCGTCATCTGCCCCTTGTAATAGCTGGGGTTGACGATGATGGCGGCGTCGGCTCCGATGGCGGCCGCCTGTTCGACCAGGGCGATGGTGTGCCGCGTCGACTCGGCCGCCGCGCCGGCGATCATCAGCTTCTCCCTGGGAATCGCCTGCCGGGCCGTCTCCAGTACCGCCAACCGTTCCGCCTCGTCGAGAAAGACCCACTCGCCATTGGAGCCGAGGACGATGTACCCGTTGAGCCGGGTCCGGTTCCACCGTTCCAAGTTGAAGGCGATTTTGTCGTGGGCCACATTCCCATCCGCGTCGAAAGAGGTCACGATGGGGGTGAACACGCCGCGCAGTGACAGTTCAGCTTGGGTCATTGGTCTGGATCCCTCGTTCAGGCCAACCCGGCCTGTTTCTTGAGCGTTTCCACCTTGTCCAGCCGCTCCCACGGCGCGTCTATGTCGTCCCGCCCAAAGTGGCCGTAGGCCGCCGTGGCCCGATAGATGGGCCGCCGCAGGTCCAGATCGCGGATGATCGCTCCGGGCCGCAGGTCGAAATTCGCCTCGATCAACTCGACGATCCGCCGGTCGGGGATCTGACCGCTTCCAAAGGTCTCGACGGCGACGCTGGTGGGACGGGCCACGCCGATGGCGTAACTGACCTGCACCTCGATCCGCTCGGCGACCCCGGCCGCCACCAGGTTCTTGGCGACGTAGCGCATCATGTAGGTGGCCGAGCGATCCACTTTGGTGGGGTCCTTGCCCGAAAAGCATCCCCCGCCATGGCGGGCCACGCCGCCGTAGGTGTCCACAATGATCTTGCGCCCGGTCAGCCCGGCGTCCCCCTTGGGGCCGCCGGTGACGAACCGCCCGGTCGGGTTGACCAGGTAGCGGGTGCGCTCGTCCAGCAGCTCGGCCGGTACGATGGCCCGGATCACGTGCTTGATCACATCGGCCTCGATCTGGGCGTGGGATACGTCGGGGTGGTGCTGCGTGGAGATGACGACGGTGTCCACCCGCACCGGCTGTCCGTGGCTGTACTCGACCGTCACCTGGCTCTTGCCGTCGGGGCGCAAATAGTCCAGGGTGCCATCCTTGCGCACCTCGGATAGGCGGCGGCACAGCTTGTGGGCCAGCGAAATGGGCAGCGGCATATATTCGGGTGTCTCGGTGCAGGCGAACCCGATCATCATGCCCTGGTCTCCCGCGCCGATCGCCTCGATCCGGTCGTCCTCTGTCATCTCGCCCCGCTTGGCCTCCAGCGCCTCGTCTACCCCCAGGGCGATGTCGGCGCTCTGCTCCTTGATGGAGACGATGACGCCGCACGTCTCGCCGTCGAAACCGTATTTGGCCCGGTCGTAGCCGATATCGAGAACGGTCTGGCGAGCGATCTCGGCGATCTCGACGTAGGTGTCAGTGGTGATCTCGCCGGTGACGAACACCAGCCCGGTGGTGACGGCGCAGTCGCAGGCCACGCGGGCGTCGGGATCATCGGCGATGATGGCGTCCAGCACGGCGTCCGAGATCTGGTCGCAGATCTTGTCGGGGTGGCCCTCGGTGACCGATTCGGAGGTGATGAAATACTGGGATGCGGTCATAAACGTAGTGGTCATAGCAAGCTCCTTTCTGTTGCCAGCGCCGTTGGCGCGGCGGTATAGTTGAGGGCTATTGTATCACTTTTTGTGATTGGTTCAACTCTTGAACTTGGCCGCCTGGTAGTCGCTGTACCCGCCGATGTGCTCGGTCAGGTCGCCCTCGTCCAGCTCGACGATGCGGTCCACGACCCGGTCGAGGAGATACCGGTCGTGAGAGATGATCAGCGCCGTACCCTCGAAATCCGCCAGGGCCTCCTCCAGCACCTCGGCGGAGGGAATGTCCAGGTTGTTGGTCGGTTCGTCCAGCAGCAGGAAATTGGCATCAGAGAGCATCAGGAGCGCCATCTGCAGGCGGCTGCGCTCACCGCCGGAGAGGTTGCGTGCTGGCCCTCGAGCCTGCTCGTAGGTGAAGAGAAAATGGGTCAGAAAAGCGACCGCGCCCTCCTCCGAGAGTGATTGTCCGGTTCATCGAGCAGCAGCAGGTCGGGTTGGGTGACGAGCAGCTTGGCCAGTCCCACCAGCTTTTTCTGACCGCCGCTGAGGACGGTCACCGGCCGATGGAAATCGGCCTCGTCAAAGCTCGAGCGGACGCGGCTCTCGTAGCCGGGACCGCCGAGCCGCTCGTACTCGTCCAGCAGCCGCGCCTGGCGGTTCAGGGTGCGGGTCAGGGCTTTTTCGTCGCCATAGACGTTCGGGTCATCTAACTGCTCCTCAAGGGCGATCAGCCTGGCCTCGACACGAGCCAGCTCGGACGAGGCGGTGAGGGCCTCCTGCCACACGGTGTGACCGGGGGTCAGGTGGGGGTCCTGGTGCAGGCAGCCGATGGTCAGCCGGGGGCGGCGGACGACGAAGCCGGTCTCACTGGTCAGCTCGCCGGCGATCAGTTTGAGCAGGGTGGACTTGCCGCAGCCGTTCGGCCCGACCAGGCCCACCACGCGGTCGTCGTGAATCTCCCACGAGAGGCGCTCGAAAATCGGTTCCAGGACATAGGTCACGGTCACGCGATCCAGGTTTACAGCGATCATTTTCTCCACTCTA
>DSDT01000318.1 GCA_011048615.1 Chloroflexota bacterium | reverse complement strand
TTTGTGGGGTAGGGCAGGTTTCCATACCTGCCCGGCGGGTAAGAAACCCGCCCTACAGGTGTATTTTCGCCTTCGTCACCTGCTGCTGCGAAATTTTCCCCCACGAATCCGTGTAGACCCTATTGGGTTTCCTGGAACCGCTGTTCGAGGAGTGGAATATGGACGCGGCGAAAGGTGTGGGATGGGGGTTGAAAACGCTGGGCAAGCACTATCCCGACCTAGTGACAGACTGGTTAGAGCAGCAAATACTCCACCGCCGACGCCGTCACCGCGTCTTGATGCTACGCAAGGCAGCTATATACCTCTCGGACGAGCAGCGAGCACGCCTAGTGGGCCGCTCGCCCTGACGAGCATCAGCCTATGTATCCATCCGCTCCACTTCTACTGCTTGCGGCCCTTTCTCGGTCTGCTCCACGCAATAGGTCACCCGTGTATCATCGGGAAAATCCGGTACTTCACCCGGCGCGATGCCGGTGCGGTGGAAAAAGATCTCTTCACCGCTTGAATGGCGGATAAACCCATATCCCTTCTCAGTGTCATACCACTTGACACTGCCCTCGTGAGGTCCGGGACCGAGCACTATTGAAGCTGCGGCCTCTTGCCGAGGTTCGGGGTGTGAACTCGCTCCCTTTTCTGTGCGCGGGCGCGATGTCTGGCAGGATGGACACAGAGCAGGCGGAGTAATCTCCTCGCCCCGTCTCGCCTGCCGGCGCTGATCCTCAATCCGGAAAACAAACCGCTCCCCACACTTGGTACATATCGCCCAGGTATCTTGGTAAGGCATGCAAATCCTCCTACTTCCATCCGTCGTTACTCGGTTGTGGTAGGCACTACTATACGCGAACCCTGCATTTCTGTCAACATCGCCAGGGCCAGACTTTCGTTTGACATCCGCCCCGGCCCGATATATACTACGCGGACAATCCCCTGCCGTAATCCCATACTGATTCTTCGCACCAGTACTTTTGGCGACAGATTTGGAGGAAAAGAAATATGAACGACAAGCAAACTGCAGAAACGTGGAGCATAGATACCGACACACCACTCCAGGCAGTACTCGACAGCCCGGACTGTCCCCCTCTCTTACATCACTCCCTCATCGGCCCACTCTCTTGGCAGGCTCGCAATGAGACGTCCCTGCGCACGACCCTCAAATCGCCGCGCGTTGCCCCCCAGTGGATCGCCGCTTTGCTGGCTCTGGGCGCCGCCGTGACTATCGAGGGAGAAGACGGGCAGCCAGTCCAGGTTACCCTGGAGGAAGTTGTGCAGCGTAGAACCCGGAGCCAGGCAATGGCCTTGCACATCCCAACCAAGGGCCTGCGCTGGGGCGAGGCCCGCGTGGTCCGCACCCCAGCCGATGAGCCTATCGTCGCGGCCACTGCCGTGGTAGAGATGAAGAACGACATCGTCCAGCAAGCTCGTGTCGCCCTCACCGGCGCGGGGTCCGAACCGGCCCGCCTGGCCGAACCGGCCGCCCTCTTGGCAGGCGGACCGTTGAATGCAGACCGCATCCAGGCCGTGGCCGCAGCAGTGGAAGCCGCTGTCGAACCGACCGGCGACTTTATGGGCAGCGCCGAGTACCGCCGGGCGATGGCTGGCGTGCTCACCCGGCGCGCCCTCGAACAGTGTCAATCGCAGGAGATCTGAAATGAATCAAAACAGCCTATCCATCACTCTGACCATAAACGGCACGGAGAAAACCCTGACCGTGCAGCGATCGGACACGCTGCTGGATGCACTGCGGCGCGCCTCCTACTTTAGCGTCAAGTTCGGCTGCGGCACCGGGGACTGCGGAGCCTGCACTGTGCTGTTGGATGGCGAACCGGTGCGCAGCTGCCAAATCCGGGCGACCGAGGCCGCGGGACGTGCAGTGACGACGGTGGAGGCCCTGGCTGACAAAGAGCAGGTCTTTCTACCCAGCCCTGGCCTGGCGGGACTGCACCCGCTGCAACGAGCCTTTATCGAAACCGGCGCCATCCAGTGCGGCTACTGCACTCCGGCTCAACTCTTGACCGCCAAGGCTCTCCTCGACCGCCAGCCCAATCCCAGCGAGGCCGAGATCCGCGAGGCGCTGGGCGGCGTGCTCTGCCGCTGCACCGGGTACGTCAAAATCGTACAGGCAGTGCAGCGAGCCGCCGCCCTCCTGCGGGGCGAGGATCCCGCCCCCTTTGCCCCCATCGAGGCCACACTGGCTCCCGATACCCCCCTAGCCGAACTGCTGGGCGAATACTCCCGCGTCGGGGCCGACGGCGCGCCTCTGATCCTATCACCGCCAGAAATGGAGCATCTGAACGTCGTGGGACAGGGAGAACCCAAAGTGGACGGCGTCAAACTAGCCCTGGGACAGCCTGCCTTCACCGATGACATCCAAATGGAGGGCATGCTCTACGGGGCGCTCCTGACCAGCCCTCACGCCCACGCCCGCATCAAACAGATCGACGCCAGCCAGGCCCGCGCCCTGCCCGGCGTCCACGCCGTGCTCACCCACCGGGACATCCCGCGCGTCAAGTATGCCTCCGGCGGGCAGAGCTATCCCCAGCCCCCGCCCTTTGACCAGGTCTGCCTGGACGACACGGTGCGCCACGTGGGCGACCGGGTGGCGGTCGTGGCCGCCGAGACGCCTGCCCTGGCGCAGCAGGCTCTGCGGCTGATCGAGGTCGAATACGAGGTGCTGCCCCACGTCCTCGATCCCCAGGCAGCGATGCAAGACGGCGCCCCCATCGTCCACGACGAGCCGGATACCGAGGGCATCTATGATCGGCAGCGCAACATCGTCCACCACATCGAGGCCGAGGGCGGCGACCGGGAGGCCCAATGGGCCAAAGCGGATTACACTTTCGAGCAAGAGTATCGCACCTCCCAGCAGCAGCAGGCCCACATCGAACCCCACGTCTGTATCACCTATTGGGACGAGGACGGGCGATTGGTCGTCCGCACCAGCACCCAGGTCCCCTTCCACATCCGGCGTATGCTCGCCCCCCTCATCGGCCTGCCCGTCAAACAGATCCGGGTCGTCAAACCGCGTATCGGCGGAGGATTTGGTAACAAGCAAGAAATGATCCTCGAAGATCTATGCGCCCACCTCACCATCGCCACCGGACGCCCGGTGCGGATGGAGTACACCCGCGCCCAAGAATTCACCAGTTCCCGCAGCCGCCACCCCCAGATCATGCGGTACAAGATCGGCGTCACCGCCGAGATGGAGGTGGTCGCTACCGAACTATATCTGATCGGCGACACGTGCGCCTACGGCACCCACGGCCTGACCGTCCAAATGGTCGGCGGGCAAAAGGGATTGACCCTCTACAATGCCCCCTACTCCAAGTTCGTGTGCGACGTCGTCTATACCAACAAACCCACCCCCGGAGCCTTCCGGGGCTATGGCTCGATGCAGTGCCATTTTGGCATCGAGATGCTGATGTCAGAAATTGCTGACCGTATGGGCTGGGACGTGATCGAGTTCAAACGTCGGAACTGGATCAAGCAAGGGGAAGAGCTGCTGCTCGCCAAGGCCCTGGGCGAGGGACGGGAGGGCTTCCAGCAGATCATCCGCTCCAACGGGCTGGAAGATTGCGTGCGCGTGGGCCTTGAGGCGACAGATTGGTATCACAAGCGAGGGAACGAAACGTGGCGGCAGGGAGAAAACGGTATGCGGCGCGGCATCGGGATGTCCGTCATGCTGCATGGCAGCGGCATCGCTGGCCTGGACATGGCCGCCGCCACCATCAAGATGAACGATGATGGCTCGTTCAATCTGCTGGTCGGCGCCACCGATTTGGGCACCGGCTCCGATACCATCCTGGCTCAGATCGCTGCCGAGGTACTGGGCATCCCTGCTACAGACCTCGTCGTCTACTCCTCCGACACTGACTTTACACCCTTCGACAAGGGGGCCTATGCCTCCAGCACGACCTACATCAGCGGCGAGGCCGTGCGCAAAGCCGCCCTCAAAGTCGCCGCCCAGATCAAGGATCACGCCGCCACGATGCTGGGATCGGACACCAGTGAGGACATGACACTGCGAGACCGGCAGGTGTTCACGCCCGATGGCTCCTCCCTGACGCTGGAACAGGTAGCTCTCAGCAGTCTCCACCAACAAGATCAACATCAGATCATCGCCAGCGCTTCTCACATCAGCTACGAGTGTCCCCCGCCCTTTGGCGCCCAGTTCGTCGAGTTGGCGGTGGATACCGAGACCGGGCAGGTCACCGTGGAGCGGGTGCTGATGGTAGCGGACGCCGGCCGGGTGATCAACCCCATCACCGCCTCCGGGCAGGTGGAGGGCGGCCTGCAGCAGGCCATTGGCTTTGCTCACTGTGAGGAAATGGTCTACGACGAGAGCGGGCGTCTGGTCAACCCCCGGCTTGGCCCGTACCGCGTTTACAGATGCCACGAGATGCCTCACTTGGAGGCCATCTTTGTGCAAACGGAGGAGCCAACCGGGCCGTTTGGCGCCAAATCTATCTCAGAGCTGCCACTGGACGGGATCGCCCCGGCCATGGCGGACGCCATCCACGACGCGACGGGGGTCTGGATTCGGGAGGTGCCCTTCACGCCAGAGCGCGTGTGGCGGGCACTGCGCAGCGCCGATACATATTCTGGAGTCTGGCAAATTTAGTTTTACTCTTTGACGGAACGATGAAAAAGAGCGGGCGTTTGATCCCGAGCTACCTACGCCACAATCTGATGTCGGCGATGGCGTACCGGGGCCCTTTTTTTCTCCAGGTTATCGGTATGCTGCTCAACGACGTGATGCTGCTCTTCTTTTGGTGGG
>DSDT01000146.1 GCA_011048615.1 Chloroflexota bacterium | reverse complement strand
TACCTGGAGACCAGCGGTGTGGTCCGCTTTTCCGCCGATCTGTTGGGGGTCGTCGCGCCGCCGCCCACCAACCCGATTCTCAACGCTCTACACCTGGTGCCGGACTATGCCCGGCGCGTCGCGCCCGACGATTGGCGCGCGACCGAGCTGCTGACCTATGCCGGCCTTCTGCCCCTGGCGCTGGGCGTCTTGGCAGCCGTAAAGCGCCGCCGCGCCGTGGGAGCGTGGACGGTGATCGCCCTCATCGCGGCCGTGCTCTCCCTGGGCCCCCTGCTCAAGTTCGACGGCGAACTGGTCACCCTCACTGCCGACGGCGTCGAGAGCGGTGTCCCGCTCCCCTACGCCCTGCTCCTCAACATGCCCCTCCTCTCCGTCAATCGCGCCCCGGCCCGCATCAACACCACCCTGATGCTCGCCCTGGCGGTGCTCGCGGCCTACGGCCTGGACTGGTTGATCGAGCACACCAGCCCCCGCTGGCGCCCGGTCCTCGCCGTGGCGGCCTGTGTCGTGACGCTGGGCGAACTGCTGGTCGTCTGGCCGTGTCCCACCACCCCACTCATGGTGCCGGACTACCTGGCCGAGATAGCTCCCGCCGACGACCCCGGCGCGGTCCTCAATCTGCCCATCGCCGCCGGGCACGCCAAAGAGCGAGCCCTTTTTTACCAGACCGCGCACCGGAGGCCCGTGTTCGACAGTTGGTTCGAGCGGCCCCTGCCGGTCTTTCCCGACGTGGCCGGTTTCCTGGATGGCCTGCTGGCCCCGGCGGCCGAGGGGAGCGTGCAGGATGACATCATCCCCCGGGCGACTGCCGATGACCGGGCCGCCGTCGCCCGGGCCGAGGAGGTGGGACACGTCTTTCTTTTCACCCCCTACGTCGGCTATGCCGACGCCAAGATGGCACTGTTGGAGACGGCGTTCGGTCCCCCGCGCTCGACCGAGCACGGCGTCGCCATCTACCAGGTGCCGGCTGGGACCGAGAAGCCGGATCGAATGGTGTACGCGCTGGAAAACAACGATTGGAGTGCCCCGGAGCAGGGCTGGCAGGACTCGGAGACGTGGCATGGTCGTCCTGCCCGCTGGATGGCCGCGTCAGCCGAGCTGTACATCTACTCTCCCCGCCGGCAGGAGGGCGCTCTCCAGTTCACGGCCCTGCCGTTCCTCGACCCGCAGCGGCTCGCCATCACGGTCAACCAGGATCTGCTGCCCCCGTTGGTCATCGGTGAGTGGATCACCTACACGACGGCCCAATTCCCCCTCCAGTCGGGCCTGAATCAGATCACGCTCCAGGCTCTGAACAGCTGCCAGCCCACGACCGGGGATCCACGCTGCGGGGGCGTGTCCCTGGCCATCGCCGGCAGAGACTCGGAATGCGCGCCCTACCTGGACCGGACCCGCTGCCTGGGGATCCTGTTCCAGGATGTACGTTTCACCGCCGCTTCGACCGGGCCGCTGATGCAGCCGGTAGACGTCACCCTCGGCGGCCAGGTGCGCTTGCGGGGATACACCCTGAGGGGCCAGCCGTCCGCCGGACGCGAGCTGGCCCTCACCCTCTACTGGCAGGCCGTGAGGGGGGCGAGGATGGAGGCGGATTACACGATCTTTGTCCACCTGTTGGGAGCCGATGGCGCTCTGCTGGCTCAGCACGACGGACCGCCTCTGAGCGGCGTCTATCCGACCTCCCGCTGGGTCGGCGGCGACATTTTCAGCCAGCAGATCTCTCTCCCTCTGCCGCCGGACGCCCAGCCGGGAACGTACGAACTGCTGACGGGGATGTACACCTATCCCGACATCCAGCGTCTCCCCGTCGCTGGAGACCGGCCCTACGCCCAGGATGGGCTGGTCTGGCTACAGTCCGTGGAGGTGTCTGGGCCAGCGGACGGTTCGAACCCCTGATCCGATCGTTGACCTGCGTTTGTAATGGGTAGCCTGTACTTCTACCACCCCGCCTCCCACCGTCGTTCCTGATGTTAATGGGAGATGTTACGGCGCTGGGGTAATGTCCAGATTGGAGACCACCGTTGCCGTGGGGGTAATCGTGACGGTCATGACGACGGTAGGCGTGACGGTGGGATCTGTTGTCGGTTGAACGGTGGGCGTGATGGTGGGCGTCGCCGTTGGCTCGACGGTGGGCGGCGTGGTGGGGAGCGGCGTAAACGTGGGAAGCGGTGTGGTGGTGGGCTCCCAGGTGGCGGTCGGCGGCAGCGTCGGCGTGGCAGAGGGGAAGGGAGTAGGCGTCTCGGTCGGCACACCGACAAAGACCTGTACCCGCCCCTCGACGCGGCCCTGTCCGCCCTGCCCAAAGGCGATGACGAGCAGGGTGTACAGCCCCGGCGCCAGGTGGGAGGTATCCCATTCTGTCAACTGGCCGTCGTACACCTGGGCCAGGTGCGGCCCACTGATCCAACCCCAGCCCTGGGGATCGCTGCCCACGCCGTATTGGACCTCGTACCGCTCAAAGTTGGGCAGTTGGACGGTCCCCCGGACGGGCACGACGCCGTAGACGGTGCTCCCCGGATCGGGATAGGTGATCAACACCTGGGGATGGTCGGTGCTGGCGGTGCAGGCCTCCAGCGGCGCCAGCTCCAGGCCGCCGAACTGTTCGAGGTGGGCCTCGACCCACTCCCGCCCTCGGGGATCGGTGATGACGAGCATCACCTGCTCGATGGTCTGGTCGGGGCAAAACTCGTTCGCCAGCAGGCGGGTGAACTGGTCAATCCGGACCATCTGGTACCAGTCGTGCGTCTCGTCCAGCGGTGGCTGGGACTGGGCAAACAGCTCCCGCGTCCGACGGGGGCAGTGCTCGGTGGGCCGGGCGCCCGAGTCGGCGCAGATCTCGTGCTCGACGATGGTGGACGGGCGCACGAACTCGAGCACGGGCCAATCGGCGTGGGCGGCCTCCATAAAATCGTGCCAGATGGGGCCGGCCCCTCCCACACCGGAAACGTTCTTCATCGGCGAGTTATCCGAGTTACCGACCCACACACCGGTCGCCAGCTGCGGGGTGTAGCCGATGGTCAGCGCATCCCGATAGTCGTCGGTGGTGCCGGTCTTGGCCGCCGCCGGGCGGCTCAGCACCAGACGACCACCGCGCCCAAACTCGACGCTGCGCGCCTCATCGTCGGAGAGGATGTGGGTGATAAGGTAGGCGTGCTCCGGCGAGATGGCCCGTTCGGCGGCCGGGGCCGAGTTGTCAATCAGGATGTTCCCCTGGCTGTCCTCGATGCGCAGGATCGGGCTGGGAGAGACGCGCATCCCGTCGTTGGCAAAGGCGGCAAAGGCCGCCGTCATCTCCAACAGCTTGGCCTCCCCACCGCCCAGCGTCAGGGCCAGCCCATAGGCCGGGGGCTGGTCGTAAGGATAGTCGGGGCACCCGGTTTCGGGATGGACCAGCGACGTGACGCCCAGCCGCCCGGCCAGCTCCAACAACCCATCCACCCCGACGAACTGGAGCGTCTCGACCGCCGGGACATTGTAGGAATTGGCCAGCGCCTCCCGCACCAGCATCGGCCCGTGGTACTCGCGGTCATAGTTGACCGGTACGTAGGGCGGGTTGGCCCCGTCGGGGAACTCGGTGCGCACGTCCCACAGTAGCGTGGACGGCGTCCAGCCGCGCTCGAAGGCGGCGACGTAAGTGAGGGGCTTGATGGAGGAGCCGGGCTGGCGGCAGCGCAGCGCGACGTTCACCTGTCCATCAATCTCCTGGGCATGAAAATCGGCCGAGCCGACCAGCGCCAGAATGTGACCGGTGGCCGGATCGAGGGCCACCAGCGCGCCGTTCGTGGCGTCCCGGTCGGCCAAGGCCGCGACCCCCGCGCGCACCTGCTGCTCGGCTAAATCCTGTAAGCGCGAATCGAGGGTGGTATAGATGCGCAGGCCGGTGCCCCGGTAGAGAGCCTCCGGCCCGAACATGCCCTCCACGACCTGCCGCGTATAGACCACAAAGTGAGGGGCCGTCGTGAGATCGAGCCGCAAGGGGCGGAACTCGTGATTCCGCATCTCGTCCGCCGCCAGCGCCGCTTCGGTGTGGCTGATGTAGCCATCCCCGACCATCAACCCCAGCACGATCTCCTGGCGGCGCAGGGCCTGCTCCAGGCCGTTGCTCAATGGGTCATAGATGGCCGGCAGTTGGGGCAGCCCAGCCAGGAACGAGGCCTGGGCCAGGGTCAGGTCTCTGGCGTTCACGCCAAAATAGGTCTCGGCGGCGGCCTGGACGCCATAGGTGAGGTTGCCGTAATAGTTCTCGTTGAGGTAAATCTCGAGGATCGTCTCCTTGGGATAGACGCGGGTCAGCTCGGCGGCCAGCACGACCTCCTTGATCTTGCGCCAGGCGGTGCGCTGCATGCGCTCTTCCGGGGTGAGCAGGACGTTGCGGGCCACCTGCTGGGTGATGGTGCTGAACCCGGAGACGATCTCTCGTTCCGAGAGGGCATAGTAGACCGCCCGCAAGATGGCGATGGGATCGAAACCGGGGTGCAGCCAAAAGTTGCGGTCCTCGGTGGCGACGGTGGCGTCAATCAGGTGTTGAGAGATGCGCCCAATGGGGACGTAGGTCCGCCGTCCGCCCTCGGGGTCCGTCACTTCGTACAGCGGATTCCCCTCGCGGTCGAAAATTTTGCTGCTGACGAATTGGGTCTGTTTATCCTGAAGCTCGGTAGGTGGTGGGAGCTGGAGCGCGATGACGAAATATCCCACGACCGAGACGGTCACCCCCAGGAAAAAGAGCAGCACCGCACCAGCCACAGTCACAAAGGCGGACTTGAGCAAGATTTGTCCCCACGGGCGTGGCGGACGGGGCTCTGCCAGTCC
>DSDT01000227.1 GCA_011048615.1 Chloroflexota bacterium | reverse complement strand
GCAGTGCACGTTGGGGGAGAGCGGGCCTGGCCTGCTCTCTCTTGCTCTTGTATTTCGGCGTGGTATAATCCCTGGGTCATGATTGACCAGCAAGGAATCGTATTGTTCGATAGCGACGTGGGACAGTGGCGATGAACACGGCTAATTTCACAGTGGTGCAGCGCCGGACTATTATTCTGATGGTCGTCGCGGTCGTTGTCGTGTTCGCGGTATTGTCTGGATTTGTCATCACCTCGCTGCAGGGTTGGGAGGAGATGTCTCCAGTGACGACTCCCTCCTCGTTGATTCCGACCTCGACGTCCTATCCCACCCCCTCTCCAATCCCGTCCCCTGTCCCGACATTTGAGGAGGGTATTTGGTCCCAGGTGCAGTTTGCCCGCCTCTTTGACCAGATCGCGTACCAGGTCGAATCCATCCGGGGACTAGCTCCAAGGGCGGAGGTGCCGCTCAGTTTTCGCAACGAGCGGGAAATGGCGGCGCTGCTCCGGCAGTTGTACGCCGGGCGCGACCTGGAGGATGAATTGTCGTCCTACGTAGCCCTCGGTTTACTGCCCGATGTCCCGATCTCGATCCAGCCTCACCAGCAGGTGGGTATTTACGTGCCGGAGCAGGGACAGTTATTCGTCTCCACGGGACGGTATGGGGCCAGCACCGATGACCAGGCGTTGTTGGCCCACGCCTACATCCACGCCTTGCAGGATCAGCAGTTCGGTTTGGGAGCGATGGATGACCGGGCTTCCACCACCGATGCCGTGTTAGCGGTGCGGGCGTTCGTGGAGGGGGATGCATCCCTGGTGACTGCCTTCTACCAGTACGGGGATCCGGCTGTGGCCGATTGGGAGCATCTTCTGACCTTGATCATGCAAGCGGAGCAGCCCAGCTATGGGCAGTTGTTGGAGCGCGTGGAGACGTGGACGCAGATTCAGCGATTCCCCTACTGGGAGGGTCGGCGCTTTGTCCAGGCACTGTTCGAGGCCGGTGGGTGGGAGGGGGTTAATCGCGCCTACATCAATCCACCCCGCTCCACAGCGCAGGTGCTGCACCCGGAGCGGTACCTGGAGGGGACGGGGAATCCGGGGCGCGTCGTGGTGCCCGACCTGGGGGGAGTGTTGGGTGAGGGATGGCGCGTGCTTTTACAGGATACGCAGGGCGAGTTCGTCATCCGGTTGTATCTCGCCAGCCTGCTGCCCGAGGATACGGCCGTGCGGGCCGCTGCTGGTTGGAGCGGAGATACCTGCGTGATATGGGAGCATCGGGATGGCAGGAGGGTGTTCGTCTGGCGCACCATCTGGGAGGATACAGAGGAGGCCGCCGAGTTCGAGACCGCTCTCGTCCAACTGATCCCCCAGCAGCATCTGCCCGCTTGGCCTCAGAATCCGCCCAGGGGATTGGGGGGATGGTGGTGGGAGACGCCGGACGGAGGGGTACACGTCGCTCGACTGGCCCGGCACGTGGTTTTCGTCACTGCTCCCGATTTCGAGATTCTGACCGAAGTGGTAGAGAGGTTGCCTTGATGAAAAATGCCCAAGTCGGAGGGGCGGGATGGCTCAAATGGGCCCTGCGCCTGATCCTTGGCTGTGGGATCGTGACGGCGGTGCTGTGGGGAAGCCTTTACTGGTGGATCGAGCGCAAGGCCCGCAATCTGATGTACACCCGTGTGGAGGATGTGCCGCCCCACACCGTGGCCCTGGTGCTCGGGGCTGGTTTATGGTCGGATGGCTCTCTCACTCCCATCCTGGCTGACCGGGTTGCTACGGCTGCCGCTCTCTACCAGGCCGGCGTGGTCGAAAAGCTGCTGTTCAGCGGCGATAATCGGTTCGTCACGTACAACGAGCCGGAGGCGATGCGGGAGTACGCGCTGCGCTTGGGGATTCCTGAGGATGACATCGTGCTCGACTATGCCGGCCGGCGCACCTACGACAGCTGCTATCGAGCGCGGGAGATATTTGGAGTGAAACGGGCGGTGATCGTCACTCAGCGGTTCCATGCGCCGCGCGCCCTGTACCTTTGCCAGGCTGTGGGTGTGGAGGGGGTGGTTGCTCTGGCGGACCGACAAGAGTACTCTGCCCGGCGCTTGGTGTGGGAGACGCGGGAGCATCTGGCGCTGGCCCTGGCCTGGTGGGACGTGAACGTGCGGCAGCCTGTGCCCGTCCTGGGGGACCGACTGCCCATCGAAACTGGCCAGCAGCACGAAAAGCGGGTGGATTGATCTTGCGCTGTATGTGGGCCGTATCACGTTGTAGACTATGATGATGGGGAGGGGGATGGCCAAGCAAACATTTCCGAGTCGAGAGACCAAACAGACGGTGCTGATCGCAGATGACGAGGAAGCGCTGGCGAATGCCATCGCTGCGACCTTGGACCTGGAAGGGCTGGAGACGATTGTGACGCACAATGGCGACCAGGCCCTGGCGTTGTCCCGCGCGCTGCACCCCGATCTCGTTCTCCTGGACGTGATGATGCCGGGCCGATCTGGGATCGAGGTCTGTGCCACGTTGAAGACAGACCCCAGCACGGCCACTATACCGGTCGTGTTCATCACGGCCAAGGCGGATGAGACGGATCGCATGGTGGGGCTGGCAGCCGGCGCAGACGAGTACCTGACCAAGCCCTTCAGCCCTACCCAGCTCATCGCTCTGGTCAACGAGGTGCTGTCTGGTCGGCCTATCGAACCCCGACGCCGTCAGCCGGACCTGACCACCCTCTCCGCCGACCAGTTGGTGATCTTTGCCCAAGAATGGAAAGACCTGTTCGAGCGGGAGCGCCAGGAGCGGCGGGCATTGGAAATCGCCCAGCGTCGGCTGGACGAATTGGATCGCTTGAAGGCCGCGTTTCTCGGGGCCGTCACGCACGAGTTGATGACGCCGTTTGGCTCCATCGGCATGGCGATGCAGGTGCTGCAGCGACAGCGGGACGAGTTCAAACCCGATCAGCAGGTTGTACTGGACGATCTGGCCGCCGAGATCGAGGGCTTACACCGCCTGGTCAATGGGGTGGTCAAGTTTGCCGAGTTGGTCAACAAGCGGCGTGAACCTCAACCCCGGTACATCTCTCTGGCGCAGGTGATCCCCCATGCTGTGCAGCCGGCGGCGGTGATGGCCCAGGCGCGGAACATCGAGTTCGAGATCTCGGCGGCGCCCGACGTGTCGGGGGTGTTCGCCGACCCCGAGTTGTTGGGCGAGGCGGTCTTTCAGATGGCCCACAACGCCGTCAAGTTCAATCTGCCCCAGGGACGGGCGGAGGTGCGCACCTTCGAGTCTCAAGGACGGGTGATGATCGAGGTCGTTGATACCGGGGTGGGACTGACGCCGGAGCGATTGGCGCTGTTGGGGGAACCCTTCGAGCAGCACGCCGATTCCCTGCGGCGTGGACGGGAGGGGTTGGGGGTGGGATGGGCGTTCGTGCGGTACGTGGCCGAGGTCCATGGGGGATGGGTGCACGTAGAGAGCGCCGGTCCCAACCAGGGCAGCATGTTTTCCCTGGCCTTGCCGGTCGTGGCTGGTTGGCACGAGTTTGGAATAGCGGATGACGACGATGGGGAGTAGGGCGGATTTGTCAAGGGCAGAAATTATGGTAGAATGAAGAGCAGTTACTGGGGGCTCGTCTAATGGCAGGACAGCGGACTCTGACTCCGTATGTGGGGGTTCGAATCCTCCGCCCCCAGCCAGAGTCCAGCATCTTTGATTGTAAAGATGCTGGACACGTTTTAGTAGGGGCACTGGGGTTAGCAGCCGGAGCGCCCCTACTCTCTTATTCCAGGTGCGACAAGGTTCGGTGCAGTCCTGGGGACTGCCGGACCCCACCAGTGTAAAGCCCTCTTGCAGGTTACTTTTTTCGATCTACCACGCGGGCGGTTGGGTCAGGGCAGCTCACGAACCCGATGGTGATCCCATCCGGGCCCGTCACCTTCTCGTAACGGCGGCTTCACGCAGTACAGGGCGGTTCGCCGGCGACCGACCTGATCAGTTCGGTCGCGGCCTCAATCTGCTCCGTCGCACCGCTGATTCCCAGCCAGGCCGCGCCTTCGGCCCCGCAGATGCCGCCGCCGGCGATCAGGCAGGCCGCGGCGCCGGTCAGCAGCGCGATGGCGTCCAGCTCGGTAAAGATCCGGCCCGGTATCGGCAGCAGGCGCGGTCCATGCGCCTCCGGCGCATTGCACCGCTCGGCCAGGACGGTCACGTCCTCCAGGACGCGCTTTTCCAACCCCACCGGCACGATCAGGCGCACCCGCCGTCCGACCACCGCTGCGAGCGCCGCAATGACCGTCCCGCCCTGGGGATGGCCGATCTGCACGGCGGCCTGACCGTGTGCGTCGAAGGCGTTCGCACCCTTTAGGACGACGTCGCCGGCCCGCAGCTCCTCTGCCACGTCAAAGATCGTCTTGCCCCTCTCCCACCGGCCGTCGCGGATGACCACGTCGCCCGGCAGGTCCACGTGGGCGAGTTTGGCCCCCGGCGCGACCGTCACCCCACGCCGGAACCCGGCCCGCGAGAAGCCCGCCGCCTGTCCCAACGCCGTGAGGATCTCTTCGGCCACGTAGCCGTTCGTCGTGCCGGCGATGATGACCAGCGTGCCCTTTGTGAGCACGGGCGTGACGTCGGGATGGACCGCCATGGCCTTGCCGATCAACCGCTTGCTCATCGCTGTAGTGACGCAAAATTGTTTCATCGTGTGTGCTCCATTCGTTTGTCTCTGCTCTCAGTATACGCGACGAGGCGACGGGCGTCAAGTGAAACACGCTCACTGCACCCCAGCCAGCTGACGGCCCGCCCGTTTGACAGCCGGGCAGAGAACATGTACAATTCAAGCGCCTGTTGCTTACTTGCTCCCGCCGGATTGGTAATTAACTT
>DSDT01000083.1 GCA_011048615.1 Chloroflexota bacterium | reverse complement strand
TATATTTTCGCCTTCGTCACCTGCTGCTGCGAAATTTTCCCCCACGAATCCGTGTAGACCCAAAATTGTTTGCGCTGAATGTGACATTGTCAAGATAGTGAGATGATCAATAACAGTCAAGCTGGGACTGGAAAATTCGTTGCCATCCAACAAAGCCGAACAATTGCACGACTCTGAAATAACGACAGCCGAGGTGTTGGCCGAGGTAGCGCGTCGGAGGTCAGCCCGGCGCTTGATGGAGGAACCACCGAGCCGATGGAGCGTATTGGCTGCACGGTTTATTTCCTGGTTTGCCCATCACTGGCTGTTTTTTTTCAACGGTTTTTTCCTGCTCTACGTAGGGTTTCCTATCCTGGCCCCGGTGCTGATGCACTTGCGGATCGAGATACCGGCGCGGATGATCTATACCATCTACCGCCCGCTGTGCCATCAACTGCCGCAGCGCTCCTTTTTCCTGTTCGGCCCTCAATGCACCTACAGACTGGAGGAGCTGACGACGTGGCTGGGACCGGACGCGGGGGTCGGCCCGGTGGCGCAGGCGTTCGTCGGCAACGAGGAGGTGGGCTTCAAGATGGCACTTTGCCAGCGGGACATCTCTATTTACGGTACCATCCTGCTGTCTGGTCTGGTGTATGGGCTGGTGCGCCGTCGGTGGACGATCTCTGCGCTGCCATGGTGGGCCTATTTCCTGTTCGGAGTTCTGCCGATGTTGTTGGATGGGGGAGCGCAGTTTCTCTCTTATCTGCTGCCCTTTTTCTGGCCGGGCGGTCGAATTCAGCCTTACGAGACCACGCCGCTGATGCGGGTCATCACGGGCGGGTTGTTCGGCCTGGCCACTACCTGGTTGTCCTACCCCCTCGTCCAGGAGACGGTGGACGAGTTGGACGCCCAGCGCGCTCGACGACGGACATGATACGCGAGTACCTGGACGGCATCCTCCTCTATCGGTTCGAGGGGGTGAGAGAAGGGGAAGGGGTCGAGCACGCGATCTTGACCCGCGTGGGAGGGGTGAGTCAGGGGGCGTACGCTACGCTCAACCTGAGCCGCTCCGTCGGGGATGATCTGGCGGCGGTGGAGGAGAACCACCGCCGGGCGTTGGGCGCGTTGGGGATAGAGCCTGGCCAGACGGTCAGTCCTCACCAGGTGCACGGGGCGCGGGTCGAGGTGGTGGGGCGCGCTCATCGGGGCACGCTGCGGTCAGCCACCGACGCGCTGGTGACGGTCGAGGCAGGGGTGCCGCTGTTGATGCGCTTTGGGGATTGCACGCCGGTCCTCTTCGTTGACCTGGAGCGCCGCGCGATGGGCATCGCTCACGCCGGATGGCGTGGGGTGGTGGCCGGCAGCGTCCCGGCGACGGTGGAGGTGATGACACGGCAATTGGGCTGCGAACGGACCGATCTGTGGGCTGGCATCGGTCCGACCATTGGCCCCTGTTGCTACGAGGTGGGGCCAGAGGTGGCAGCGGCCGTCCAGTCCGCCTGTCCGGTTGGCGTGGACGTGGTACGTCACATTGATGGGCGGATGCACCTGGATCTGCCCGCCGCGGTGGGAGCCCAGTTGCGCGCTGCTGGCGTGGAGCGCGTCGAGGATTCGCGTCTCTGTACCGCCTGCCGGGTGGACGAGTTTTTCTCTCACCGGGCCGAGCGGGGACGCACCGGGCGATTTGGGATTGTGATGGAGTTGTTGAAATGAGAGATATTGAGCACAACTTGAAACAAGTTTGTGATCGTCTGGCCGAGGCGGCTCTGCGGGTCGGACGAGACCCGACCGAGGTCACGCTGGTCGCCGTGTCCAAAACCCACCCCGTCGAGACGGTGGTCGCGGCCTACGAGGCCGGCGTGCGCCACTTTGGTGAGAACCGGGTGGAGGAGGGGGCGCCCAAAATCCCCGCTGTGCGAGCCGCGCTCCCGACTGCTCCGCCTACGTGGCACATGGTGGGGCACGTGCAGAGCCGCAAGACGGAGCGGGTGGTCGATCATTTCGACATCGTCCACTCCGTGGACCGGCTCAAGATCGCGCGTTACTGTAGCCGCTTTGCCCAGCAGGCCGGTCGGACGCTGCCGGTATTGTTGGAGTGCAACGTCTCCGGCGAGGAGAGCAAGTACGGGTTCGATCTATCGGGCTGGGAGCGGGACGAGGGACGGCGGGAGGGATTTTTCGCCGTCGTCGAAGAGATTCTGGCGCTGCCGGCCCTCGCGGTGCAGGGTTTGATGACGATGGCCCCGTTCGTCCCGGATCCAGAGACGGTGCGGCCTGTCTTTATCAGTCTGCGCGCCCTGTTGGACCTGCTGAAGGAGCGGTTCCCGACCGCCGATTGGGGTCACCTCTCGATGGGGATGACCGACGACTTTGAGGTGGCAGTGGAGGAGGGCGCGACGATGGTTCGCATCGGGCGCGCTATTTTCGGCCCTCGGTTGGGCTAGTAGAGAGGGGGGATGGTGTGGCTGCGTTTTTGATCCGCTTGGTTAACCTGGTGTGTACGTTGTATTCGTTCATCATCATCGCCCGTACGTTCCTGTCCTGGTTCAGGATAGACCCCTACCATCCGGTGGCCCGCTTTCTGATCCAGGCCACAGAGCCGGTGTTGACTCCACTGCGGCAATACATTCCACCGGTGGGAGGGCTGGATTTTACCCCCATGGTGGCGCTGCTTGTCATCTGGCTGGTGGAGCGGTTATTGCAGACGTTGATTTTGACCGTGTTCTAGCTACCCGCCGCCTGGGTGGATAGTCAATCGAGCTGTCGTGCAGAGGGTGGTTATGTGATGGTCACCCCGTACCGCTCACTGATCTGAGCCAGGGCCTGCAGAATCGCGTCGGCGGCCTCGGGCTCCGAGGTGGGCAGTGCGCTTTTCAATGGCTCGATGTCGTCGTGGCGGCCGCAGTGGGCCAGGATCAGGGAGACCGCGATGCGGGTCTCGGTGTTCCCCTCTCTCAAAGCCCGTAGAAGCATCTGCCAGGCCGCGTCGCCCATCCCGACGCTTTCACCCTGGGCTGCGGCCCACGAGATGAGCCAGGGCAGTTGTTCGATATGAGGGGGCGGCGTGATACCAAAAGCCTTTTCCTGTCTATCCAGCTCCTCGACCGCGGCGCTGGCTGCCGACCGCACGATCCACTGATTGTCCTCGCGGGCCACCTCTTTCAGCACGTCACGAGCGCCAATCTGGGCCAGCCCCACGACGGCGGCCCGGCGGACCATGGGATTCTCCGAGGTGATCGCTTCGCGCAAAAAATCGCCTCCCTCTTCCCCGTATTGGGCCAGTGTTTCGGCGGCTATCAGGCTGAGCAGTTCATCCCCGCTTATCACCATCTGCTCCAGCCAGCGCTGCGCCGCGTCTATGTTCATGTATGCCAATCCACGCACAGCTGCTTCCTGCACGTGTGGATCCTGATCCGCGACAGCCTCTCTGATGACAGGCAGATCGGCCTCCCCGGCCATCCGGGTCAGTCCCGTGATGGCGGCGGTGCGAACTTGGGGGTCAGGTTGTTGCAGGGCCTGTTTGAAGAGATAGGTGACGCCCGATATGCCGGTCGCGGCCAGGGCCAGGGCTAGTTGGCGTCGAATCCGGCTTGGTCGGTTGGATTGGAGGAATCCCCGGGCTAGTACGGCCATCGCCCCGTTGCTCCAGGATGCGCCAGCGGGCGCCACGCTGATCCATGTGCTGAGGGTGCGCAGGCGGGTGTGGAACAGGTCATCGGGGGTGCGCAGCCAGGCGTTGACCAACGGCCCCACGTCGCCGATTTCAGCATAAAAGTGGAAAGTCTCGGTCCACTTGGGGTCCTCCAGCCGCTCGACGAGGCTTTCGGGGGGTATGGCGATCAATTGACGGGCTGCCAGGTAGGCCTGCCAGAGCGAATGAGTGAAGGTGTAGCAATTGTCTCCTCCAGGGCGGAGCAGGCCTCGCTCGCCGGTCAATGTGCGCAGGACTTGGTTGACCGCCCGGGCCGGGGTCTCCTCGGAGGGAGGAAGGGCGGCCTCGATCACAGCCTCGATCTCTTCGCGGCTGGTCGTGGGCCGTTCCTCTTGGAGCATGGTCAACGCCAACTGACCCAGCGTCACGCGACAGGTGGTCAACAGCCAGGCCTGCTGTTTCTGCTCTTGCCACAGCAGCAGCTCTAACGCCCGGTCGAACAGGGCGGCGCGCCTGGAAGGGGTTTGACCGTCGGAGAGGTATACGAAAGCGCGCAGGGCTAGTTCCAGGGGCGTCGCTCCCACGTGGGCGGCGTGGCGCAGTGCGGCCGTCAGCTTGGGGAGGCGTTCTGCACCACTGGGGCCGGTTGGGGGTGCAAAGGTGCCCGTCCAGTGGTGAGCGAGCTCTTCTATTTGCTTGGTGTTCCAGGCTGCCAGGTGAAGGGGGACAAACCCGGCCTCGACCAGGGGAGCATACTCTTGCGCGCCCACACCGATCAGCCACCAATTCTCCGGCACGGCGGCGCTTACTTGCGAGATCCAATCGGCGGCCAGCACTCGTTGATCCGGCGTCAGATCATCCCATCCGTCAACCAGTATGATGGTCTGTCCGGCCTCGAGGAGTTGACGCAGGGAACTCGCGACCCCTTTGCCGCTTCCGGCCGAGGCGATAGCCGCGTTGATCAACCGGTCTATGCCGTCGGCTGCCTCTCCATTCGGGGTGTCGCTCCACACCAGAGCGGGGAGCGTCACGCAGAGCGGTGTTCGCCCTTCAACCAGGTCCAGCGGCACAGGGGAGGGGGGTGGATCCTTCTGGCGGTCGTTTGTCGCTGAGCGGGCGCATACCAGGGCGACGTAGGCCAGCAGCATAGATTTGCCGCTGCCGGGTCCTCCGACGATGGCCAGGAGGGGGTGCCCGCCAAAGATTTGGTGCAGTGGTATGGCCTGGGGGTCGGCGGTCAGGATTTCTTCCTCCAGGTCGGATAGGGGGAGGGGGAGGGTGT
>DSDT01000080.1 GCA_011048615.1 Chloroflexota bacterium | reverse complement strand
CTCGGCGACGCGCCGCCGCGCCACATCGGCCTTCGCCTGGCCCAGCCGGGCCTCACTGCTGAGAATCTGCCGGTTCAGGTTGTGCTCCTCGAAGCGGTCGCCGTCAATCAGCATCAGCCGGCCCACCCCCGCGCGGGCCAGCGCCTCGACGACGTAGCCGCCCAGCCCGCCCAGCCCGACTACTGCGACGGTCGAATGGAGCAGGGTGCTCTGTCCCGCGACGCCCATCGTGCCGACGTTGCGCACGTACCGCCACGGGACGACGCCTTCTTCCAGCGCGGCCAGTTCCACCTCGCGGATGGAGGCGTCATACTGGCGCGCCAGGTCGTGCACCCGTTGCCGGCGGATGATGCGCGTCCCGTCCATCTCTTCCGCCTGGGCCGCGATCTGTTCTTGCAGATTGAGACTGGTCATTGACATCGGATTGATAGTAGAATGGGGCTGATCTCTGACAGACCAGCCCCCTGCATAGGTGGAGATGGCGGGAATCGAACCCGCGTCCGAAGAATTCGATCAGAGATGCCTACAAGCTTAGTTGGCTCTTATGGGGTCACCTGGCGAGACACGGCCAACCGCGCTGCACCAGGTCGAGCCGATGGGAGCCGAAACTCCCTCTTGAGTGCCCTATCGGCGTCAGGACACAGCACGCCAACCTTGTGACGCCCGACCCTCGACCCGCTGGCGAAAGGCCGAGGCGGACGTGACCCTCTGTGGGGTCGTGTTTGCGCTCAGACTAGGCTAGGCAGCCAAAGGCGCCTGGGCCAGCGCCTGAGGGGCAAACATATAGTTGAAAGTGTTCTTGGCACTTTACAGTTTTGCTCCATTGTTCACGGGGTTAGAGCGCCCCGGCTTGCCATCTGTGACCAGCCTTCCCCGTCGAAGCCTGTCATCCCCAGGCGGTATTATCATAGCATATATCCGGCCAAATGACAAGCTTGTGTGGGACGCACTTTCAAAGTGCGTTCTACCTGACACCTGATTTGACATAGAGCCAAGTTATGACTATAATAAGTAAACTCCCCTGGGGCCGTTTCGTAGGCAGTGAACGACCTTGACGCTGCGAGTATTCGGTTAGACAGTGGCGGGCTGGAACGATACGCCCCGCAGCGCAGACAGGGCGGCTTTTCCCAGAATTGATTGACGCGATGGTGGTTATGACACAATCGAATTCCGTCAGTTCGTATCAAACCCGGTCAGTGGATTGTACGAGGGCAACGACGCTTTCTGTCAATTCGAACGCTGGCAGGACGACTTGGACGTGCGTATCCGTTTAGCAGCGCCTGTTGATGATTCGGTAGGCGCTTTTTGTTTTCCGAGAGGGGGTGATGGACCGGGTAGACAGAGGTTGTGATGTGGAGCGAGTCACGTTTACATCGGTGCAATGTGTAAAAAATAAGGAGGATCGTCTGTGAAGTCCAAAGCGAATTATATGCTGAATCTATTTGTGGTGCTCAGCATGGTCCTGGCAGCCTGGCCGACTACGGTGTTGGCGGCTGCGCCTCTGGCTGCGGAGGTCACTGCCCCGGCGGCCAAGCTGATGGCTGAACCGTCGGCCGGCGAGCCGATGGCCCAGGGTCCGGCTGTACACCTTCAGGATAGCAAGCCGCCGGTCATGACCACTGGGTCAGATGAATTTGCCATCGGTGTATATGGCTTTCATTTTGACCCGCTGGACGGCGTGCCATCTATCCCGACCGAACTGCGCGCCGTGGACTCGGCTGATCCCGGTCTGCACCTGGTTCAGTTCACCGGTCCCACCAACGACAGGTGGTTGAACGAGTTGCGCGCGGCCGGTCTAAAGCCGCTCCAATACTATGCTCACTACGCCTACTTGGTCTGGGGCACGCCGCCCCAGGTGGAGAGGGTGGACAGCGAGTCTTACGTGCGTTGGAGTGGGGCTTTCCATCCGGCCTACAAACTGAATCCCTTGTTGGATCAGTTTGATGGCCTGATCGAAAATGTGGCTGTCACCTTTTACAATGATGGCGATATTGGCGCTACGCTAAAAGCGCTGGGAGGACTGGGCAAGGTCATCCAATACTGGGCCGCCCAGCCTGACGAAGCGTTCTACACGGCCATCCTGGCTCTCAATGCCAGCCGTCTGACCGAGGCAGCCACTATACCCACTGTCTGGGCGGTGGAATATGCCTCGCCCGAGCCTGGCCTCGACGATGAGAACGCCAATCAGATCGTCGCCGGCAATACGCCCGGTGGCATGCCTGTCGCCGGCTATTACGACTGGCTGCAAAGCAAGGGCGTCACCGGCTACGGCGTCACCTGGGCCGACGTGGACACCGGCTTGAACTCGGCCCATCCCGACATCACCGGTGACCCGGCCATGTACCCCAGTGGGATTGGCGGGACGAGGGTGGTGGCTTACGTGACCTATCCCGGCGCGCCGGCGGCCAACACCGATCCGGATGGCCACGGCTCTCACACCGCCGGCGCCATTTTTGGCGATGGGCGGTATGGCGTGCACCAGATCGATCCGACCGCCAGCCAGGACCCCAACGGCATGTTCTGGGGCACCGGTATGGCGCCCAGCTCGACACTGGTGGTGCAGAACGCCCTGTACGGCACATCCTGGCCGCCCGCTGGCGGCTGGAACATCCTCAGCCGTGACTCGGTGGTCAATGGCGCCGTCGGTTCCAGCAACAGTTGGTACACCGGCCAATATGACAACAGCTACACCGCTGCCTGCCGCGAGCACGACATGATGGTGCGCGACGCCAACTTTGAAACACCCGCGATAGCCGAGCCGATCATCTATGTCTTTTCGGCTGGCAACGGCGGACCTGGCGCCGGCACTCTGAGCGAGCCGCACGCGGCCAAGAACCCGATCATCGTCGGCGCTTCGTCCAACTATCCCCGTTCACTGGCCAGCATAGACGACCTGGCGGGCTTTAGCAGTCGTGGGCCGACGGCCGACAACCGCTTCAACCCGCAGGTGGTCGCGCCGGGCCAATGGACCACCTCGCTGGTCGGCGATGGCGGCGCGAGCTGTTATGGGGTATACCCGCCCGGCTCGGCCGCTAACTACTATCACTACTGCTCCGGCACCAGCATGTCCTGCCCAATCATCGCCGGCACCAGCGCTCTGATCGTGGACTGGTGGCAGCAGGATTATGGCTTGGTGCCCAGCCCGGCCATGGTCAAGGCGTTGCTCGTCAACGGCGCGGATGACATGGCCGGTGGCAATGACGGCGGCGGCGGCACCCTGGAAAACGTCCCCAACTTTGACGTGGGCTGGGGACGCGCCAACGCGGATCGCACCATTCGACCCGACGTGCCGACCCTGTACGAAGACCAGCAGACGATCTTTGGCAGCAGCGGCGAGGTGTGGCAGCAGACCTTTGTCGTGGCTGACCCCAGCGAGCCGGTCAAAATCAGCCTGGCGTGGACCGACGCGCCCGGCGCGATCGGCGCGAACCCGGCCCTGGTCAACGACCTGAACCTGGTCGTGACCAGCGGCGCCGACACCTACCTGGGCAACGTCTTTGCCGGGGGTTGGTCGGCCACCGGCGGCGCGGCTGACGCCCTGAACAACCTCGAGAACGTCTTTTTGCCGCCCGGTACGTTTGGCTCGATCAACGTCGCAGTACATGCGTTCAACATCGCCGGCGACGGTGTCCCCTACAACAGCGACGACACCGACCAGGACTTTGCCCTGGTCTGCTACAACTGCCTCCAGGGGCCCGTCGGCTGGTTGGAGGGCACCGTCTACGACGATGACTCTATGGACGGCGTCGTTGGGGCAGGCGTGCAGGCGCAGGGCCTGGTGCCCGGTCAAGCTGGCGGCACCACCTCCGGCGCGGCCGGCTACTACCAGATGGCCCTGCTCACCGACACCTACACTGTCACGGCCTCGTTCTACGGCTACTATGGGGCCGAAATCTCGGGCGTGTCGGTCGTGTCCGGCACGACGACCACCCTGGACATCCCCCTCACCTCAGTCCCCTGGCACGTCGTCGAGGGGACGGTGACCGATGCGACCACCGGCTGGCCCCTTTACGCCAGTATCGAGATCGCCGATTATCCTTACGGCACCATCTGGACTGACCCGGTGAGTGGTTATTACAGCCTCACCCTGCCTGCGGGCATGATCCATACTTTCCAGGTGGAGGCCTGGGTGGCTGGCTACGACCCCGCTCACCGCGACGTTGTTGTGACGGGCGACCGGACCGAGGACTTTGCCCTCGATCCATCGCCAGCCTGTATCGCGCCGGGTTATGCCATCGAGGGCGGTCTGCTGGAGAGATTCGAGACCGGCGACGTGCCGGCCGGCTGGACCGTCGTGGATAACGTCGGCAACGGCCAGGTATGGGCCTTTGATGACCCCGGCGGCAACGGCAACCAGACCGGCGGCAGCGGCGGCTTTGCCGTCGTGGACAGCGACGCCTATGGTTCAAGCGGTTTCCAGGACACCGAGCTGCGCTCGCCCTCCCTCGATTTCTCCGGCGAGACGAGCGTGATCCTCGAGTTCGATACCGATTATTACACCTACACCGGCGCCGACTATGCTGACGTGGACGTGAGCACCGATGGCGGCGTGAGCTGGACCAATGTCTGGCGCAAGCACGGCGCCAATTACCGCGGCCCGGCCCACGAGACGATAGACATCTCGGCCCTGGCAGCCGGCCAGCCGGACGTGATGGTCCGCTTCTACTACTATAATGCCGCCTGGGAGTGGTGGTGGCAGGTGGATAACGTCAGCCTCGGCAACCCGGTCTGCGTTGCTCCCACCGACGGCGGCCTCATCGTTGGCAATGTCTACGACGAGAACACCGGCGACCCACTGGTGGGCGCCGAGATCGTCAACGACGCCGGCTACGCGACGGAATCCCAACCGACCCCCGCCGACGACGCCGTGGACGACGGTTTCTACACCCTCTTTGCGCCTTCCGGCGCGCAGGT
>DSDT01000314.1 GCA_011048615.1 Chloroflexota bacterium | reverse complement strand
GCCGTTCTATGAAAGGCAATAGGACTTTTGACCCATTCAAATCCCGTACAGCGGGCCGGGAATCCATGTTGATACAGCGACCTCCCACAGGCTCTGCAGCCCGTGGGAGGTCGTTATCTGTCTGGCTCATCTTGCCAGGGCGTCAGGATGTCCACTTGTACTTTTTCTGTGCTGCCGCCTTCAGATCGTCCAAAACGCCGCCTTTATCCTTGATCTGCCAACCGTCGAACGCCTCCCAGCGGAACAGCAGGGAGCAGTAGATCGGCTGGTGATGGGGGTCCCGGTTCCAGCGGTCCACCTCGGCGTACATCTCTTGGACCCAACCGGTATTCGCGTTCGCCCAATCCTTTTGCACCTGGTCGGTCTCGGTGATAAAGACGGGCACATGCCGCCACTGAGCCGGGATCAGGTCCATAAAGGTGCGATAGGCGTAAAAGTTATAGTACTGCCAGCTCAAACCCTTGTCGGGAAAACGTTTGGGCGGCTTGTGCTCGTCACCGAACAGCTTTTTGCTGGCGACGAGTTGGGGGTCGGTGCCGTGGGTATAGGCATGCAGTGCGATGCCGTCCAGCGCCTCGATGTGGCGCAGCGACCGGGTGAACCAATCGCCGTTGCAACCGGCGACGGCGTTGTAGGGGTCAACCGCCCCCAGCACGACCGTCGCGTCGGCCGGGCTCAGGCCGGGCGCGTTCTGGTAGACCTGCTTGATGGCCCGGTAGACCCGGTTGAAGCAGTCGGCATAGTTTTCGGGCGTGATCGGATGGCCCCCCCGCCCCTCGTCGTTGCCGGGGTATTCGCGCGGGTTGTTCATCTCGTTGCCAATGATCCAGATGTGACATCCCCCCTGAGGGTCCGCCGGGTCAATAGAGCGCTCGACGAAAACCGCACACGTGCGAGCAAATGCGTCGTACTGGTGTGGTTCGGGAATGGTGCCGCTGGAGCCATAGCCGTGATTGAGCCGGGCGATGACGCCAAAGCCGTCCCGCTCCCACTCGTAATACGTGCTGCGGTCCCCGCCGGCTCCCTGGAAATCGGTGCCGATGCCGTGGGTAAAGAGCACCCACCCGGTCGTCCCGACCGACGTAAGCACCTTGCGGTCGTACCGGTCGTGGACGCCATAGATGTAGGGGCTCTCGCCTCGCCGCAGCGGCGGCCTTGGCCCCGCCGACGTAAAGGGCTTGAGATATTGAGCGCCCACGAACCCGCGCTTAAAGGCCGGCGTCTCGACCTCGATCCACTGACCAGCATGACCGATCTTGGCCCCAGCTTCGTTCGGATTGACCACGCGCAGCGGCACACCGCCGCCGATCCACCACTCGACCGCCCCACCGGGCACACCGCGCATCTCAGCCCACGGACCTGCCGCCGGGCTGACCTGCGCCAGCTTGACCGGTTTGGTCGTGAGGTCCGGCTGCTTCTCGCCCAGGTAAACGGCGCCGTCGGCCTTCAGCGTGAGCCAGCCCACCATCCCATCGGTCAAGCGCACCTGCTGAAACGTGTACCCATCATACTCCTGCGGCGCGCCCAGCGCGATGACCTTGGCTCCATAAGGGACCACCACACCGGTAAAGCTGGCCATACTCGGCTCCGGCCGTTCGCGCAGCTTGAGGCCGTCCAGCCACTGCACCCACAGCGTGCCGCTCTCCGTCTCCGCCCCTGGCTGGTCTTCCACCCGGTCCTCCTCCACCAGGTAGACTGTGTCGTTGTAACTGCGCGTCAGCCAGCCGACCCGGTCGTCCGAGGTGCGGACACGCTGAAAGACATATCCCTCCGGATGATAGGACGGCTCACCCAGGGGGGTCACCAGCGCGCCATCGGGCACCAGCACGCCGGTAAAGCTGGCCATACTCGGTTCCGGCTGCGCCCGCATCCGCAGCCCCTGCTCCCAGGCGACTTGCAGCCTCCCGCCTGCTTCCACGGAGGGACCCGCAAACGACAAGATGTCGAGCGGTGTCAACAAGATGGTGTCGCCATCTCGATAGGTGAGCCAGCCCTCATCTCCCTCTGGGGTGCACACTTTTTGAAACCAAAATCGTGCGTCGTATTGGTGAGGGTCTCCGATAGCCTCCACCTCGGTGCGATGAGGCACCTTGATACCCGTGTAACTGGTGTCCATCGGCTCCGGCTTGGCCCGCAGCTTGAGGCCATCCGGCCAATTGACCTGCAGCGTCCTCGTTTCGGTCATATCCCCGCCTCCTCTCTCATTGATTGATGTGCTGCTCGTATTATACTCTGGAATCATTCTGATGCGCAAATTGCCCAATGCACTCCACCGCTTCCCTTTTGACAGCTCGCATCGGCAAGCCCTGCCCTCCCGGCATTGAACCGCTCTTTTGCTGCGCCCCCCGCTCAATAGATGGTATGGATGAACGACGGCACCTGGGGGAACAGCGTATCCACCAACAGCCGCCACGTCGGCGCCACCCCCACGTCGGGGTAGGCCGCTTGCAGTTCCTCCCTGGTCCGGTAGCCCAGCACCAGGGGGATGAATTGCAGCGGCGGGAAACGGATCGGCTCGCCGGCGGTGAACCCAAGGTTGGTCACGTTCGTCAGTCGGCCGGCCTCGAAGCGCAGCCAGATCGCCTCCCGATAGAGGCTGATGCGCACGTCGCGGGTCAGCCCGGCGAAGGGGGACTCGGCGATCCGGCGCTCCAACACAGGCGTCAGGGCGCGCAAGAGAGCGACCATGTCGGGCACGTGGATCTGCCAGGCGTAGGTCCCCAGGTCGTGGGCGCCCAGCGAACGGGCCACTCGCATCAGCGCACAACCGGCGGGCAGATTGAGGCGGATGCCCGGCTTGTCCCGCTCGACAGCCCACCGCTCGAGCTGACGCAGCGTCGCCAGCGCAGCCTCGAATCCCAGGCGGGAGACCTCGCTCACGGCCAATTCCTCCCCAAAATGCTGCTGGGGAAGCGCGACATACCCCACCTCGCTCCCCCCGTCCCGCTGCACGATCCAGTATTGGCCTGCGGTCTCGGTCCCCTGAGCGTCGGTCAACAGATAACGCCAGATCGCCTCTTCCCGCACAGCACGGATGACGAGGTCCTGGGCGGCCTCCTCGTACCAGCGCATCAGCGCCGGCACGTCATCCGACGTGGCAAGGCGAAACGTGAACGTCTCGTCGGGCGAAGCGGACGCAGGGGGCACGTGGCGCAGTTCCAGCCGCAGTCCTCCCTCCAGCGGCAGGGCGTATTCGTACCCGAACTGGCGGTAATAGTAGGGGATGCCCTGAATGTGGGAGAGCAGACAGCCCCGCTCGCCCAGCCGGCGCTTGAAATATGCCACCTGCGCGCCGATCAGCCCGCGCCGCCGGTACTATTCCTGCGTCCCCACGATCCCCATCTCACCAGCAGGCATCAGGACGTCACCCCACTCCAATGTCCAGGGGATCAAGCACAGCGACGAGACGACACGCCCGCTGGCCTCATCCTCGACAAAGACCAGGTCTTGACCTCGTGGGGCGGGATGGTGCAGAAACAGGCCGCGCGTCAATGCGGCAACGCTCCCGCCGTGGATGGCGCCGTTGAACTCGGCCACTCGCTCCACGTCTTCCTCGTTAGCGGCGGTCCGCAATATCAAATCCTGATCCAAGGGATGACGATACAGAGATTCATTCGCCGTCAGCATCATTCCTCCGCTGTGGACTCGTCGTACACCTTCCAGTACAGCTTTTCCGACTCCCAGTTGACGCGGAACTCGTCCGGCACTGCCCCCACGGTGGCCTCGGCCTCGGCGGTCACCGTGCCATCGAGCAGGCGAATTTCGCCCGCCACCCGCGCCCCCACTCCGCTCCGCCGCTCCACCCAGCCGACGGCCAGCAGCGGCGTCTCAGTGGGCGTTGGACGGCGGTACCGGATGGTCAGACGGAGCGTCGCCATCAGGTCCTCTTCAGAGCCGGCGATCATCACTGCTCGCCCGGCAACCTCGTCCAGCACGGCGGCGACGATCCCGCCATGCACCACTCCGGGATACCCCTGGTACTCGTCCGGGACGACGAACTCGACCCGCACCTGTCCTGCCTCGTGATCCTCGTAAAAGTCCAACTTTAATCCGACCGGATTCTGCCGGCCGCACAGAAAACACATCCGCGAGTTCGGTTGTTTCTTCACCGTTGCTCAGACTCCCAATAGTTTTTTGATGCTAAACCGCTTGTTATCCGGCGGCGTTACCCGATGGACGATTTCGGTGACGAACTCTTCCACCGCCTTGTGTGGAAATCCCTGGTGGGTCAACTGTTCAATCACCACCTCCGGACGCCGCTTGTTCTCGGTCAACTCGTACTCCACGAGTCGAGAAAAGCTCTGCAGGGCCTCCAAGTCACTAGGCGGCAGCGCGTCCATCCCCCGCGAGTGATCCATCTCGGTCACAGTAGGTGGCTTGACCGCGTCTCCCAGTTTCTCGCGCAGAGCGTCTCGGCCGCGTCGCGCGTGCTCGTTCTCCGGATTGATCATGAGCACGTTTTCCAGACAAAACAAGCGATCCTGGTCAGTTTCGACCGCGGCCGAAAGCCACAGCCAGGCCTGCTCGTTCTGCGAATCTATGCGCACGGCCCGCCCCAGCAATTGACGCGCTGCGACCATGTTTCCCGCCTTGACGGCGGCTACCCCTTGCTGCACCAGATCATCCATCACTCCCTCCCATACTCGAACCTATCCTCTCCAGCCGAGATTATAGCCCAAGGACGGCGCTTTCACAACTCTTGCCCCTACCCCCCAAGCGAGCATAATACCCCCGACACAAGATCTGCCCTGAACCGGAAGAACCAGAGACCTGGTGGCACACGACTTGGAACGGCAAGATAGTCGGGAGGGATGTCCCCGCTATTTGCGCCATTTACACAAATGTTGTAGACTATTACCCATCCCACTTGACGAGGTTGACTATGACACAAAAACGTTCGCTCTACCGTTGGAATGTGGTGG
>DSDT01000026.1 GCA_011048615.1 Chloroflexota bacterium | reverse complement strand
GCCCTACCCCACAAATCTGCGTAGAGCCGTTTATTTTCGTGTTGCGAGTAATGGGTATCGCCAGAAAATACACCTGTAGGGCGGGTTTCTTACCCGCCGGGCAGGTATGGAAACCTGCCCTACTGACCAATTTTTTCACCGCCCTGGTTTATGTCGTGGCCATCGGTCGGGTGGTCTCGAATTTGGATAATCTCTGGAACGTGTTGGCTTACTGCAGCGGTGTCGCTGTGGGGACCCTGGTCGGGATGGCCTGGGAGCAGCGTATGGCGCTGGGGTTCGCCGAGGTGCGGTTCATCTCGGCCCAGAAGAGCGATGCCCTGGCCGACGCGCTGCGGCAGGCCGGATTTGGAGTGACCGAGTTCTATGGTCACGGGCGTGAGAGGGCAGTGGGGATCGTCGAGGCGTTCGTGCCGCGCAAGAATGTCGGCGCTGTGCTAGATATTGCAGAGGCCGTGGATCCCAAGTCAGTGGCGACGGTGACGGATGCTCGCCTGGTGCAGCGGGGATATTGGGATCCGGCGCGCCGCTAGAGTTTAGGAGAGCCTCGGGCCGGTCGTGCGACCGGCCCGAGGCTGGCGTGCTGCCCGGTTACCTCGGGGCAATTTGGGGATCAATGTTGCCCGGCCCACCGCAATCGGGGGTGTAGCAGGTGGCGTCGACAAAGGTGCATTTTTCGTGACAACTGGGGCAGGTCTCGGGTGGGGTCGCGGCTTGAAGGGTGTAGCCGCAGTTGGGACATTTCCACCAGTTCTTGCTCTCTTCCATTGGTGACTCCTTTCTCGTATTTTTTACACGATATCCGTTACAGCTCTTCTTTGCGTTCCCCGGTCTGTCAGTCGCTGCTCTTGACGAGTCTGGAGAACTGGACGCCCAATTCCTCTCCCCGTTTGAGATCATTTTCCGAGGGACTGCCGGTGAACTCGAAAGAGTCGGTCAGTTCCCATTTCAGCGGTTCGATGAGCCGCTCAAAGTGACGTTGAGCACCTCCGCTCCATCCGTAGCTGCCGAAACGGGCGACTTTTTTGTGACGCACCCGCTTCTGGGCGGCCATATCCAGCACTTGAGCCATCGGTGGGAACAGGGATCCCTCATACGTCGGGGCGCCCACCACCACGCCCCGCTGTGTCCACAGGGAGGGGAGGATGTAGCTGACGTGGGTGTGATTGACGTCAAAGATGGTCAGCGGCACGCCCTCTTGAGAGATGCCCTGGGCCACGGCATTCATCATTTTCTCGGTGTTGCCATACATCGAGCCGTACAGCATAGTGATGCCGACCTCGGTGGGGCCGGTGGCATACTCGGCCCATTTCTGGTACAGCTCGACGATGCGCTGCGGGTTCTTGCGCCAGACAAGCCCATGCGAGGGAGCGATGATGGAGACTGGCACGCCAGCCAGCTTTTCGATAGCCTGGAGCACCGGTTTGCTGAATACCGCTACGATGTTGACATAGTAGCGCAGTGCCTCTTGCTCGTAAAAGGCAGGGACGGTGCAGGCGTCGTCAAAGATACTGCCACGCAGCGCGCCATAGCTCCCAAAGGCGTCGCAGGAGAACAGAATCTGCGCACTGGTTTCATAGGTCATCATCGTTTCGGGCCAATGGACGAAGGGGGTGTAGACGAATTTCAGGGTGTGTTGCCCCAGGGAGAGGGTCTCTCCATCCTGGACCACCTGTACTCCCTCGGTGATACCGTAGAAGGTTTCGAGCATCTTGCGGGTCTTTTCGGTGCCCAGGATGGTAGTGTGAGGGGCCATGCGCCGCAGGGTGCTCAGGATGCCCGAGTGGTCGGGTTCCATGTGGTTGACGATGATATAGTCCAACTGCCCGATATCCATCACGTGGTCAATCTGTTCAAAGAACTCGTCTGTCTTGAGCGCCTTGGCCAGGTCCACGATCGCCTTTTTCTCGTCATTGATCAAGTAGGCGTTGTAGGAGACGCCCTCCTGCGTGATGGGCCACAGTCCCTCGAATAGATCCGTGGTTCGGTCGTTGACGCCGATCCAGTAAACGTCCGGTTTCAATTCAATGGGTGGCATAGGGTCTAATCTCCTAAAGCAGGTTGGTCAGTTGGCGCAGGTGCTTTTTTTCCTCGCGAATGATTTTAGAGATGGTCTCTCGATCTGCCTCATTCACCATGTCGCGCACATCGTAGAAAAAGAGCAGGGTGTCCTTTTCAAAGCCGATAGCCGCTCGGAGGGCGGTCTCTCGCTCCTCAGCATCCTCGGCCAGGGCGAGGGCTTTGTCTGGTCCGGCGAACAGGGCGTTTTCCAGGGCGACCTTCATGTAGGTTTGATATTGATCGTACTCCTCGGCCACCTGTTCTGGAGCCGTCTGGACGCCCCCTAGCATGCCCTGAAAGACGTGGTAGTGTCCTTGTTCCTGGTTTGCCAGATCCTCAAACAGGGCTTTGACGTCGGGGTCAATGCTCTTTTGAGCGGCGGCAAGGTAGAATTGTTTCCCATTCAGTTCGATCTCCATCGCCATTTCAATCGCTTCCGCGGCAGTAAACGCTGCCATTTGATACCTCCTTGTATTCGCTAGTTCGATTCAACGGTGGGTTGGGAGATGGTCGAGTCGCTGCGGCCGCTGCAATCCTTGCTACGGCTAGCCTCGAACGCGCAGGCCTCGCAGCAGTAGACGGCCTCCCCACGTCGCACTGGGTCTCCTTCGATCGTCTCCCTGCAATAATCACAAATCACTTGTTCTGTCACGTGAATTCTCCTTTCACGCCAGCCACAGGCGTTGGAGTTGGAAATGCTGATCGTAGCCGTGCAGGGCCGCCTCAAAACGGGTCAACTCCCCGTGTTGGGAGGCCTGGGCATGGACCTCGGGGTCGGTCAGCATGTCGTTGGTCAGGACGACGTCGTCGCCCTTTGAGAGGTGGCTGACCCGCGAGGCAATGTTCACCGTGGCCCCAAAATAGTCCAGCCGGTTGTTCAGCGTCACACTGATGCACGGTCCGACGTGGGCGCCCAGGCGAATGCGCAGGGCGGCGTCTCCACTCAATCCCAACTGGCGGTTCAGCGCCGCCAGGTCGCGGTGACTCTCTACAGCTGTCTGCAGAGCGTCGCCGGGGGTCAGGAACGAGGCCATCACGGCGTCGCCAATCGTCTTGACTGTGACGCCTCGATTGCGGTCCGTGGCCTGGAACAGCACCTCAAAATGGTTCCGCACCCATGCATAGGCCCGCGGGTCCCCCTCCCGCGCGTACATGGCGGTCGAACCGAGCAGGTCGGTGAACAGAAAGGCCACCCGTCCGACCTGGAGGCTCTCACCGGGCGGCAGGGTCTCGTCGGCAAAGAAATCACGAAAGGCCTGCACGTTCAGCAGTTCCAGCCCATAGGTCGGGGGATGCGGGTCGTCGGCAAGCGGTTCTCGGGTCGTGAGCGGGCGCACAGACTCGCTGACGGTGAAGGTGACGTGGATTTCGTCGTCGAGGTGGGCGTCGAAACTGGCCTGGCAGAGGGGGCAGTATTCTTGCGCCCGGCTGTCTTGCAGGGTCGAGAACGTGCGCAGTTGGCCGTGGTGAGGGCAGTGGACCTGCCAGTTGAGGGTGAACAATCCCTCCTGGACGGCATATGCCAGCAGGCTCAAGGTGGTGTGCGAGTCGAGGCCCAGCCTATCGGCGATCAGGTGGGGATTGACCTGGTACAGCTCTTGGTCGGCGGCGCTGTGGACGTAGCGGCTCAGGCTGTCTCGCACCGCGCGCGGCACGTTGTAGCGGGCCAATCGGTCCGCCAACTCTCGAATGCGCGCCTCGGCGCGGGGATCAGAAGGTAATGATACCATAGCAAGATACATCTACTCAGGTGCGACGCACCTTGTGTCAGTCCAGTTCGATAGTCAATCCCTCGCAGGCCACAACGGCCGCTGGGAAGCGAGCTTGGGCATCCTGTTCTACCTGGGCCAGAAAATCGTCGTCGTGGAGGGCGTTGTGATGGGTGAGGGCCAATTGTTTTACATTAGCGGCCTGGGCGACCTCGATAGCCATCTCCCACGTGCTGTGGCCCCAACCCTGTTTGCTGGCAGGCGCGCCGAGATACTCTTCGGTGGTGAACTCGGCGTCGTGGATCAACAGGTCAGCGTCCTGGGCAAAGTGAATCAAGCGCCGGTCTCCGCCGATGTAACCCTCAGTGTCGGTAGCGACGACCATTTTTCGGCCGTCCATCTCGATGCGGTACATAAAGACGCCCTGGGGGTGAGCATAGCCTCGCATCACCTGTACCCTTACCTCGCCAGGAAGACAGGCCTCACACTCGTGAAAGACGTTGCATACCTCCGGTGCAGCGCTGGGAGCCCGAAAGACGATGGATTCACTCTCCGAGATATTCCGAACAAAACGCATCGAGTTCAGTTCATCCAGTGAAACAGGATGAGCCGGGGGTAGCATAGCCCGTGCCAGGGCGGCTTCTAGGTCTTGGTGCAGCAGCTTGGGGCCAAAGATGTACATCACGCTGCTGCCGATGTACAAGGGGATGAAGAAAGGGAATCCCTGGGTATGATCGTGGTGGGTGTGAGTAAACAGGATGGTGGCTACGATAGGACTTTTATCCACCCGGTGCTGAGCGACCAGTTTTTCACCCAGGCCGATGATGCCCGTGCCGGCGTCTATGCTGATGAGATGGCGCCCGGCGCGGATTTCCAGACACGTGGTGTTGCCACCGAACTGGTTGGTCGTCACCCCGGGTTTGGGATACCCGCCTCGCACGCCCCAAAACGTCACCGAGAAGGATTGTTTGTCTGTTTCTGGCATGGCCGATCTCGCATAGAGGAACCGTGAGATAGGATTCCCTCATCCTGATTGGCGACCAGCAATTCCCGTTATGGAGTTCGTAGTAGCGACTTTAGTCGCTGTTTGCGCAATAGAAGCGACTAAAGTCGCCACTACGAACGTCAAATGTGTGACGGCGATGCTAAAACGGGAATTG
>DSDT01000413.1 GCA_011048615.1 Chloroflexota bacterium | reverse complement strand
GGCCGACGCGACGGTGTACAGCGCCGCCTGTTCGTCGGCGTACCGGCGTAGGGTCTCCTCAGCCTGCTGCCGCTCGGTGATGTCGCGGACGATGACTTGGGCCGCCGGTTCGCCGTTCCACGTAAAGTGCGCGGCCCTGACTTCGACCGGGAAGGTGTGGCCATCGGTACGAACAAAGCGGGTTTCGATGCTCAGCGGGGTGTCCTGGCCAGCAATGACGTCGCGCAGAAGGGCAGAGCAAGAGGCGGCCTGTTCCGGCGCGACAAAGGTGAGCAGTTCCTGGCCCACGATTTGTTCCTCCGTTTCGATGCCCAGGGTAGCGAGCATTGCCGGATTGACCAGGTCGATCCATTCCCGGTCGTCGTCGAGGCGGACGATCATGATGCTTTCCGGTGAGAGTTGGACGAGCTGCTCGAACTTGGCCCGCTCCCGGAGCAGACGATAGCGATTGAGCCGGATGATGGTTTGCACGCGCGCCTTCAACTCGGCCGGGTCTAGGGGTTTGGAGACAAAGTCATCCGCTCCCACCTCTATCCCCTCCAACCGCGAGTCTCGATCGGTCAGGGCAGTGATCATGAGGATGGGCACCTCAGCCGTGAGAGGGTTGGCGCGCAGGTGTTGGCAGACCTGGTAGCCGGACATGCCGGGTATCATCACATCCAGCAGGATCAGGTCCGGGGTGAGATCTAGCGCCTTGGAGAGGGCCTCTGGGCCGCTGGTGGCGGCGGTCAGATCGTACCCTTCGCGGCGTAGAATCGTCTCTAATAGGCGCAGGTTTCCCGGATCGTCATCCACAATGAGAATGGTGCCCTGGCTTGATATGTCGCACCTCCTTGGGGGACTCTACCCCCAATACATCACGACGATGACGCTCAAGCCCCACAGGACAAAGGTCGCTTGCAGGGGGCGGTCGGATAGGGCAATCTCTTCGGGAGCGCCGCCCATTCCCTTGACGTGGATCAGGTAGAGGTAGCGAAATATGCCGTACAGGACGAAGGGAATTGTCAGCATCATCGTATAGTTGGGGGGCAGGTTGGGGGCGGAAAAGGTGTAAAAGGCATAAGCCACCAGCGTCGAGGCCGTCACGATACTGATGACGTGGTCGAGCAGCGGCAGGTTGTACTCTTGCAGGCTTTTACGATGGGCGTTGGCGCTTTCTTGTAGCAGCACCAGCTCGTGGCGTCGTTTGCCAAACCCGATCAGCAGAGCGAGCAGCGTCATACAGATGTACAGCCATGGGGAGAAGCGTTCCGCGTCCACCAGGAAGACGCCGGAGGCGACGCGGATGAGAAATCCAGAGGCCACGATCATCACATCAACGATGACGATGTGCTTGAGCCAGAGCGAGTAGGCAAGCTGAATCAGCAGGTAGAGCAGGAGAAAGCCGCTAAAGAGCGGGTGGAGCAGGGCGCCTAGGGGCAGCACGATGAAGGGGATGGCGATCGCGGATACGATGGCGATTCCGGGTTTCAATTGACCACTGGCCAGGGGGCGGTGTCGTTTCTCTGGATGTTGGCGGTCCTTTTCGGCATCCGCCAGATCGTTGATGATGTACACTGCGCCCGAGATCAGGCACAACAGCACGAACCCTAACGCCGTGCGGGTCAGGTGATCCCATTGGAACAGTTTTTTGTCAAAGACTAGTGCGGCAAAGATGAAAACATTTTTCGTCCATTGCCTGGGGCGCATCGTTTTGAGCAGTCCAATCATCACTGCCGGGGCCTCCTTGGTGATTTGTGAGCCGATAAAGCTACAGGGATGATACCAGAAGTACAGGTTTTGAGCAACTCGGTGATCAGCATGTGCTCCTGCGGACCCCAGTCCGCAGGAGCACAAATCATCCTGGCGCACAAGGCAGAGGAAAGGGTTCAGTAGATTGCGCACGAGTGAATACGCGCGTTCGACATACAGACTGACGTCAGTATAATAATTCTCTACTCGATCACAAGAAGCATTCCTCCGACTCACTCCGCTCCCTCTGGGACGGGTGAGCGAAAAGGCGTGGGGAGCAATCCCCCACACCTGCCGTGTTTGCAAAGGAGGGCGCTCCTGGACCGACGTTCCAAGTCGGCGCTGGGGGTGGCCTCCTTTTGTGTGTCAACGATGGGCGTCTCGGATACTACACTTGGGCGGATTGGATCACCTTTCCACCTGGCACAAAGCGATGCACTGATGGATGTCGAGCGCCGTTCGCCTGGGATGAGCCCGAGAGAATTTGAGGAAAGAGGAAAGGAGGGGCCCAGCCACAGATATTCCACTCCACAGTTTCAAAGGGTTTGTTTCGAGAGCAGCCGACATGTTTTTGTGTGACACCAGGCAAGATGAGAAATCACCTGGAAAACAAGAAGGGAGATGACCAGTTATGGGCACATCAGCATGGGTTCCGACCGCCTGTTACCAATGCAAAGCCGAATGTTCCATCCTCGCGCGCGTCGAGGATGGGCAAGTGAAGGAGGTGCGGGGCAATCCCAGGGCGCACGGCAAGGCCTGCGTCAAGGGCATGGCCGGCATCGCTCTAGAGTACTCACCGGACCGCCTGCTCTACCCGATGAAGCGAGTGGGCAAGCGCGGCGAGGGCAAGTTCGAGCGCATTTCCTGGGCCGAGGCTATGAGCATTCTCACTGCCAAGCTCCGGGACCTAAAGGACCGGGGCGAAGCCCACAAGCTCACGGCCAGCTTTTTTCCCCACAGCATCACCGATCCCAAGTGGCGCTTCCTGAACGCCTATGGCGGTTTTATCAACACCGCCCTGCCTCACTGCGACTCGGCCAAGATTGTCGCATGTCTCAAGACTATGGGCGGTGTCCCCAACCACCACATCCCGCCCGCTCATTTCACCGTGCCTCGAGGGGGCATCATCATTCTCGTCGGTCGCCACGCTTTCGGTGGCCTGGACAATGCCGCCGTCCCCAGAGATATTCTGGATGCCAAGGCCCGCGGCGCCAAGCTCGTCGTGATTGACCCCATCTTTACGCCAGACGCTGCCAAGGCTGATCAGTGGATTCCGATCAAGCCGGGTGGAGATACGGCCTTCTTCTTGGGGATGATCCATCACATCGTCACCCAGGGCCTTTACGACAAGGACTTTGGAGAATTGGGTTCGTGAAGGCGACTTTGACAAGCTCAAGGCCTACATCGTGGACAAGACGCCGGAAAAGATGGCCGAAATCTGCGACGTCGCGCCCGAGGTGATCAGGCAACTGGCCGAGGAGTGCGCCCAGGCACCATCGGTGGGCGTGGACAGCTTCAAGGGGATCATGCTGGGGCAGGCTCTCGACTTTGGCCACGCCTGGACGATCTTTTTGGCCATCACGGGCAACATTGATAATCCCGGAGGCCAGCCGTTGCCCGACCTGACCCCACTGTCTCCCGTCGAGCCCATCCCGGCCGGTCCCAACCTCCACGAATTGGGATGGCACCGCACAGGTCCGCACCGGGACATCTTTGAGAAATATTCGTTCATTATGGAGCCCACCTGGTACGAGGCTCAGGCCATTAGGAACGGCGGGCTCAAGGTCCTGATCGTCTCCGAGGCCAACCCGGCCCTGACAGAGATGGGGCAGCGATCCTGGCAGGAGGCTGTCTGCGAGATGGACGAGAACGGGGAGTACAAGCTCGAACTGCTCGTCTCTTGCGAGATCATGATGTCCGAGACCTCCAGGTTTGCCGACCTGGTGCTGCCGGACAAGAGCTATTTCGAGCGCTGGGAACTTCTCTACATGCCATGGTGGTACAACTTTGGACACGGCGTGTGCCTGCGTCAGCCGGTCGTTGAGGCCCCGGGCGAGTGCCGTCATCTCAACGAGGTCTTTATCGAGTTGGGTAAGCAACTGGTACCCGAGTATTTCCAGTTCGAGGATGATGTTGCGTATTATGACATCCAGCTTGCCGGGCTGGGGCTCTCTGTCAAAAAGCTGCAAGAGATGGGTGGCATCTGGACTTGTGGCACGATGGGTTTTCGTAAATACGAAAAGGCCGGTGGTTTTGGCACCCCCAGTGGAAAGATACACCTGTACTGGGAGGGTTTGGAAGGATCGCCCTGGAACCAGGCTATGCCGCGGCCGGGTCTTGCACCCGAGTATGAGGCGAACGTCGAGGAATACCCGTTCATATTGATCTCCTACCGCACCATCTTTCACGCCGGGGCCGGGCAGTGGACCCACAACAATCCTCATCTGCGGGATGCGGTTTCCGGTATGTACGAGAATCCCTTGATGGTCAACCCCATCGCCGCCAAGAAACTGGGCATCTCCGATGGTGACGTGGTGACTGTCCAGGCTCCCTTTGAAGGAGAAGCCGAAGTGACGGTCAAGCTCACAGAGTGCATCCGGCCCGACTGTGTAGGGTTGGCTCACGGGTTTGGCTCCACTGTCGGCAGGACCGCCACCATGGGAGGAGGGGTCAGCGACAACCTTCTGATCCCGGACGCCAGTGAGATGCTAGAGTGGCAAGATGTGATCGGAGGGGAATCTCACGTCTCGACGCGCGTCAGGATCGTGAAGTGAAGGAGACAGCCATGAAGACGAATACGAACACCAAACAACTCGGTATGACGATAGACCTGAATAGATGCACGGGGTGCAAGACCTGCATCGTGGCCTGCAGAAATTTTCACGAGCTGGTGGACCCCGCCGAGGCGATGCCCAACCAAATGCCCTACTACCTGCGCGTGGAAAACCGTTGCATCGGCACCTATCCCAACATCGCGGTAGACACGTGGGTCGTTCCGTGTCAGCACTGCTCCGAGCCGGAATGTGTGGCCTTTTGCCCAGAAGGAGCCATCAGCAAGGATCCGCATACCGGTATCGTCTGTATAGACCCGGCGACATGCACCGGTTGCAACGCGGTTCCGGGGGCGTTGGCAACCGAGAAATTGAAAACTGCCCCGTGTATGGTCGAGTGCCCAGCTCACATCAACGTGCAGGGATATG
>DSDT01000033.1 GCA_011048615.1 Chloroflexota bacterium | reverse complement strand
GTCGGGGGGGGCGTGGCGGTCGCGGTTGGAGTGAGGGTGGATGTCACGGTCGGTTCAGGCGTATCGGTGGGCAGGGGCGTTTCGGTTGCCACGACCGGGGAGATAGTCAACGTGGTCGTCAGAGTCGGTGTAAACTCGGCGATCGGCGTGAGGGCTTCGTCGTCCTCGCCTGCTGGGGGCGGTGTAGGAGATTCCGCTGGCGACGGGGTAGCGCCGGTCTCTTCGATCAGCAGGTAGGTGGTGCCGCCGATGATACAGCCACGCGAATCGGCGCAGCGCGCGCCCGGCAGGCTGAACGTGTAGAGGCCCCCGACCGGTTCGACGGTCTGCTCCACGCCGGTCTGATCAATCAAACGCGCTTGGGTGTTCAGGGCCGGCACCGAGACGGCGGCAGCGGTGGGCGTGCGGGCCCACATCACCCGGGTGACCAGGTTGCCTCGGTCGAGGGTGACGACGGTATGGCTCGCCTGCCGGTCTTCACGGGCCGTGATCGCCCCGACATAGTGGGTCGTGATCAGCCGGTAGGCCTCGATCGCCGGCCGGTAGCTGCCGTCGAGGCGGATGAGTCCCTTCGGCTCGACCCCGTCGGTGAAGGCGTGATCGACCCAGCGATAGACGGCGACACGCTCGGCGCCGGAGGCAAGAGCAAGAGCAAAGCTCTGCAGCAGGAAACCCGCCTGTTCGTCGAGCGAGATCTGAAAGTTGGCGCCCGGCAGTTCCCAGTACGGAGGATCGGAATTGGAGGCCGCGTTCGTCTCGTTGACCCAGACCGGCTTTTGCAGGCCATACGCGCTCAGCGCGGCGCGGGTCTCGTTGATGATGTAGGGCACCGATTCGGTCTGAAAATAGATGTGGAGCGAGACGACGTCGAAATAATAACCGTGCTCCGCCGCGCCGGGATCCTGGGTGGCGACGTCCAGAAAGCGGCGCAGGTAGGTGCGATCGTGCCAGAACGTCAGGGCGGCCAGATGGATCTTGACGTTGGGGTTCGCCTGATGAGCGGCCAGGTAGGCCACCTTCAGCAGTTGGTAATAGTTCTCGATCGTACCACACCACTCGACGCCATAAGTGCCCATAGCGATGTCCGGCTCGTTCCAAACGATCCAGCGGTCGACGTGCCCGGCGTAGGCGCCCACCACGCGGCGGACGTAATTGGCCCACAGGTTGTCGGGTTCATCGACCGGCAAGTAGAGGCCCCGCGGGACACCGCAATCAGGGATGTCATCGGTGGCCCACGCCGGGGTGCGGATCAGCAGCCCAATCACCTCGCGTCCGGCGACGGCGGCCTGGGCCACGATGGCAGCGTGGTCACCGTCGTACCATTCGTGGGGACCGTTCGGTTGCAGATCGCGCCATTGAAAGAGCAGCCGATCCCAGGCTACCCCGGCCTCGACCGCTGCCGGTGAGTCGTTGTACGCCTCCACTGCGCCAAACCGAGGGTCGGGCGGGGCCGCTTGCACGGGCATTGGCGGGGCGACGAGGGAGCATACGGTCGCCGCTATCGCCCACGTCAGCACCATGGGCAGAACGAGCCGGGCGAATTTTCCAGACTGCCAGGTGGCCCGGTCGTTCATACTTGTCTTTGAGGAATGAGCAGAGATGTGATTCATTCGCATTGGAGGATTTCGCTTTGATACCATTCCCAAAAGTGTGCCATCCCTTCGGCCACAGACACGGTGGGGCGATAGTCCAGCAGGTCACGCGCCTTGGTGACGTCGGCATAAGTGATGGGAATCTCACTGGGGGGTGCGGGAAGCGTCGTCGTCCAGGCCTGTTTTTGTACCATACGCTCGACCAACTGTACGAAATTGGACATGCGCACTGGTTCGCCCCGTCCGAGATTGATGGCCTGATACCCCATGCGGCGATCCAGGGCGGAAAGTACGCCGGAGACGATATCACTGATGTACGTCCAATCGCGGTACATCTCTCCGCCTTCGTAGAGGGGGAATTTTCGCTCGTGGACGATACAGTCTACGATGTGGTAGGACATCATATCGGGACGACCACACGGACCGTAGACGGAAAAGATGCGCAGGGCGGTGAAAGAGATGCCGAACAGGTTGTGATAGGCGTGCCCCATCACCTCGCCAGCGATTTTGGTCGCCGGGTAGGGAGCCAACGGGTGGCCCAGGGGGTCGTCTTCGCGGAAGGGGATCAGGCCGGTGCGACCGTAGACGGATGAAGTGGAAGCGAAGACAAAATGTGGAATGCCGGCTAGACGGGCGGCCTCGAGCATGTTGACGGTCCCGTGTACGTTGATGTCGGCGTAGAGGGGCCCATGTTCCACCGAGTAGTGACCTCCCGTCATCGCAGCCAGGTGGATCACCCCGTCGAACTTGCCGGCGTTGCAGATGCGTTTCATGCCCTCTGTATTTCGCACGTCCGCTTCGTGGAGCGTGAAGTGGGGGTTGGACATCAGGCGGGCGACGTTCGCTCGCTTGCGGGCCGGGTCGTAATGGTCGTCAAAGTTGTCCAGGCCGGTGACGTGTTCACCCCGCTTCATCAGGGCTGCGGCCACGTGACTGCCGATGAATCCTGCTGTGCCGGTGACGAGAACGTTCATGGTGCACCTCCCGGTTCTGACCCGCCCGGATTGAACTCTTGCGTCACAGCATCATCCCAGCCGGTTGGCCGGATGGATTGGATATTCAGTTGGAGTTGGGATGTGTTGTTCCAGTGGTTGATTTCCAGGTGATAGACGATATCTATCCGGTCGGGCAATTTGCCAGCCCAGTCTCCCTGGCGAAAGGCGATCCCGTCCCAGATGATTGTTCCATCTGAAAGAGTCACTTTGAGGTGCTTGCCTGCGTTGCCCACCGCCCACTGGTTCTGGACCTGGATGTTTCGACTGAGTAAAAGGGGGGAGGGATTCGCATAGCCACACGGTTCCAATCGCGTCAGTTCCTGGTACAATCCTCCGGACACCTGGGAGAGCTGGACCTCGGCATCTATGCTCAGCGTGGGAGTCGGTTCTCGATCGGTCAGTTGTTGAGCTGCCATAGCGCGCAACCGGGACGTCAGTTGGTCTAGGTGTTGATTGGGGACGGTAAAGCCAGCGGCGGCGGCGTGGCCTCCGTGGCGGGTCAACAGATCGGCGCACTCGTCCAGGGCCTGGGTGATGTGGAACTCGGGGATGGAGCGGGCCGATCCGCGGCTCTCCTCCGGGCCGATCTCGACGACGATGGCGGGGCGGTAGAACTCGTCCACCAGGCGGCTGGCGACCAGGCCCACGATGCCGGCCGGAAAGTCGGGAGCGGCGGCAAAGAGCAGGGGGGGATCGTCGTCCTCAGCCAGGGCTATGTGACGGGCCCGTTGCTGGATGTCTTGAGTGAGCTGTCGGCGCTCATAGTTCAACTGGTCCAATTCGATGGCCAATCGCTCCGCCTCGGCGGGATATTTGGTTTCGAGAATCTGATAGGCCAGTTTGGCGTGGGCTACCCGTCCGGCGGCATTGAGCCGGGGGCCCAGCACGTAACCGATGGTCCTGGCATCTATGACGCCGTTCTTGAGGCCGCTCTGGCGGCAGAGCGCCTCGATGCCCGGTCGTTCTCGGCGGTTGATTTGTGCCAGGCCGCGATGTACGAGGGTGCGGTTCTCGCTCACCAGAGGGACCAAGTCAGCGACTGTCCCCAGGGCGACCAGGTCGAGGAGATCCTTTTCCTCCAGGCGCACCTCTCGCTTGGTGACCGGTGTTTGGCGATGGCTGCGCAGCAGGGCCTGGGCGAGTTTGAAGGCGACCCCCACCCCAGACAGTTCGTGGAAAAAGTATTGGCTGTCGTGTCGTTTCGGGTCTATGACTGCGGTAGCAGCGGGAAGTTCTGGGCCGACGGAGTGATGATCGGTGACGATGACGTCAATGTCGAGGCTGTTGGCGTGGGTGATCTCGGGCAGTGAGCGCACGCCGCAATCCACGGTGATGACGACGCGGATGCCGTGTTGGGCCAGCATCGTCAGGGCATCGGTATGGAGACCGTACCCTTCGTCCACGCGGTGGGGAATGTAGGGATGGACGTGGCCGTCCAAGGCCCGCAGGGTCTGGACCAGGAGGGCGGTGGCGGTGACACCGTCGGCGTCGAAATCGCCGTACACAGCCATCGGTTCGCCGGCGCGCAGCGCCTGGCGCAGGCGGGTGACGGCGGTCGGCATTTCTGCCAGGTCGAAGGGATTGCCCTCACCACCATCTCCGTTCAAAAAGGCGCGGGCTTCGTGCGGGTCGGTGACGCCGCGATTGTACAGTACCTGCACCATGACGGGATGGAGGTCTGGGAAGCGGGCAACGTGACTGGGTGTGATGGGTGGGGCGATTTGCCACCGTTTAGGATACAAGGACATAAAGTGCTCCGTTATTTCATCGAAAGCAACTGCTCAACCTGTTCCCGCCGGACCATGATCCGGCGGGAACAGGTAATAGGTTGGCGGCAAACTGCAGGGCAACGTCCCTGGTGCGGACTGTGGTCCGCGCTGAACGAGCAGGGCGAGCAGTTACCATCGAAATGCATGATACCCTCTGTAGAGTGGTATCTTACCACAACGTGGGCAAAAGGAAAAGCCCTTCTCCCAGGGGAGAAGGGCCTGTGGTCTTGCGTTGATCTGTAGCCAGTCCCGGTTGGGGCCGAAATCTGTCTAAATCCAGCCCTGGTTCTTGCAGAAATCGGTGACAAAGGGAATGGTAATCCATTCACCCTGATAGGCTTTGATCGCCAAGTAAATCATGTAGACAAACACGGCAAGTCCTAGAAAACACCCAATGAGGATGGTGCTCAGTATGCCAGAGATCACGTAGGTGACCACTCCGAATACGAGCGCTTGCACAGCGTGATATTTGATGAAGGGGCGCTCCTTTTTGTCTATCAGCAGGACGATGACAGCGATAGGCCACAATAGCCAGCTTAACAAGGCCCACAGCTTGTCATCCTGGGTCACGTCTTGAGCCCCCATCGGTTCGTGGATCATTTCCTCTGCCATTTTTTTACCTCCATATTTTCT
>DSDT01000202.1 GCA_011048615.1 Chloroflexota bacterium | reverse complement strand
CCTACCCCACAAATCTGCGTAGAGCCTCCAAAGCATGTTCAAAGCCGAATTGCTGATAGAGCGGATAGCCTAATCGAGAGGCTGTAAGCGATGGAAAAGTTCTTTGGGTGTTTGGTTCAGAATTGTGGCAATATTCTCGATAGGCGCGTGGATCTAGTGTATTATCACTCCTGTTTAGCTATCTCCCAACTGTCCGGATAGCCAGTCCAGTTTCCCCCTGAACTATGAATACCGCTCGGCGCGATTTAGCGTGGTCTGCAACCGAGTAAGCGCAGTCCGTACCCGTCGTTCCAGTTTCCACAATTGATCCAGGTTGTCCGGGTTTTGGACGGCTGCTTGTGTCAACTTGACACTGGCGCGAAGCAGGCCAAAGGCTGAACTCTGAACCGCCGGGCCGCCTTTCATTTTTTCGGTCATTTTGGCCAGGACATCTATCTCCGAGTGCCAATCCTGGTCCGGCTTTTCCCGCGTTTGCCGGGTCGCTTGAGCCAATTCAGGCTCCAACGTGGTGATGATGCGACCGTTCTGCTTGGCCGCCATGTACTCTTCCTTCAATCTCGACCGAACACCCCCGCCAAAACGGACATTGTAAAAGGTTAGGGCCCCATCGTAGACGATTTCCCCTTTGAAGGGCAACAGCACTGCCTTGACCATGATCGGCAGTTGTTGACCGTATATCATCTCTTCCAGGCTATCGTAAAGGGCCAACACTCCGTACACTTGATCGTCTCCAATAAAGATGGTGTGCTTTTTCAAGCAGCGAAAGATATAAAAAGTGCCAGCGACGAACCGCTTCCACTTGCGGATAATGTCCAGTTCATTGTCTGGCAGACCATGTGGGTTCTCGGCAACGTAGACATCAATTAGCCCAGGATTCTCCCACAGCACGTCCCGCACTTGAACCCTCTCCTGCAACGGTATAGCAGCGTACTCCTCGACCGAGTCCGCGTTGGGTAAAATCTGGTGCTGTTGGTTGACATAGAACTGTAGCCGCCACATCAATTTGAAGAACAATTCAGCATCTTTTGTCGCTAGTTTCATCGGTCATTCCTCCTGTATCTGTCTTTACGCACTGACTTGGGCCATCAAGTGATTTTGATGTAAAGTTGCGTGGGTTGATTGTCATCCCTGGGCGACATATCGGACGTATTATATCAAGAAGGGGCGGATTAGGGTAGTCAGAACAATGTTGGGAACGGTAAGCTCGCGCGTGGAATCAAATGCGAACCCTGCAGTTCGTTTCTGCGCGTTCATCTGGCTTGCTCCCTTCAAGTGTGGTATAATCTGGTTACATCCCTTCGAGTCAGGAGTGATATGATGGGCAACGTTCAAACGCCTTCAGTCGATACGGTGGCACAACGCCTGCGCAGGCTCGCCCAACTCTATCAGCAGGGCCAGGCCAGTGATCTGATAGAGCGCACGCTGGACAAGCTGCTGAGCCACGAAGCCCACGTGTGCCGCACGCAGTTGAGTCAATTGGAGGCTGACCTGACCGAGTTTGAACAGCGATATGACCTCCCTTCCACCGAGTTTTACCGCCGCTTCCAGGCTGGGCAGACCGATGACCGGATGGACTATGTCGAGTGGGCCTCGCTGGTGCAGATGCGAGACAACTTGCAGCAGCGGCTGCGCTTGTTGACTGGGACCGATGAGGGTCAAGTCCTTTCGTGAGTACACCGAACAACTTGACCATCATCGAATATCTTGATTCCATCAAAGAGCGTCTGCTGACCGACCCCCTGATATCCAGCTTTCAGGTCGTCCGCGAAAAAGCTACCCTGACGGATGGACACCTGCGCGCCCGGCTGTGCCTGACTGACAGCAGCCTGCTCGAGTTCTCCGAATACGTACAGCGCTCTCCCAAAGGTCAGGTCAACGTCGTCACCTACAGCTACCACTGGGCAGATGCCCACGGCGATCTGATCCGACGCTGGGATAATACGCCGCATTTTCCCGACTTGCCGGGGTTTCCTCACCACATTCACGACGGTCGCACGGGCACAGTCGATCCGGGAGAGTTGGTCAGCATATCTGCCGTGCTCGACAGAATTGCTCGCTTGTTGACATAGCATCAGCAGGTAGGAGTGGAAGGCCAATTTCGTGACCGGGAGCGCGCAACCTGGAGCTGGGCGATGTCGGGCGCGGACTGCTGCGGGTGGCCCCCGATGACGCTCGAGGGCAAGCCATGGCGCTGGACGTGCCGATCCTGGCGCTCCACAGCTCAATCGCGGCGTGGACGCCCGCCCGGACAGACGCCCGCTTCTCTCCGGCTTGTGAGAGAGCGACCAGCTTGAGGGGGCGGGTGATGAGCGAGGCCAGAAAGCGTGGCAGGCTCCCCAATGGAAAAAGCCCCGGTCCACTACGGACCGGGGCTTTTTTCGTTGCCTCTCGCCTCACTCGCACAGCGGCGCGGTCTTGATGAAAGTGATCGTGATGTCCCGGTCACCCAGCCGGCCCGATACCTCCACGCGTTCATCCCGCTCAGGGATATAGTCCGAAAAGTTGCCGCCGGTCTCGATCAACCCGTGGCCCTCGCCTTCCTTCACCACGTCCAGCACGGCGGTCTCCCCGGGCGCGATCTCCACGCCGTCGAAAGTCAGCGGATCGGCGCAGCCATTCCGAATCTCCAACACGCCGCCATTGCAATTGTTGACGGCGACCTCGAGGCAAGCGATCTCCGGCGACACCGCCAGGTCCAGCAAGGCTGTCTTCCCAAAGCAGCCTCCCATAGGGCCGATCCCCAGGTATTCCACACAGCCCGGTGCTGGGCTGTCCTTCACGACGACGCAGCCGCCCAGCAGGAGCACGGTCAGGACGGCGGCCAGGACGACGGGTCTGCCCTTTGGTTGAAACATCTCTCTCTCTCCCTCCTTCCACATATATGATGCCCACCGAGCCGATGGCGACTCGGCCTGGGAAAACGGTCCGGGCGGCACAGCGGCTGCTCAGCGTTTGCGCCGCCGCCGCTTTCGCTTTTGCTTCTGCCCACTGACCTGCGCCCGTTCCTCCTGCAGGCGGTCCAGGCGATCTTGCACATCGCCACGATCTTCCAAGTTCGGGCGAGCCAACGCCCGCTTGAGGATGGCCTCGGCCCGGTCATACGCCTTGGGACTGTCACGGAAAAGCCAATAGTTATCCGACCACTCGATGTACCCCCAAGCCCAATCGGGGTTCTCCTCAATCAGGGCCTCTAGCTTTGTCTCGGCCGTCTCGATCTCGCCCAATTGCCAATATGATTTCGCCTCGGCCCGCAAAAAATTGCCCCGCATCTGCCAATCGATGTCGGAAAAGGTCTCCAGGAACTCTTGGCAGTAGCGGATGCGAAGCCGGTGGTACTTGGGGTCGTCTACCCCGGCATTTCCCAGTTCTATCTCGAAATCCTGGCACCAGTTGTACACTTCCTGCGTACCCCGAAAGTCGGCGTCCAGGCGCTCGAGCGTGTTCCGCTCCGGCGTCGTCTTCTCCTTCAACCATTCCCACACCTGCCACCAGGTATCACAGCCCTCGGCAGTACGCCCCGCCATGACCAGACCGTACCCCTTTTGCATCAGGTTGTCAATCTGCTCGAAGGAGATGCGATCCGGAACCAGACGCCCCCACAGTAGAATGGACGCCATCCAGACAAAGTCTTCGTCGTAGCGGCCTTCGGGCTGGAGGGGGTATTGGGCATACCATTCCTCCGCCAGCAGTTGGGCCGATTCGTGCCGCTGAGCCGCTGCGCGGTAATCGTCGGCAGTCATAGGAATCCCCAGCCGGTTGAGTTTGGTCAAGATCTCGTCGGTAGACATCGGCTCGATCTTTTCGAACGTCCACCCCTCCTCTAACCGTTTTGCCAACTTTTTCTGGAAATTCGGATCCGTAAACAGGTCGCCCAATCCTTTCATCTCGTCTCCTTTTCGTCTCTCATCCCTCGTGCAACCCGGCATCGCGCAGCCGCCGCATCAATGCTGACCGCCGGCTGTACTCGTCACGGATTCGGTTCAGTCGCGCCTGGAAGGCAATCATCTGCCGCCGATGCTCCGCCAGGTCACCGAGTTGTTGCAACATCAGCACTGCCTCGTCATACGACTTGGCCTGACCCTGTCGGATCAGCGCGTCCACCTCGTCCCAGACCGCGTCCCCCCGTTGAGCCAACGCCTCGAGTTTGGCGATGCGCCGGGCCTCGGCTGCCTCGGCCTCCGCTTGCCGCCGTCGCTCCGCCCGGCCCGCCGCCGCCGCGAGGATCTCGGAGACGGTGCGACGCGGTTCTTGACCGCTGGGTTGGTGAGCGTCGCCCAGCATTCCCAAGCGCCGTTTCAGCGCCAGGGAGAGCTGTCTCTCCTCCTGCGCCAACCGGAGCAAGAGATCATCCTTCTCCTCCGGAGACAGCGCCTCGATCGCCCGGCGCATGTCTTCCTCGGCAAAGACCGGGGTCTTCAGTGGGCCGCTTCGCTCCGCCGCCGCTGCGATCAGGTCCTCGTTCACGTCGAACAGTTCCACAAAGCTGCGCAGGGCAGGCGTCAGTTCGCCCAGACCGGGCGGCACCGGTGGCTCCAGCGCCTCTTCGTCCACGTCGTATGCCACCGTCAATCCCTTGAGCCAGGCCAGGTAGAGCAGGCGGTCATCCCCGTGCAGGATCGCATCCCGCAGCCCCACCAGCGAGCCTAACCATCCTTCGCCCTCGATCCATCCCAGCCCCTCTTCCTCGTGCCACTGGATGTCCAGGACCGTGTACTCGCCGGTGGTGATGACCTGGACGACCTCGGCCGGGTAATCCGTCGTCTCCACGTTGTACTGCCGCATCCGATCAGGGTCGGCCAGCGACCGGGGGAAGCGAAACATCAGTTGCCGACTGCCCCAGTTCGCCAGGTAGAGCATGGCGTCATAGTACTCGGCCAGCAGGTCCTCGGCGCTGCGGCGCAGGCCGCCCCCAAAGCTGTAGGTGAACACCGCCTGCCAGGGGTGCGGGCTTGCACGGCTGGATAATTGCGCTACCGCCTGCTGTTCTTCCGGCGTCAATGGCCGGTCGATGGCCTGAAACTCGTAGTAT
>DSDT01000279.1 GCA_011048615.1 Chloroflexota bacterium | reverse complement strand
GGTGTGGGGGTGTGCGGGTGTGGGGGTGGACGAGAAAGCCGGTCAGGACGGCGGCGCACAGGGCGGCGGGACCGACCAGCCGCCATGGGAATTGGACGCGCTGCAAGAGATGGATGCCGTCCCACACCGGCCGCGAGATGGGGAGGATGAGGAATAGGCAGAGGGCCAGCCCTGCGGCGAAGAAGGCAGCCAGTCGGCGGTGAGGGCGGTGGCGGGGATGGGTCAATCCAGCCAGCAGGCCCAGGGCGGTCAGCAGGGCGGGGATCAGGCCCAGGCCGCGGGCGGGCCAGTCGTTGATGAGGGATGGGTCGGCGGTGCGGGGGAGGGCAAAGAGCTGTTCCAGGGGGAGGAAATTGTGGGCGTACTGAAAGACCCAGTCCCCGCTCAGCCTCTCGTTGTGAACAAAGCGCAGATCGGCCAGGGCGGGCAGCCAGAAGCACGCGCTCAGTCCGATCCCTGCCAGCAGCGCCAGGCCGCCCGCCAGGGCTGTCCGTTTGTCCGCCGTCGAGATCAATGGCAGGCAGAGGCAGTAGGCCAGGAGGAGGGGGGCAAAGAGAAGGGCGAAGGCGTTGTGGGTGAGGACGAGTCCTGCCAGGCCCAGCCCGGTCACGGCAAAGCCCAGCCGACTGTCGGCGCGCCGGAGGGCCCACAGGATCAGCGGCGGGAGGAACCAGGCACTGGATTGGGAGAGGCCGCCCCGGTAGAAAACGTCATAGGCGTGGAAGGGGACGTAGGCGTAGAGGACGGCCGAGACCAGGCCGGCCGGGCGGCCCAACAGATCGCTGACCAGGAGGTAGGCGGTGTAGGCGGAGAGCAGCCAGCCCAGGGCAAAGGTCAGGTTCAAGGCCCAAGGCCAGGCCAGGCCGGCCAGGCGCAGCAGGGCGACGACATAGGCGGAGGCGGGCGCGGCAAAGTTGAAGAGAGGGTAGCCGTAGCCGTGGGCCATATCCGGCGCCCAGCGGCTGACGAGGACGCCCTGGCGCAGCAGGCGCTCGATCTGGACGGCCCGCCACAGGTGAAAGCCGTTGTCATAGCCGCAGGTCAAGTCGGCGGTGAGGATGGGTTGGATGGCCGGGAACAGCAGGATGACGAGGGTCAGGGTCGGGTATAGCTTTTTCATGGTTCGTCATCCCATGCAGAGATTACAAAGCTGTTGGGCAGGATGAAATAGTCGTTGGGGATGCGCGTGCCATCCGGGCTCTGGGCGGGCGGGCGTTGTAGCGTCTCGGCATCGTAGAGACCTGTCGCGAGGTGGTATTCTCCGGGTGCCAGTCCCGCCAGGGGGATGGTCGCCTGGTCTGAGATGGTTTCGCCAACCTGCCACTGGATGGTGGGGCATTGCCAGTTGCAGGGGATGGCGTCGTGTTGGAGTATGACCTGACCATCGGCGTTCAGAAGATGGGCAAAGACTTTATAGTTGGCAGCAAGATGTTCCAGCGCCTGCCACTGGAGTGTGATTTCCAGTTCTGTGCCCACCGTTCGCCAGCGGTAGCCTTGGAATTCGATGCTTTCACCATAGTGGATGTTTGTCAGGTGGCGTAGGTAAGCGGTGTGGCCATCCTGGTATACGTGGAGCGTTTCTGACACGGTGTAGGTTGTTGCTTCCGAGCAAGTTATGGCCCAACGATACACGCCAGGGTCAAGTTCTTGGCCAAGTTCGACCGTGATTTGTTCGACTTCCAGGTCGCCCGTTTCCCAGGTTGCGTCGCTGGGCAATTCTTCAAAGAGGGTGATTGCCGACGCCGACACGCTTCCTTGTTCGCCGATGAGTTGGACGTTGCAGGTGTGAGGCAAGATGCGCGGGGCGAGCGCGGCAGCAACGATCTGGAATTGCCACTTGGCATCGTCTCGTTGAACGTCGAACCGGGCCAGAGCCACATCGGGAGCAAGTGGGACTGGGAAGCCGTCGTAGTAAATGGGGAGAGGGTGGGCAATGTCATACACGGCCAGGGTCTCGTCTTCGTAGATGGGAAGGATGGGAAGCAGGCGTTGAAACTGCGCCCGCAGGTCGGCATTCAGGTAAGGTTTGTGGGACAGGATGTAGCGCACTCGGGCGGCCTCCAGCGAACGCAGGGCTGGCCCCAGCGCCAAGACGTCGTCGGTCAGTTCGTCGAACGTATCTCGGGGCAGGTGAGGGGGATGCTTGGCCTCCTGGTAGAGTGCTCGTAGCAGAGGGTGGGAGGCGACAAAGGCATAGTCTTGGGTGGTGTAGCGGGAGACATGACCTTCTATCGTTGGCTTGCCGTGAATGGTCTGATAGTAGAGCCATTGTTTGCTGAGCTCGTATCCCATCGGGTAATCGAGTACGCCGTAGGAGGCTTGTTCCTGAGCGTCAGCCGCCATTTGTTCGAGAAAGGGTGAGACGGGAGCCAAGTCCCACGCCGGCAGGGGGATGCTGGCATATTCGACGACGAGCGAGAGTGCCAAGGGAATCAGCAGCCAGCGGTGGCTTTTCGCCAGGCAAGCTGCTCCCAGACCGGCAGAGGTCGCTAGAGAAAAGACCAGGAGCAGGTTAAAGCGGTCGGGCACGCGGACGGCGGTGATGGGAAAGATATGCTCGATAAATCGGTACGGCAGTGGAACCTGGGGATAGAGGCTGCCGTTGATGCGAAGGGTGGAACCGGCGGCCAGTGTGATCCAAAGTCCCACGTTGAGAAGCCAGAACAGGGCGGTTCTGCGCCGCGAGAAAATCGAGATCAAGGCCAGCACCAGCACTGTGTAGCCTAGGTAAGGCATGGCGGATTTGTTGGTGACGAAACGTTCATAGGTCGGGGCGATGCGCGACCCGACAAGAGAGTGATAGGTGGGAGGAAGGAGGTAGGCCAGGAGATCGGTTTGGTTGACTGCGCCTTCATCGTAGGTGGCCGCCCCGGCAGCCAGTTGCCGCCAGTTTTGCGCGATGGGGATGAGCATCGGTGCGCTCAACACCAGGGAGACGATGCCGACCAGGCCGGCGACGCGAATCACACGCTGCCAGGATCGTCGTTCTCGCAGGAGCCGCGCGCCGACGTAGACCACCGTCCACAGCGCCAGCAGCACGGCCAGTTGCAGGCCCGTCCAGAGGGTCAGCGCGGCGAACAGACCCGCCAGTATCGCGTCCGTGATCCACTTTTCGCGCCGTGCGCTGCACGCAGACGTAGCACGCACGCACGCACGGCGCAGGAAGAGCGCGTACCAGGGCCACCAGTGGATCGAGCCGAGGTGGGTTTGAGCCAGCAATTTGGTCAAGTGGTAGGGGGCAAAGCTAAAGATAAAACCTGCCAGGAGCGCGGCGGAGGTGTGATGGGTATCCTCGTACACGAACAGGAACATGCCCACTGCGCCGATCCACAGCCCAAAGAGAAGCGCGAGGTTGCAAGCCGCCACGGGGCCGACCAAGGGCTTGATGGACAGTGCCAGCAGCGAGCTGGTGAAAGAGTTCGCATGGACGATCAGGTTCGTTCCCTGGGGATAAAACATGTAGGGAGTAGAGAACCAGTTGTGCCCCTCGACGATGGCCCGTTCCAGCCACCAGTTGTTCCAGTAAAAGATCCAATTGTCAATATTGTTCCCGATCAGGCATTGGGAGAGATGGAGTGACGCGGGCAGCGTCATCAAGCCGACGATCAGGGCGTAGGTGATTCCCGCGCCCGGCGCGATGCGCCGCCAGGAAGCCGAGGTGGGGGTCACGATTGCACCTCGACCGTAATGGTCGCCAGCGGGATGGCATCGGCACCGCCGGGCGTGAGGAGCCGCTCGCCGCCAGGGATGTACAGGCCGGTGGAGAGGGTATAGTCGCCAGGGGGAGCGTCCAGGGGGATGGACAGGGTGTGCTCATCGAGGATGTACTCGCCGGGCAGCCAGCCGGTGGTGGGGCGGGACCAATTGGCCGGGATGGCGTCGGATTGGGCAATCAATGTGCCCTCCGCGTCGAGCAGGTGTAGAAAGACGTGGTAAGAGTCGGGTGGGGTGCTTTCCGCTTGCCAGATCAGGGTGACGGTGATGGGGTGACCAGGTGACCAGGTGAAAGGGAGAGGGGGGGACAGGGTGATTCCTGTCAGGGTGGCGATGTTGCCCAAGTGGGTGTTTATTTCCACGTCTACAGGTGGGGCGGTGTAGGTGTGGGGTGGGGCAATGATGGATATTTGACTGATTGCGTCGCTACTCAGTGAGCACCACTCCACGGTCCAGGTATAGATGCCAGTGTCCAGTGTGGCAGGGAGAGTTGACTTGTGTTGGCTTCTCCAAATATCCCCTTTCTGCCACACATAGCCTGGTAGGGACAACGAGTAGCCAGCTACTTGAGTATCATCCATAGCTAGGAGAGTAAGGCTCCAATGACAGTATGAGGTTGAGTAGTGGTAGTCGTCGTTACCCTGCCACATCAAGGTCAAGTAGACAGAGTCGCCGGGGGCAGCTTGGTCACGGTCAAAATCGGCGGTTAAAAGAGTTACTTGCATGTGTGATATTTCGAGCTGGTCGTCCTCGGATAATTTGACTGGACGATACGGATGGGTCAGGGTGACTTGCCCCAGCGTCAGATCGGGCGCGGCGGGCTGGCCCTGTTCGTTCAGCACAGAGAGGGGGGCCAGGGTGTCGCGGTCGAATATGGTCAGGACGACGTCATAGGTGCCGGGTGGCGTGCCGGGCAGGGGGATGACCTGGTGGCTGTCGAGGGCATAGTGACCCGGCGGCCAGGAGGAGTTGGGTGGGTAGTTGGCGTAGCCGCGCGGACGGGCGGTATCGGGGTGGCTCCAGCGCATCCCATCGGCCCCGACCAGGTGGATCACGGATTGGTAGTGGGCGCTGGGCCGGGCGTGGGTGGTCCAGTAGAGGTGGATGGGCAGCTCCTCGTCGGCGGGCATAGTCGTGTGCTCTTGCTGGTAGCCGAGCAGGGTCATCCCATCGGCGTAAGGTTGGTCCAGCGGGTGGGCGAGGCCAGGCAGGACGCCATCGGACTGGAGAATGGGGCGGCGGAAGGGGGTGGCGGCACGGTCCACGACGGCGAGTTTCAGGGCCAGCAGCGTGATGGCGGCGATGGCCGTCAGCGCGAGGAGGGGACAAGGG
>DSDT01000238.1 GCA_011048615.1 Chloroflexota bacterium | reverse complement strand
GGGATGCAGGGGTTGAAGGAGAAGCGGGTGCTGATTACCGGTGGGGCCGGGGGGATCGGCACGGCGACGGCGGTCCGTTTCTTGGAGGAAGGCTCGCGGGTGGTAGTATGGGATCGCGACGGTGATCTATTGCAGCGGGTCGAGGGGCAGCTCCCCGCGTTGAGCGGCGCCATCCAGGCTGACGTCTCGGACTCGGGCGAGGTTGAGCGGGCTTGGGCCGAGCTGGACGGCCTATGGGGTGGGATAGACGTGTTGATCAACAATGCCGGGATCAGTATCCGGCATCCCTTTTTGGATATTTCCCCGGCGGAATGGCGCGCCGTGATGGCGGTCAATCTGGACGGCCTGTTTTACGTGGCGCAGCAGGCGGCGCGGCGCATGGTGGATGGGGACGGGGGCGTGATTTTGAATATGGGTTCGACCAATGGCCTGGTGGGGTATCACTACTATGCCGATTATAACGCGTCTAAAGCGGGAGTGATCGAGCTGACCCGCTCTATGGCGCTGGAATTGGGCCCCCAGGTGCGGGTCAATGCGGTCTGCCCAGGGTTCATCCTGACGCCGATGCAGGAGGCCGAATACTCGCCAGAGATGCGGCGGGCTTTTGCCAGCAAGCTGCCTCTGAAGCGGTTGGGCCGCCCGGAGGATGTGGCGGCTCTGTTTGCCTTCCTGGCCTCCGACGATGCCGCGTTCATCACCGGACAGTGCTTTGTGGTTGATGGCGGCGAGATCGCGGGCGGGTTGGCCAGTCAACCGTGATGGCGGGTCGCTGGGTTGCAAATCCCGCTAGAGCAGGCTACGGTCCCGGACACTAATAATGTGTCCGGGACCGTCGGTTTGTATCAAGAGTTGCTGCTCATCTATCCCCAACGCTGCCAATACTGCCTGGCGAACCTCTCGGAGCGTCGTCGGTTTGCCTATGATGCGGTGGATGGGGATGCGGGAGGCTTGCTCCCGCATTGTTGGGCTGTCGTGAGCAGTAAACACAAAGATGATCGTCTGGGGGTAGAGCTGGCGAATGTGAGTGGCCAGGGTTAGGCCGTCTGTGTCCGGCATCTGGTAGTCGGTGATGAGCAGGTCAAAAGGTTGTTGTTCAAAAAGGCGTAGCGCTTGCTCTCCGCCAGTGGCGACGCATACCTCACAGTTGGGCAGCCGTTCCAGGCCGATCTGGAGCGATGAGGCGACGCGTGGATGATCGTCCACGATCAGTATGCGGTGGGTATTGCTGGTGGTGTAAGGGATCGCTGGTATCATCTTTCACTCCAGTCACGTGATGACCTATCTTGATGCGGTCTGGCGATTGGAACAAGTATCGTGTCATCACTATAACACAAAGTAGAGCGCGTGGCGTGACCGTCGCATCATCGTTTTGTGACCGTTTCGTCAATGCGAGATCAGGTCTGCTCTCGGACAACTTTTGAGAGCAGACAAGGGTTCAGTGTTTCAGTGGGTGGAGGAGGTAAAGGATTGCGTGGGGAATCCCAGGGATTATTGCTCGGCGATGGTATAGCCCACACCGCGCACGGTGTTGACAACATCCCTGGAACAGCCAGCCTCTTTGATCTTTTGCCGGATGCGGTAGACGTGCTGCCTGATGGCCTCGCTGGCTTCCCATTGATCGCTATCATACCCCTGTACTTCGCGGGCTATCTCTTTGGGTGAGACGACTTTGGGGACTTGAGTGACGAGATAGGAGAGCAGATTGAATTCGGTAGGGCTGAGGTCGAGCAGGTATCCGTCCACAGTGATGGCGTGACGTAGACGATCCACAATCAACCCCTGGTACTGCAAAAAACGTCCCGGGTCTTTTCCAGTGATGGTGTGGGGCAACGTGGGACGAGGGCGGCTCTCTTGTTCTAGAATGGTGGATCGAATGGCCTCCAGGTCGCTGGCCATAGATTCGATTTGATCGAGCAGACGAGATTTTGACGGTGTCTGGCGGTTGAGGAGGCCTCTTTGGATGCTCTCGCGCAGTTCGGTGGGCTTGCAGGGCTTGAACAGATAATCGTGGGCTCCCCGGCGCAGCGCCTCGACCGCCGTCTCCAGAGATGCGTGGGCCGTTAGCACGATGGCGATGGTGTCGGGCGACCGCTCGCGCAGCGCTTTGAGCACCTCTATTCCGCCTATTCCGCCGAGCTTGAGGTCTATGAGCGCCAGGTCGAACGTGTCGGTCTCCAGCAGCTTTAGGGCGGCCTCGCCGCTCTCTGTTGTCACGACCTCGTGATCGTCGCGGATGAGCATCTCTTTCAGGGATGCGCGAATGTTGGCTTCGTCATCTATGATCAGGATTTTGGCTGTAGGAGGCATGGTGCTCCTTTCATTGGCTCGATCAATGCGCTAGGGTTGGCTATTGAGCGGTTGCTCGGTGGGCAGCAGGATGGTGAACGTTGTTCCCAGCCCGACGTGACTCTCGACAGCAATATGGCCGTGGTGGGCCTGGATGATGCCATAGCTGATCGAGAGTCCCAATCCCGTGCCCCGTTCCTTGGTGGTGTAAAAAGGTTCAAAGAGATGGGCCAGCGCGTGAGGCGACATGCCGTTCCCGGTATCGCTAAACTCGACGCACACCGCCGGCGTTGGCCGGGAGTGATTCTCTCGCTGTATCTGGTCCCGGGCGGTGCGGATGTGCAGTGTGCCTCCCTCTGGCATAGCGTCAATGGCGTTGAGCACCAGGTTGAGAAATACTTGTTTCAAGTGATCTGGGTTGGCCTCGACCTCGGGTAGGGCCTCGGCCCAATCTCGCTCGACTGCGATCTCGCTGTGCTGGAGTTGTTTGCTGGTCAGTTCCAGCACACTGTCCAGGACAGCGTGCAGATAGGTCGGTTCCAGTTCCCGGCGGGACGGGCGATAAAAATCACGCATACGGCGCACGATAGACGAGATGCGCTCGATCTCGTCTCCCACGGTGCTGAGATAATGCTCCAATTTTTCGAGACAGGGAGGGCCTGTCAACTGCAATTCTTCTTGAGCTAACGTCAAATAGGTCTGGGTAGCCTGGAGAGGGTTATTGATCTCGTGGGTGATGGAAGCGACCAGACGACCCAGGGCGGACATCTTTTCGGCGTGAATCAGTTGAGCTTGAGCTTCTTCCCACTCGTGGACGAGGGTTTTCAACTCGTCGTAGAGACTGGCGTTTTCCAGAGCTATCGCCAGGGTAGAGCTGATGGCTTGCAGGGTATCGAGTTCGCCCTTGAGATAGATACCGGGTTCAGTACTGACAACCTCGATGATGCCGATGAGGTGTTCTCGGGCGATGAGGGGGACGACCATCATTCCACGAGCCTCGACGCCGATGTATTGGTATATCCAGTCCGTGAAGCGTGGGTCTTGGTGTGCGTTTTCAATCAGTACTGGTTGGCGGTGCGTCAGCACCCAATGGGCGACTCCCTCTTCCGACTGCAAGCGCATAGGGATTTCGATCGGTTGTCTGCCTAACAAGGCGCGTACAAAATACAATTCATTTGTTTGAGGGTCGGTTTGAAGCAGGGAGACGAGCTCTGCCTGGAAGCGCCGTTGAATCTGAGAGAGGGCTGCGTGAACCACTGTGGAGAAATCGAGGGTGGATGTCACGGCCAGCCCAATTTCGTTCAGCAGGGCCAGCTCGGCCGCGTGAGACTTGGCGGCCATGTAGAGACGGGCATTTTCCAGCGCAGCGGCCGCGATGGAAGATACCGCCTCTAGCAAGTGCAAGTCCTCATCGGTAAACACGCCCTTCCGTTTGTTGACTACTTCGATCAAGCCGGTGATCTCGCCATAATGTCGCAGCGGTGTGCACATCAGGGAGTGGGTGTCGAAACCGGTGATGGCGTCTATGCCAGCGTGCCAGCGGGGATCCTGCTGGGCATCGTTCACCCGGACGGATTGACCGTGTCGAGCAACCCAGCCGGCGATCCCTTGGTCTGGGGTCAGGCGCAGATTGCGTTGAGATGCAATCTGCTCAGTCAATGTGAGCACAAAGACCATGTCGCCAGTATATGGCTCGCGCACCAGGATGGACCCGGCGTCCGCGTCGAGCGCCTGGGTGGTCAATTCTAGGACCTGATGCAGCATCGTATCCAGTTCCAGAGATGAAACAGCGGCCGCGCTGATGGTGTTGAGGGTGGACAGGCGGGCGGATTGTTCCTGGCTGGCCCGGTATAGATGGGCGTTTTTAATGGCCTGTGCGGCCCGGTTCGCGGCCGACCATGCCAGGGCGTGGTCCTCGTCCGTCAGGGGGCAGTTCGCAGGGCATCCTCCCAGGGCCAGAATGGCGACCAGTCCCTCATCCCCCCAGATCGGGATGGCCAGCCCGTTGGAATCCCATCGCGTGGGCGCGTCGTGATGTTGGCTAAAAGCGGCCAGATCACTGCCGGACAGGTGGATGGCTTGGCGTTCCTGCTCTAGACGCTGGATGAGGGCTTGTAACCCGTGGATGTCCCCTTCGGTCTGTAGGTCGATCCAACCCTGCTCTAGGGTATAGACCTGTGGGAAGGATGGCTCGGTCGGCGGCGGGATCAAAAAAAAGGCCGCGCACGGAGCGTCCAGAGCATTGGCGATATGCTGGAGGGTGATTGCGGCCGCTTTCTCCGGGTTCAGGGTGGCAGATAGGGCCTGGTCCAGTTCGTTGAGCACGCGCAGGCGGTCGGTCTGGCGGGCAGACTGGTAGAGTTTGGCGTTGCGGAGTGCCAACCCGACTTGCTGTCCGATGGCCGTCATCAGGGCCTGGTCCGATGCTGCGTGGGCGTGGGGAGCGCGCCAAGCGATCCCCATCACGCCCAAGACGGCATCTCCGGCGCACAAGGGAATACCGATGACGCTGGCCATTCCCTGGGAGAGGGGGCATTGACACGCGTCAGTGAGCTGAGGGCGGGGTTCGGCACAGGCGTGTTCCTTGGTCAGCCAGGTGGTATGGATGGGGCAGTTGAACGGTGGCGACGCCAAATCGTCGGCTGCCGGAGGTGGGGCAGAGGTCCGTTGGCGTTGGATGCCGACGTGGGGGGGGGCATCCGGTGAACAGCCGGGCAAAATCACCCAACCGGCATCTGCGTCCAGGGTGGACAGTACCGTGTCGAGAACCACTGTGAGCATCTCATCGGGATCCCGCAGGGTGGTGG
>DSDT01000284.1 GCA_011048615.1 Chloroflexota bacterium | reverse complement strand
CTGGGCAACGGTTACGAGGGCGTGTCCATCCAGGGTGCGTCCAACAACACCATCGGCGGGGTCAATGGGTCGCCGGGCGGGGCCTGCACCGGCGAGTGCAATCTCTTGAGCGGCAACGACCGGGAGGGCGTGTGGATTGGGGACAGCAGCGCAGCGAACAACACCATCAGCGGCAACTATATCGGCGTCAATGGGGCTGGGACGGCGGCGCTCCCCAACCAGCGCAGCGGCATCCACGTCGAGGACGGCAGCAGCTACAACCTGATCGGCGGCGACGCAGCGGGCGAGCGGAACGTCATCAGCGGCAACGATGGGAACGGCGTCTCTCTCAGCGGCAGCGGCACGCTGTACAACGCCATTTCCGGCAACTATATCGGCACCGACGCCAGCGGCGCGGCCTCATTGGGCAACGGCAGCACTACCGACGGCTGGGGCGTGGTCATCACCAACGGCGCGTCCCAAAACAGCATAGGTGGCACGGCGCCCGGCGAGGGCAACCTGATCTCGGGCAACGGCTACCTGTTCTGCGGCCCGCCCGACGTGAGTTACGCCGGTGGAGGCGGCATCGCCATCTCGAACGGCGCCGCCGACAACGTCGTCCAGGGCAACCGGATCGGCACCAATGCCGCCGGCACGGCGGCGATCCCCAACGGGATGGCCGGCGTGGAGATAGAAGGCGCTTCCGGCAACCTGATCGGCGGCTCGACGGAGAGCGCGCGCAACCTGATCTCGGGCAACAGTTGCGGCGGGCCGCCCCCGCCCCGGGCCGGTGTCCGGCTGCTCGGCGACGGGAACACGGTGCAGGGGAACTGGATCGGCCCCGACATCACCGGGGCAGCGGCCTTGCGCAACGGCGACAACGGCGTCATCGTCGTCGACGGCGCGGACAACTTGATCGCCGACAATCTCATCTCTGGCAACGACGGGCCTGGCATCAGCCTGTGGGGGGACGACGCGACCGGCAATACCATGCGTGGCAACCTGATCGGCGTCAACGAGAGCGGCAGTGGGCCGCTCCCCAACAGCGGGGCCGGGGTCTATATCTCTGGCGGAGCCAGCCAGAACACGGTGGGCGCCGATAACACCATCGCCTTCAACCAGGCCGGCGGCGTCCGCGTGGAGGGGAGCAGCACGGCGGAAAACAGCATCAGCCAAAACGGCATCCACAGCCACCCCGGCCTGGGCATCGATTTGACCGGCGGCGCCAACGACGGCGTCGTCGCACCGGTCGTCACGACCTTCAATGCCACGGCCGGCAGCGCCTCCGGCACGGCCTGCGCCGGCTGCACGGTGGAGCTCTTTTCCGACGCCGCCGACGAGGGCCGCTGGTACGAGGGCACGGTCATCGCCTCCGGCAGCGGCAGTTGGACGTTCAACAAGGGCAGCGCCTTCACCGGCGCCACGGTCCACGCCACCGTCACCGACGGGAGCGGCAACAGCAGCGAGTTCTCCGGCCCGCGGCCCATCGTCTCCAGCCTCTCCCCCACCGGCACCGTGACCGGCACCACCCGATTGGGCGTCACCATCCGGGGGCAGCATTTCCGCGACAACGCCCCCCTGACCGTCGGCTTTGGGCCGGGCATCACCGTCGTCAGCACCCAGTTCATCAGCACCACCCGCCTCAAGGTCTACCTCAACGTCGCCACCGACGCGCCGGGCGGGCCGCACGACGTGACCGTCGTCAATTACGACGGTCAGTCCTTCACCCTCGTCGGCGGCTTCGAGGTCTTTGTCACTCCGCCCCCGCCTCCCACCATCTCGGACGTCAGCCCGGACAAAATCGCTCAGGGGGTCAGCGGTGAGATCGCCATCTCTGGCGCGGGATTCATCGACCTGCCCACCGTCACCATCAGCGGCGGGGGTGTGACCGTCGGCGATGTCGCCTTCGAGGACGAGACCCGGCTGACGATCCGCGTCAGCGTCGCCCCCACGGCCAGCGTAGGGTTGCGGTACGTCACCGTCGTCAATCCCGATGGCCAGTCCGACGTGCTCTTTGGCGCGCTGAACGTCATCGCGCCGTACTTTGAGGAGCTGGGGGCAGCGGCCGGCGTAGCCGACAGCGCGCGCACTTTTGGCGTGACCTGGCCCGATTTCGACGGCGACCTGGACGCCGATCTATTCGTCGCTAACGAGGGCGCCCCCTCACGGTTGTACGAAAACAGCGGCGAGCTGCCCTTTGCCGACGTGGCCGCCAGTGCTGGCATCAGTCTCGATGGCAGCAGTCCGGCCGCCGCCTGGGCCGATTTCGATCTGGACGGCAATCTGGACGTCTTCTTTGCCAGCGGCAGCGGGTGGTACCTGTTCCGCAACAACGGTGACGGCACCTTCACCGATGTGGCGAGCAGCGTCGGCATCATCCCATCCGGCAACCCGGAGGGCGTGGCCTGGGCCGACTATGATCGGGACGGCGACGTGGACTTGTTCGTCGGCGTCTCGGGCGGTCAGCCCAGCCGGCTGTTCCGCAACGACCGCCGGGTGCTCGGCCAGTGGACCTTTACCGAGGTCGGCGCCGCGGCCAGGGTCGCGGCCCCGGTGCGCAGCAACTCTGGCCTGGCGTGGGGGGATGCCAACAACGATAGCTGGCCGGATCTGTTCGTCGCCACCCCGAACGGGTTTGCCCTGTACCGAAATCAGAAGGACGGCACGTTCGTCAACGTGGCGACCGCCAGCGGCGTGAACAGCGCCGGGTTCGGGCCCACCAGCCCGGCCTGGGCCGACTATGATAACGACGGCGATCTGGACCTGTTCGTCTCCAACGGACTTGCCGACGGGTCCAGCGCCCTCTACCGGAACAACGGCGATGGGACCTTTACCGAGGTCGCCGCTGCCGCCGGGGTGAACCTCACGACCGCGGCCCGCAGCGCCGCCTGGGCCGACTTTGATAACGACGGCTGGCTCGACCTGTACGTCGGGGACACCGACGGCCCGGACAAGCTCTACCGCAACGAGGGCCCGGCGGCCGGACCAGGCTGCACCTTCAGCGACGCGGGACACCTGACCAACCTGCAAGAGGGGTGGAACGCCAGCGGCGCGGCCTGGGGCGATTACGACGGGGATGGATTCCTCGACCTGTACGTGGGCCGGGAGAACGAGCCGAACTTGCTCTACCGCAACCGGCTGGCGGGGCGCGGCGGGCACTGGCTGCACATCAAGCTGGTGGGCGTCTACAACCAGTCCAGCGCCATCGGCGCGCGGGTGCAGGTCATGGGCGGCGGACTGACCCAGTTCCGTGTGGCGAACGGCGGATCGGGCTTTTACTCACAGGACAGCCTGCCGGTCGAGTTTGGATTCGGCGCCTATGCCGGGCCGGTGACCGTCGTCGTGCGCTGGCCCCTCGGCCGCGGCCAGGTCTATACCGCCACCGGCGTGACCCTGAACCAGGTCATCACCATCACCGACGAATTCCTGGAGGGCTTTTCCCGCCAGACCGCCCAGCCGGTCGAATCCGGCCAGGCCGTCACAGGCGCAGCCGAGACCTCGGTCGGCGCCGATTGGTACAAGATCAACGTGCCCTTGCCCGGCTCCACCCTCACCGTCACCCTCAGCCACCTGACCGAGGACTATGACCTGTTCCTGTTCGCTCCGGAGGTGGACGAGGAGACCGGTCAACTGCGCGACATCGGCCAGATCGGCAACATTGGGCAGATCGGTAACATCGGTCAAATCGGTAACATCGGCCAAATCGGCAATATCGGCCAGATCGGCAATATCGGCCAGATCGGCAACATTGGCGACCTGATGGACCTGGGCCAGATCGGCAATATCGGCCAGATCGGCAACATCGGGCAGATCGGCAACATCGGCCAGATCGGTAACATTGGGCAGATCGGCAACATTGGGCAGATCGGCAACATTGGCACGCTGATCGGCGTCTCGGCCAACCCGCTGACCGCCACCGAGCAGATCGTCCATGAGGTGCACGAGCTGGCTGGCGATTATTACGTCGCCGTCAGCGGCCACACCGAGGAGGCGGTCGGGCAGCCCTACACCCTGACCGCCCTCATCGGGTCACCGGTCCAGATCTACTCTCCCATCACCTACACCATCCCCACCACCTTTACCACGCCCCCCACCGACACCTCGGTCCACACGCTGATCCTGGCCCACCTGCCGCGCCTGCAGCTCTATGGCGGCGGCGGCGACACCCTTATCATCACCGCCACCGGCCTCGTTGACCGCCTGTACACCCTGGCCGCCCATCCCGACGTCGCCGGGCGGATCGTCCACCTTGACAACTACCCGGACATCAACTTTGCCTACTGGGTGTGGGACGAGCAGCCGGACAATCCCCTGGCCGCCAATTTCGTCGCGGCCAACATCAAGTCGCTCCTCTACCGCCTGGCGCCGGCCTACCCCAATCTCGAGCATCTGGTCATCGTCGGCGACGACCGCGTCATCCCCCATCGCCGCATCCGCGACGAGGCCCTCGTCTCCAACGAACGGACCTACGCCGGCTGGACCTATGCCAACACGACGCTCCACCAGTCCATGGCCCTGCGCTATTTCTTCACCGACGACTACTATGTGGGGCTGCTGCCCCTGCCCTGGCGCGGACGGGAGTTGTACCTGCCGCAGCTCGCCATCGGGCGGCTGGTGGAGACGCCAGCCGAGATCGCCGCCGCCATAGACGATTTCCTGGCCCATCCCACTCTCTACCCCGTCGACGCCTTCGTCACCGGCTACGATTTCCTGATAGACCAGGCCGCCGCTATCAGCACGACGCTGCGCGCCCAGGGGGTCTATCCCATCACCGGCCTGATCAACGACCACTGGACGGCCGACGATTTCCGGGACGCCTTCTTCACCCCCGCCGGCCACGACTTGAACTCGCTCAACGCCCACTTTCAGCATTTCAGCCTCTTCCCCAACGACCCGTCCCACGTCCTCGCCACCGAGGTGACGACCGCCGTGACTGATTTCACGGGCGATTGGGTCTTTTCCGTCGGCTGCCACTCGGGTCTCAACGTACCCGACGAAAAGTTCGATCCGGTCTCTACCACCGATTGGGCGCAGGCCTTCTTGGGCCGGGGCGCGACGTTCATCGGCAACACCGGCTACGGCTACGGCGACTCGGACCTGATCGCCTACTCGGAACAGTTGATGACCAACTTTGTCGAGGAACT
>DSDT01000172.1 GCA_011048615.1 Chloroflexota bacterium | reverse complement strand
GTGGGCGAGGGCGGGGTCGAGTTCCACCGCGCGGCGGTAGGCCGCGAGCGCCTCCTCGTGGCGGCCCAGGTCGCTGTAGACGTTGCCCAGGCCGTTGTGGGGGTAGGCGTCCTCGGGGTCGAGTTCCACCGCGCGGCGGTAGGCCGCGATCGCCTCGTCGTGGCGGCCCAGGTCGCGGTAGACGTTGCCCAGGCCGTTGTGAGGGGCGTCGTCAGGGTCGAGTTGGATGGCCCGCTGGAAGGCGGCGACCGCGTCGTCATAGCGGCCCAGGGCGGCGTAGACTGTGCCCAGGCCGTTGTGGGGGTAGGCGTCCTCGGGGTCGAGTTCCACCGCGCGGTGGTAGGCCGCGATCGCCTCGTCGTGGCGGCCCAGGTCGCTGTAGACGTTGCCCAGGCCGTTGTGGGGGGTGGCATAGTCGGGGTCGAGTTCCACCGCGCGGCGGTAGGCCGCGAGCGCCTCGTCGTGGCGGCCCAGGGCGCTGTAGACGTTGCCCAGGCCGTTGAACGCCCAGGTTTGGAGTTCGGTGTTTCCTAACTGTTCAGCCAACTCGAGGGCCGCCCGAAAATGCTCCCCTGCCGGCTCGTAATCCCGTTCCCAGTAGCGCAGCCCGCCCAGGGTGTAATGCAGCTCGGCCCGGGTGGGGGCGGTCTCCGGCGTGGCGGGCAGTTCGGCCAGCAGGTCTCCTCGCAGCCGGATGCGCGCCCGCCGCTCCCCCGGCGGCAGCCGCTCCCGGAAGCCCTCCCAGGCCAACTGCCCGGCCTGCTCGGCGGCCCGGCCCATCTCCGGCGGCTCGATGAACTCGACCGAGCGGTGGCGAAAGGACCAAAAGTCGGGCGCCTGCCAGGGCAGCACGGCCGCCTCCCCCTCCGTCAGCCAAAAGACGGCCCGCACCCGGCCCTCCACCAGGTATTCGCGCCGCACGTTGAGGCTGTTCCAGGTGGTGGGCGCGCCCTGGGCCAGCCCGGAGACGAAAAAGACGGTCCGCCCGCCCGCCCGCTCGGCCTGCGCGGCCAGAGCGCGGGGCAGGTCGGCGGCGGGGTCGTCGGGGGCGCGCACCTCGACCCGGGCCGTGGCCTGGCCCTGCTCGCGCAGCCACGCTTCCAGCGCCCGCTCGGCGTCGGCGCGCACAAAGGCGGAGCGGTAGACCGTCAGCAGGATGGCCGGCCGGTCCCAGCGCAGCGCCAGGGCGAGTTCTTGCTTCAGCCGCTCGACCCGCTGGGCGAACGGCTCGTCCAGTTCATCCCTGGCGGGCCATTCTTCAGTCATCATCTCGCTCACGGGCGACCAGCCCCTCGGCCAGCAGCGGCAGGAGCGCCGGGTGGACGTCGCACCAGTTCTCGTCGTTCCGGTACTCGAGCACGGCCAACATCTGCATCAGCGGGGCCAGCGCGTCGGGGTGGTCGAGCCGGTTGTGGGCGTGGACCTCGCGCAGCAGCGCCCGCTGCTCGGCCGTCAGGATGCGGCGGTACTCGTTCCGAATCTCGGACCCGGCCCGCTGCACGTCGTCCAGCTCGATCCGCGACGCGGCCTTGACCCGCGCCCGCCCGATGGCGTAGCGCATCACGCGGCACATCTCCCGAAAGACGCCGCCGCTAATTTGGATCGCCTCGTCCAGCGCGTCCTGTGCGATCAGGTCGGGGTGGACGCGCCGGTGGACGAAATCCGCCATGGTGCAGTAGCCGTCCGCGTCCCGCTCGTCCGCCCGGCGGCGGGGATGGAGCTTGACGTTGGGCAAAAAGACCGCCTGGTCGCGGATCGCCTCGAACTGGGGGCTGTAAAAGAGCGGGCTGGAGACGGTGTAGACGATGGCGATGTTCGGCTGGAGCATCACACCCCGATGGTCGTAAAAGATCTCGCAGGCCCGCGCCAGGTCGGGCTTGTCCAGGTCATCGATCAGCACCAGCGGCCAACGTTCTGTCTTGGCATAGATGGTGGTGGAGACGGTGTTGAGCAGCTCGATCAGCCCGGTGATGTCCGCCTCGATCACCTGGCGGACGGCGGTGCGCACCCTGGGCTCCAGCTTGAGCTTGAGGCCGGCCTGGGCAAAGAACCCGTCCAGCTTCCCCTCGACCTCGCTCCCGGCCAATCGGCCGGGGGTGATGGTGATCTCTTTTTCCACCTGGCCGCGGAACTGGTCCAGCTCGCTCAGCAACTGCTTGGGCAGCCGGCCCCCGCCGGCCCGGTACTGGCGATAGATCTGCCCGCCGATGGCGAGCAGTACGTCCCGGTAATCCAGGTTGTTGACGTCGGCCTCGTCCCGGATGGTGAAATGGATCGGCCAGTATTTGGCGCGGATCTCGGGGTTGACGGCCAGGCGGCGCAGCTCGGTGGATTTACCGCAGCCCCGGTGGCCGGAGAAAAAGTACTTGGGCATGCGGTAAAAGGGGGCCAGCAGGGCCTGTTCCAACTCGGCCACCGGGTTGCCGGGCCGGTTCACGTAAAAGGGGTTGGGCGGGCCGTCCGGCTCGACTTCCAGGGGCAGGTCGAGCTCAAAGTTGAGCCAGGCGCGGTCCATATCCGTCGCGGTCACGTACTCGAATTCCATCCGTCTCTCCTTCCATCAGGCTGCCAGGTGCGACGCACCTACGTCGCGCCTATTATAGCACACCGCTTAGCAATTGAAAAAAGGGCGCATGTGTGCTATACTCTGGCCCGTGTACGCACTACCGTCCATAGACCTAAGACGAGCGCCATCCCCGCTCTGGCGGGTGGGTGCTCGTTTCGTTTGTCCATTCAATCAGATTTACATTAAGGAGGTATCTCAGTGTCAAAAAGCGACGTGACCAGAATTCTCGTCACTGGCGCCTGCGGTCAGATCGGCTCCGAGCTGACCCTGGCGCTCCGCGCCCGGTACGGCGGCGATAACGTCGTGGCGACCGGTCATCGGACAGCGCCCACCCCCGCGCTGCGGGATTCGGGGCCTTTCGAGTTCATTGACGTTTCTCGGCGGGAGACCATCGAGCCGCTGGTGGATCAGTACGGCATCAACACCATCTACCACATGGCAGCGATCCTCTCCGCCACCGGTGAGCAGAAACCCCAGCTAGCCTGGGACGTCAACATCAACGGCCTGTACAACGTGTTGGAAGTGGCCCGCGAGCGGCAGATGGCGCGCCTCTTTTGTCCCAGTTCCATCGCCGCCTTTGGGCCGGAGACCCCCCGCGACGACACGCCCCAGGAGACGATCCTGCGACCCAAGACGATGTACGGCGTCACCAAGGTGGCAGGGGAACTGCTGTGCGACTATTATTTCCACCGTTTCGGGCTGGACGTGCGTGGTGTGCGCTATCCAGGCATTATCAGCAGCGAGACCCTGCCCGGCGGCGGCACCACCGATTACGCGGTGGAGATCTTTTACGAGGCGATCCAACACGGGCGGTACACTTGTTTCTTGCGAGAAGACACGGTCCTGCCGATGATGTACATGCCGGATTGTATCAAGGCCACTATTGATCTGATGGAGGCGGACTTGTTCGGTCTCCGACACCACGCCGACTTTAACCTGGCCGCTTTCAGCTTTAGCCCGGCCGAGCTGGCGGCCGAGATTCAGCAACACATCCCCGGCTTTGTCTGCGAGTACGTGCCGGACTTTCGGCAGGCCATTGCCGATTCCTGGCCACGCACGATTGACGACCGCGCCGCCCGCGAGGAGTGGGGCTGGCGGCCGGAGTACGATCTGCCGGCGATGGTAGCGGACATGCTGAAGAAATTGGGACAGCGTCACGCTGAAGGTAAATTGTAGCAGGATGATGAAAGGAGTTGTGACAGTGGCAGATAAACTGGATTTTATGCGCGAGGAATTGGCCGCGGCTCAGGCGGAGAAGCGGTACATCAATATCCGCACGATGGATTCGCCGGCCGGCGGCTGGATGGTGGTGGATGGTAAGAAGGTGTTGAACTTGTGCACCAACAACTATCTGGGGCTGGCGAACCATCCCGAGATCAAGGCCGCGGCCAAGCAGGCGGTGGACGAGTGGGGCGTGGGGCCGGCGGCGGTGCGCACCATCGCCGGGACGCAGCGGCTGCACATCGCGTGCGAGGGGCGGTTGGCCGCGTTCAAGCGGGTCGAGGCGGCGCTGCTGGTGCAGAGCGGTTTCTGCGCCAACCAGGCCGCCATCCCGCCGCTGGTGGGCCGGGATCGCGCGACGGGGCAGCAGGACGTGATCTTTTCCGACCGCCTCAACCACGCCTCGATCATTGACGGGGCGCGGCTGAGCGGGGCCAAGATCATCGTCTACGAGCACTGCGACGCCGCCGATCTGGAGGCCAAGATCGAGGAGCACCTGCCGAACTATCGGCGCGGGTTGATGGTCACCGACGGTGTCTTTTCGATGGACGGCGACGTGGCGCCATTGGACGAACTGTACGAGGTGGCGGCCCGGCACGGTGTGATGACCATGGTGGACGACGCCCACGGCGAGGGGGTGTTGGGCCAGGGGCGCGGCATTGTGGCCCACTTTGGGCTGGAGGGCCAGTTCGATGTCGAGATCGGGACGCTCTCCAAGGCGTTTGGCGTGATGGGCGGCGTGATCGCCGGCAGCAGCCTGGTGGTGGATTATATCCGCCAGAAGGCGCGGCCGAATCTCTTTTCCAGCGCCCTCACCCCGGCCGACACCGCCGCCTGCATGGCCGCGGTGGACCATGTCGAGCGCCATCCTGAATTGGTGGAAAAGCTGTGGGAGAACGCCGAGTATTTCAAGGCCGGCATCCAGGCGTTGGGCATAGACACCGGCCACACGGAAACGCCTATCGTGCCGGTGATGCTGGGCAACGTCAAGCTGGCGAAAGCGTTCAGCGCCAAACTGTTCGAGTACGGCGTCTTTGCCATGGCGCTCGGATTCCCCACCGTGCCGGAGGGCGCGGCCCGCATCCGGGTGATGAACACCGCCGCCCACACGCGCGACGATCTGGATCAGGGATTGGCGATCTTTGAGCGGGTAGCGCGGGAGCTGGGCGTGATCTAGGTCAGGGTCCAGGTTTTGCCAAAAACCCAGGCTCTCACTCTGGCAGCAATTCCCGTTTTAGCATCGCCGTCACACATTTGACGTTCGTAGTGGCGACTTTAGTCGCTTCTATTGCGCAAACAGCGACTAAAGTCGCTACTACGAACTCCATAACGGGAATT
>DSDT01000269.1 GCA_011048615.1 Chloroflexota bacterium | reverse complement strand
GGGGGGGGGGGGGGCAGCGATGGCGGCGTGGCATAGGAGGATGGCGCGGTGGGCATGGATGGGATCGTTTTCGACATAGGAGAGGGAGCAGACGGCGGCTCTGCGGGGAGCGGCTTGCCACAGCGCGGGCAGAAGCGAGCGTCCGCTTTGGCTGTGGCCCCGCAGGCCAGGCAGACGGTGGATGGGGTGAGCGCCGGTGGGGGCGTGGAGTCCGCGGGCGGCGGTAAAGGTTGACCGCACTGCTTACAAAAGCGAGCGTCGGCGCGGTTTTCGAGGCCGCAGCTTGGACATCTCATCGGAACCCCCTTTCATGCCTGACTGTGACGCCTGACCCTCCACGCCTCACGGGGCGCGCACCTCAAAATTGTCGAACTCGAATGTCCCTGCATCCCCCCCGGCGACGAGTTCGATGGCTACCCCGACCTGTCCCGCCTCCAACCGGGCATCGTACGTATCATCAATGTACTGGTCGTTGATGTAAAAGGTATAGTGATCACCTTCGGCCAGGACCGTCAGCCGGTTGATCTCGCCGGGCCGGATCGCCGTGCTCTCGGTCCAAGCGATCACCGTCTCCCACCCTCCCTCGTGCCGGATGGAGAACTTGAATTGTTGATTGTCTCGAATTTTGAACAGCCCATAGTTATCGCTGTTCGCTCTTCTAAAGATGATGCCATATTGTCCATCCTCGGCTCCGCCCATGTGTTGGATCTCGACTGTGAGGTAGACATCGGAAAAGTTGGCGATCTCTGGGATGGACCACCAGATCACGCCGTCGTTGGCGGTGCCCTCCCAGAGGTACTTGCCATTCTCGATGCGCCTTGCGCCCGAGATCAGGTCGCCCTCGTACTCACCGATGGACCAATCGTTGGCCCCTCTGTCAAAGGGATCGCAGAGGATGACGGCCCAATCGTCCGGGGCCAGGGCAGTGCGGTGAATGCAGGCCTGGGCAGTGGCGGTGGGGCCCGACGGTTGAGGAGTGGAGGTCGCCTGCCTGGCCCGCGCGGTGGCGGTCGCCTGGGCTTGGGCGGTGGCGGTCGCCTGGGCTTGGGCGGTGGCGGTCGCCGACAGGGACTGGGCGGCCGTCGTCGCTGCCGCCTGGGCGGTTGCCGCTCGCTGCACCGCTTCCGAGGTGGCGGTCGCGTGGGCCTGGTCGGTCGCCATAGCCGCAAGTTGGGCCTCGGCCGTGGTCGTTTCGACGGCCTGTCCGAAGCGGACTAACTCTCTCATGCCCCACACACTCCCGAGACATATCAGGATGCCCAGTACAGCCACCCCTCCCAGAATCCAGAGCCAGACTGGCCGGCGGGTACGAGGTGGGGCGGCGGCCTGGACCGCTGGCTGGGCCGTTGGCGGCGTCACGGGTTGAACGCCGGGCAGAACCTCGGTCCTGTCGCCGGGTGGAGGGGGGGACGGGGTGGGGGCGCGACCGGCTAAAGCGGCGGACATCTCATCCGCGCTCTGCCAGCGTTTGGACCGGGCCAGCTCCAGGGCTTTCATCACCGTCGTCTCTGTGGCAGAACTGATGTTGGGATTCAGAGTCCGTACTTGCGTGAACTTTTCCGGCGTGGCCATCCGCAGGGTGGCCGTCAGGGGGGCCTGACCCACCAGGGCGTGGTAGAGGGTGGCGCCCAGACTGTAGATGTCGCTGCATGGATCGGTGTGGCCCGTGTCGGCCTCGTACTGTTCGGGCGGGGCGTACTCGGGCGTCCCCATCCCCCGCATCACGGTCTTGGTGTGCGGGTCGCTGGGATCCCAAAGCTTGACCAGCCCAAAGTCCACCAGCACCGCCTGGCCGTCGGAGCGGATGATGACGTTTTGCGGCTTGATGTCGCGGTGGATGATTCCCTGCCGGTGGCAGTAGGCCAGAGCGCTCAGCAGCTGTTCGGCCCAGGCCAGGACCTCGGTTTCTGGCAGCGCGCCGCGGTGGGTGATGCGATCGGCCAGGCTCTGTCCTTCCACAAAGTCCATCACCAGGTAGGCGTTGCCTTCCTCCTCGAAAAAGTCAGTGACGCGCACCAGGTGGGGATGGTTCAGACGGCCAGCACCGTCGCCTCCTGGCGGAATTGGTCGCGCAACTGGCCCAACGTCTGGGAGTCCAATCCTGGTTGGGGGGTCATCTCTTTGAGGGCGGTGGGGACGCTCAGCCGCATGTCCCAGGCCCGATAGACGGCGCCCATTCCGCCTTGCCCCAATTGTGAGACAATGCGATAGCGGTTCTGTAGGACGGTTCCTGGTGTCAGCATAGGTATCCTTTCGTCAGAGGATCGTTACTCCTCGTAAAATATCAAAGTCAGCTGGCTACAGCGCAGGATGTCGCCTGTGCTCACGCGGACAGGCTGTCCCGGCGATATGGGAGCGCTGTTCAAGAACGTGCCATTGGTGCTGTTCAAGTCTTCCAACAGCCAGCCATCGGGATAGTAGAGCAGCCGGGCGTGGTGACGCGAGACGCCGGCCTGTCGAGCCCCGTGGGTCCCCAGGTCCACGTCCGGTTGGCGGGTGCTTTGAGGGTCAGCTCGGCCGATCAATACCTCGCCCTGTTGAGGGAGGGTCAGCACGGCTCCTGTCCCGGCGACGATCAGGCGAGGACCGGCTACCGGTGAGAGCGTTCCCAGGCGGGCGGTGGCGGCCGGCGCGCTGGTCGCCAGGGAGGGTGGGGTCACGCGGCCTGTAGACCCCGGCACGCGCGAGAGGTCGTTCACCAGGTCCTGCATCGTGGGATAGCGGGTTTCGACGTCTCGGGCCAGGGCGCGCAGGAGGATGGCTTCCAGTTGCGGGGTGATGTGGGGGTTGAGCTGCCGGGGCGGAGGGGGCGAGTCGTGCAGGCGGCGCAGCATGGCCTCGATGGGAGAGTCGGCCTCGAAGGGCAGCCGTCCGGTCAGCAGTTGGTACAGCACGATGCCGAGGCTGTAGACATCGGTGCGGTGATCCACCTCGCCGCCGGCCGCCTGTTCCGGTGAAAAGTAGGCCGGGGTGCCGATGGTGACGCCCGGTCGGGTGATGCCGCGCTGGTGGCCCACGATCTTGACCAGGCCAAAGTCGGCCAGCATGGGCCAATCGGAGCGGGCCAGGAGGACGTTGGCCGGTTTGACGTCCCGGTGGACGACGCCCTCCGAATGGGCGTAAGCCAGCGCATGCCCCACCGGGATGATCAACGTGGCGGCGTCCGGCCATTCCATGGGCTGGCCAGTCAGTCGAGCTTTGAGCGTGCCGCCCTCGATGTACTCCATAACGATGTAGGCGATGCCGCGCTCCTCTCCATAGTCGTAAATGTTCAGGATGTTGGGATGGCGCAGCGCGGCGACGGCGCGGGCCTCGCGGCGAAACCGGGTCAGGAACTCGGTACCACTGGCCTGCGCGGTGTGCATGATCTTGATGGCGACCCAGCGCTCCAGTTGGGTCTGGTAGGCCCGGTAGACCGTCGCCATGCCCCCCTGGCCGACTTCCTCACCGATTTGATAGCTGCCGATGATTTGTCCGCTCCAAGTGTTCATTTCTATCTATGCTCCAAATCAACTGTCAGTTGTCTGTTGGACGATGACGTAAATACGGCGGCTTCGCATAGCTACTCCATCTCTACGACGATCACCGCGATGTTATCCCTGCCGCCGGCCTGGTTGGCTGCCCCGATCAGGGCATCGCACGCCTTTTGCGGGCTGCGGGCGTGTCCGACGATGTGATGGATCTCGTCGTCGGGGACCATTTCCCACAATCCATCGGAGCACAGCACCAACACGTCGCCGGCCCGCAGAGAGCGCGTGAAGGTATCCACCTCAATGTCCGGGTTGTGTCCCAGGCAGCGGTAGATTTGGTTGCGCTGTGGATGGCTGCGCACGTTCTCCTGTTCGATGATGCCCGCATCCACCAGGCGAGCGACCAGCGAGTGGTCCTGCGTGATCTGTTCCAGCCGTCCATCCCGCAGCAAGTAGGTGCGGCTGTCCCCGACGTTGGCGATGGTGGCGACGTCTCCGATGATCAGCGCTGCCGTGACGGTGGAGCCCAGGTCGCTGTCCTCGGTCTGCCCGTGGTGCAGGAGGGTCTCGTTCGCCTGCTGAATGGCCTGGGTCAACATTTCACCGGTCGTGTCGTCCCTCGTCAGTTGGCGCGACGCTTTGTGCAGATCGGGCAGCACCTTGGTCTGGATGATCCAGTCGGTCACGATTTGATTGACGGTGCGGCTGGCCAGGTCTCCGGCGTCGCGACCGCCCATACCGTCGGCCACCAAGAAGAAGCCGATGGGCACCGAGCGCCCTTCCTGCTCCTTGTCGAAGGTGAAGGTGATCACCGCGTCCTCGTTGTGGGGGTATTCCTGGCCGGGATGGGTGGCCTGCCCGTGGGTGGGTTTGAGGGAACGGGCGGGCGGCGTGGATGGCGGTAGGAGGGCCAGGTCGGTCAGCATGTCCTGCACCGAGGCGTATTCTTCCTGCATGGCCCGCTCGATGATGGTGCGCAGCATGGGCGGCGCGAGTTGGATGTCGGCGCGGGAGAGTTCGCTGCCGGTGGCCAGGTAGAACAACGTCCAGGCCAGGAAGGCGATCGCGCTGTTGACCTGAGCCCGCAGGGCGTGCTGGTCCGAGAGCAGGCGGGTACACGTGCTCAGGTCGGCGAATTGGATGTCGGCCGCGCCGCCGACCACGACGAGGCTTTCGATGCTGGCTCCCCCCACCTCCGAGGGGATGAATCCACGCTGGTGCAAATAATCGAGGGTGCGGCCGATCTGGACGATGCCAGCCAGAGCCTCGTCGGGTGACCTCTGGCGTTGGCCTCGCACCAGCACGCTCCACTGACCGGGATGTTCGACCACGGTGTAGATGCTTTCCTGGTATTGGACGATGGATCGGTGCGGCAGAATGTTGGGGTGGCCGGCGCTCAGGCGAATCAGGGCATCCAAATCGGCCGGGGCGAGGGTCTGGCCGGGACGGCGGCGGCGTTCGTGGATCAGGACTGGCTGCAACGGGGTGGGGCACTGTTGGCACATACCGTCGGCCGGGACGCCGGGGTGAGGGGCGCCGCAGTCCGGGCAGGTGAGGTCGAGGGCGTCGTAATAGATGGAGCGAGCCAGTTCATGGGCCATCGCGATGCTGTATTTTTGATCGAGACGTTGAGGGTGGAAGAGGATGCTGCCGGGTTGCAGGG